>JAJDWA010000031.1 GCA_022825825.1 Candidatus Poribacteria bacterium
TTCTTTGGGTTTGGCTGTACCGGAGGCCAGTTGCGTCCCATGTGAAACTATGCGGTATCTTCTCGTTTTTTTGTTAATACGGTAGTTTATCACCGGACGCGCGGTGTTGTCGTTAGCCACTACATGCTGCATCGGCTCAGAGAATATTATTTTGGTGTATACTGTGTCTCCGGGGTTGACGTTTTCAGTGATCTGTTTTGTGAGCTGCTCGTCACTATACCAGCCGACTTCCACAACGGTTGGCGGTGTAGTGTCTGCCGGTTCTGCAGGTTTAGGTGTGGTGTCTGCCGGTTCTTCAGGTTTTTCTGTCACTTCACTGGGTGCTTCGTCCGTTTTCATTTCACCGACCGTTGTCGGGGGTGTCCCATTTCCGGGTTCAATCATATCATCTATCATCGGTTTTGCCATCTGTTGTCCTTCATCGCAGCCTGCAACAAGGACTGAAAAAGTCAAGATGATAAATAACAAAGATACGACTTGTTTCATTCATTCCTCCTTATGATGAGCGTTAAATATAACGTAAGTTTGATAAAAGCCTGTCCGTTTTCTAATCCCGATTTAGGACCCCCTGGTAGGCGCGTTTTCAAAACGCGCCTATCCTTGTGTTGAAGGTTAGCGAACAGCGCGTTTAGAAAACGCGCCTACCAGAGGTGTGGGCCGCTAAATTGACGCATAAGGTTTCGTTCCTCAACCCAGCCGACTGCAATTGCATAAATCCTGCCTCATTGCATTTGGGATTGCGATTGTGACGATTCTCCGTCAACAGGACGCAGCGCGAAAAACGTCTTATAAATGTCATCGCCAACGTCGTTAAGCTTCGTTTGAAATGCGTCAAGAAATTCATGCAAACCGCTATGGAGGACCTGATCAACTTGTGCATAAGCAAATTCAGAGCGAAGTTGTCCCAAACCTTGCTCCGCTGAATTTGAAAAGGTTTCCAAAGGCGTGCCAGAGATAGCATGAAGCGATTCCTCTGCCTTAGAAAGACAGTAAAGCACGGATCGCGGAAATTCGCGGTCAAGCAGCAGAAAAGCAACAACATTGTTGGGAGAGATGAGTCCATGTGTTCGCCGGTACATCTCAAACGCACTTGCAGAATGCAGCAGTGCGCCCCACTGAATATCATCAAATGGGGTATTCACATCCGAGACAGAGGGAAGCAGAATGAAGTATTTTACATCAACAATACGAGATGTTTTATCCGCGCGTTCAATAAGCCTACCTAACTGACAGAAGTGCCATCCTTCACTATGAGACATAATGTTATCTGTTAACCCCGTAAACAGATGGGATGCAGCTTTTATGTCTGTAAAGAATTGATGTGGTTCTGTCAGTGCCCATTCTTCAGGGGTCTCTGTCACCATCAGATACGCATCGTTTAATTGTTCCCACATCTCGGAGGAGATATTTTCGCGAACAGAGCGCGCATTTTCACGGGCAGCGCGTAGACAGGATATAATTGAATTTGGATTTTCAGTGTCGAAGGCCAAAAACTTGATAACCGATTCCCGCGATGCTTCTCCGTAGCGTTCCTCAAATTCCTCGTCATCACCTGTGGTAGCAACTAACGGTTCCCACTGTGCCTGCATGCCAATCGGTTGGTCAAGAATAAGCTGCAGATTGACATCTACAAAACGTGCAACGTTTTCTGCACGTTCAATATAACGACTCATCCAATACATTGATTCTGCAACACGGCTGAGCATGGCTTCCTCCTACCTCGTACCTGACAGCACCCACGTATCTTTGCTACCGCCACCTTGTGATGAATTGACGACCAGCGACCCTTTTTTGAGTGCCACCCGCGTCAATCCACCAGGAAGGACATAGATATCCTCGCCATAAAGGATGAATGGACGCAGATCAACATGTCTCCCCTCAAAGTGGCCCTCAATTAACACAGGCACTCGCGAAAGTGCCAGCGTAGGTTGCGCAATATAGTTACGTGGATTCGCTTTTATGCGTTCGGCAAAATCTTCATGTTCTGCGCGTGTCGCGTGTGGCCCAATTAACATGCCGTAGCCACCCGATTGGTTTGCCTCTTTCACAACAAGTTCGTCAATATGTTCCAAAACATACTTACGATCATCATCTTCCCAACACATATAAGTTGGGACGTTTGGCACAATTATATCTTCGTCAAGATAGTATTTGATAATCTGCGGCACATAAGCACACACAACTTTGTCATCTGCCACACAGGTGCCAGGAGCGTTAATCAATGCAATCCGACCAGACTTGTAAACCTCCATGAGTCCAGGGACGCCTAATAGCGATTCTGGATTAAACACTTTTGGATCAAGAAAATCATCGTTGATTCGACGGTAGATAACATCAACACGTTCAAAGCCTTTTGTTGTTCGCATGTGGACATATCCATCCATCACGACCAGATCACGTCCCTCAACCAATGCGACTCCCATCTGTTGTGCAAGGAAAGAGTGCTCAAAATAGGCAGAGTTGTAAATGCCAGGTGTAAGCAATGCAACTTCGGGAGACATCACACTGTCACTTACGAGGTATTGCAGCATATCCAGCAGACGACTCGGATAATCCTCCACAGGCTCAATCTGTGACATGCCAAATAACTGTGGAAATGTGCGTTTCATCAACTGTCGATTTTCCACGACGTAAGACACCCCTGACGGACAACCGAGATTGTCTTCTAACACATAAATCTGTCCGTCACTATCCCGCACCAGATCTGTGCCAGTGATGTGACACCAGATGCCGCGCGGCGGGTCTAATCCGATGCACTGTTCCAAGTAACGTCCCGATGAGAGCACGACTTCAGCAGGCACGACTCCATCTTTGATTATTTTTTGTTCATGGTAAACATCGTCAATGAATAGATTTAGTGCTTGAATCCGCTGTTTGAGACCGCGTTCTATCCATTCCCATTCGGTAGCATCTATAATGCGAGGGATAAGGTCAAATGGGAAGATTTTTTCAACTCCCTGTTCATCTGCGTAAACGTTGAAAGTTATCCCCATTCGAAGTAAAGCATATTCAGCGGTGATTTGGCGGCGTATGAGTTCCCCATTCGGAAAGTTTGCAATCCGTTCAACGAGCATTTGGACAGCAGGGCGCGCACTTCCGTCAGGAAAAAACATCTCATCATAAAATCCGTCAGTGTTGTATCCATCAAATCTTGCCATGCAATGAACCTCCTTACTTGTCCGCTGTCAAAATTTATATTCCAAAACTAAATGTACAGATGCTTAGAGCAACACTTTTAATGATTACGCCTATCCTATACCAAGGTGTTGAAGTGTTTTTTTGTCGATTGTCAACTTTTTAGGCAGAAAGGTGGATTGTTGTTTAATTATAATGCAACAAAGTATTACATGGTGTTAGTAATTTGTCAAGGATTTTGTAGAGTCATTACAATTTTCATGTTCCTGAATGTAATCTGCATTATTTCTTGATAAAAAAACGGGCGGGTACAGGGACTCACCCCTACGATAGAAGTGAACTTAAGTGCAAACAACGAGTAAACTCAAAAATCCGATTTATGAGATAACCTCTAATTATTGTGCCAAATTTGCACTTTATTCTCCGCTAATTTTAATTTGGTTTTCGTCATTATTTGTGGTATCATTTAAAGAGAAAATTACATATCATTTCACGAGTTATTATAGGAGGTTTTTTATGGCCGAAATAGGAAAAACTGCTCCAGATTTTAGTTTATCAGGATCAACAGATCAGGAAGATACGGATGTTAAGTTAGCTGATTTTGAAGGGAAAAAGTTGGTAATTCTTTTTTATCCGCTTGATTTTTCACCTGTTTGCTCGGAACAAGTTCCAGATTTTAATGAAAACTTAGCGGCTATCCGTGCGAAAGGTGCCGAAGTGATTGCTATCAATCGCGACTCAACGTTTGCCCATAAAGCGTGGAGTGAGGCACTTGGTGGTATCGGTTTTCCGCTGCTCTCAGACATGAATCTTGAAGTCTCAAAACAGTATGGGATGGCACTTGAAGAAGTCGGTATTACAACACGCGGTGTTTTTATAGTTGATGAAACAGGTAAAATTGCTTTCAAACACGTTGAAGATGCCCCGCCAGATAATACTTTGACTGCCGAACAAGTTTTAAGTGAACTTGGCAAACTGTAAGTGACATTTGGCACTTAACAATTGCGAAGGCGGGTAAATAGATTGCCCGCCTCTCATTATCTTAACGCAAGTTACTACCTATTGAATATTCATAGATTGCACCGTATTAATGTGTTCAATCTATCGCTCCAGCGGAGCGATATGTTTATAGAAAAATGTTAGTCCATTCTTCCGCTCCAGCGGAGCGGTATATATAGGAACTGTGAATAGCACTTCTGAATATCTGGATCGGTGGTGTTTTTTATGTTATTAGGTGTCAACTTAAGGAGATAATAACGTTTAAAACGCCTCACTCGGTAGGTGCGGTTTCCTAACCGCACCAGATCCTAAGTTTGAGTAGGCGCGTTTTGGAGACGCGCCGTGTTTTCAAGCTCAAATTGACACCGGCGCGTTTAGAAAACGCGCCTACCAGAGGGGCGGACCGCTAAATTGACGCCTATGGAGGTGCATGAATTGCGCTCCTACAAACGCCGCGAAGTGAATGGAAAGGTAATCACAAAAAACGCTACATACCCATTTTCATCTTAATCTTGACAATCCCTATTAGATATGGTATAATGTGTATAGGGAGCGGGTGTAGCTCAGCGGTAGAGCGTCAGCTTCCCAAGCTGAGGGTCGCGGGTTCAATTCCCGTCACCCGCTTGAATGTGAATAAAGGACCGAGGAAATCATGGCACAAAATACACGATTGAACAAAGACGAAATCCAAGAAGATAAATTTATTGAACTCGTGCTACAGTGTTACACTTTTCTAAAGAATAATGTGATAACCATCAGTATAGCGATTGCAATTATCATTGTTGGGACAGTTGGTTATTTAGTCTACACTCAAAATCAGGAAAGAATATACGCTGAAGCATCTGCAAACTTTACTAACGCTACCGAAACTTATAAAGAAGCTGAAACGAATTTTTTAGATGTGTCTGCCCCGAATGAAAATGAAGATGACAGTGATGATGAAGCAAAGACTGAAAAGGTGACCTTCCAAAATGCTGAAGAAAAATTACAGTCAATTTTTGAGAAATACCCGAATACTCATTTGGCTGACAAAGCTCGATATAATTACGCTAAAAGTCTTTATTATCAAGGCAAGTATTCGGAAGCAAGGGGGCAATTTGAAAAGGTCGTTGAAACACATGAACCTGAAAACCAGATTTACGCTTTGTATGCACAAAAAGCAGTAGGCAACTGTTATGAACAAGAAGAAAACTATGCTGAGGCGATTTCAGCTTACGAGGCGCGGGCATTTCCGGCTACACCTCAACTTGCCCCAGCAATTCGTCAGTTTGTTCTTACCAGTGCCAAATACCATCAAGCCCTTTGTCATGAAAAATTGAATGCCGTAGACGATGCACAGGCATCTTATAAGGAAATTATTGACGAATTTCAGAAAACGATTAATGCCGGCATTGAACAGAAAAGTTTAGAATTGATTAAAGAGGCAAAAGAAGTGCTTGCAGTGATTGAAGAACCTTTAGACCTCGCAAAAGCGGTAAAAAAGGAGACGGAAGAACTATATTTTGAATCTCTTGTTGCATATACGGATGTAATCCGTGCGTATAAAGTGGAAAAAGATGTCAGTGGCGGGTTGTTATCGGATGTGCGCAAACGTATACGGCGTTTTGAAGAAGCAGCAACAACAGCTATTAACAACGTGAAATCAGCACGCAAGTCTGAGAAATCTGGCTACCCAAGTCGGGCGCTAAATAGTTATAACCGAGTTGTGGAGTTTGATATGCACGGCTTAAATCGTGAACTTTATGATAAAGCGATACTTAATTATGACCGACTCACTATTGATGAGAATGGAGTGTCAAATGAAAAATAAAAACCTTTTTTTACATGTTTGTAATATTGAAATAGGGAAAAGGTTATGTTTTGGATTAATTTTAGTTCTTCTGTGTCTGCCTTTGACGGTGGAGGCAGCCCCGATGGGGCGTATCGCCTATGCTGTTTCTGGGTTTAACCAAAAACTGGGGAGATTAGATTTCAATCTTCACATGACAACCTTCACCGAAGACGGGGACTTCAAGACAACCCCTCTAAATCAATCCGGTATGTATCCAGCATGGGGACCAAAAGGGGACACACTCTACTTCATCCAGCGTGCCGACACACTATCACATATCTTTTCAATTAATATTAACAACCCAAGAAATAAAACACAACTTACACCGATAAGCGGCACTTATCGGTTCTTAGCTGTTTCACCCAATGGGAAAAAACTTGCCTTTAACGGATGGACAAAAGATCAACCGCAGCAAGACAATCAGGTTTGGGTGCTTGATATTGCCACAGGTGAAATGGAAGCGGTGACGGCGATTCCACACTTTGGAAGAACCTTCTTTTTCTGGGGAATCTCTTGGTCACCGAACAGTAAACAGCTTGCGTTTTCACTTGAAAGACCCGGCGGATTAGACCAACTTTACCTCTTAGATCTTGAAACACAAGAGATAGAAATATTAACCGAATTCAATATCGATCTCTATCCTGTCTGGTCGCCTGATGGTCAAACAATCTTGTTCCGTAGATGGAGCAGAGAATTCGACACAATGTTCACAATTAATGTTGAAACGAGAACAGTAACACCTTTATTTGACGTGGATAAGCAGACCGGATATTGGACAGATTGGTCATTTGATGGTCAGTCGATTATCTACTCCCGGTGGGGTGCATTTTTTCTCCACGATCTTGTTACTGGAAAGACAGAACAATTATTTGAAGTTGATGGTAGTATTTTTGTAATTTCGTGGTGGAAGCATGAAATACTTCCGGTGGCACCTAAACAGAAATTAGCGACAACTTGGGGGGACGTCAAACGCACTTTGAGATAACATCTTGTACTTGGTGCTTTGCACCGTGGAATCTTTATATTTCCTTTCTATTTTTATTGCATCTCATATTCATTTGACAAAATACCCGATATTGTAGTGAGAGGTTTATTACATATCCGCAGCTTCTCCTTTATGAGATAATTCTACAATATAGACTTATTGTAACAAGAGAAAAGAAGGTTAGACCAATGCTGCCCAGCGTAGAGAAAGCATTAGAGTACGATAAACTCAAACTCTTTTTGAAGAGGCACACTGCTTCTGAGTTAGGAAATGCGCGGGTGGACAAACTTGTTCCCTCTGATTCACTTGACACAGTACATAACTTGTTGAAGTTGTGCTCCGAAACGAAAACTTTTCACCAAAGGTACGGTGAAATACCGCTAAACGGATTAACGGATATTAGCCAAACACTTCGGCATGCCTCTAAAACTGCAGCTATTTTAGAACCGGATGCTTTTCTAAATGTTGCAAAGGTAGCACAACTTCCATCGGCAATTAAAAAGAAATTCAAGAACCCGGATCGTGATGAGTTGCCTCGGCTTCTATCCATTGTTGACGCACTTCCTGTCTTTGACGAAATCGTAGAATCTATTTGGTCCTGCATTAGTCCTGAAGGGACTGTCTTAGACCGTGCAAGTTCCGAGTTACGTGCTATTCGCCGCAAGCTTATCAAAATCCGTGCGAACATCCATCAAAAACTTGAAGCAATCCTCCGTTCACCAGATTACCAAAAATCGATCCAAGAATCGGTTATCACTTCTCGTAATAACCGTTATGTGATACCCATCAAACAAGATGCCAAAGCGTTTTTCAGTGGTGTTGTCCAAGGTCAATCCACCAGTGGTGCGACATATTTTATGGAACCGTTGGCAATAGTTGAAATGAACAACGCACTTCATGAAGCGACTGAAGCAGAGCATCGTGAGATCCGTAGGATTCTGTTGGAACTAACAGATCAACTTCGTGAACGTATTGTTGATTTTGAATGTGCGCTTGAACTGCTCGCTGAACTCGACTTTTTAAACGCAAAAGCCCAATTCAGTTTCGAACTGAATGCAGTTGAACCCAAATTGAATACGCGAGGTGTTGTGAACTTGTTGAACGCAAGGCATCCTTTACTGGAATTCCAAACCCGCGCCAACATTCAATCCCAAAAACAGAAAACAGAAGAATTTGATAAAACGACAGAGTCTTCAGAACTAAAAACTACCCACAGCCTCCCAACGAAAGTTGTTCCTACAGGTGTCCGTGTTGGAAAAGACTTCAAAACACTTGTTATTACGGGTCCGAATACTGGTGGAAAAACTATTGTGCTTAAAACAGTTGGATTATTGTGTTTGATGGCACAATCTGGCTTGCATATTCCGGCAGCATCCGGTAGCAAACTCCCTATTTTTCATCACATCTTTGCTGATATTGGTGACGACCAGAATATAGAACAGAGTCTTAGCACTTTTTCCTCACACATCACAAAAATTGCTGAGATGCTGAAATCAATTGAGGATTCTAAATCTGCACACGCTCTTGTCCTATTAGACGAAATTGGTGCAGGAACTGACCCGACTGAAGGCACTGCTCTCGGTATGGCAATTTTAGCGTGGCTGAGTGAACGAGATGTGAGGACGATCGTAACAACCCATTACGGTGCACTTAAGGCGTATACCCACACACAAAATAACATGGAAAACGCTTCAATGGAGTTTGATTGGAGCACATTGCAACCGACTTACCGTTTGAAAATAGGCGTTCCTGGTAGTAGTAATGCGATAAAAATTGCTGAACAGTTAGGACTTCCTTCTCAGATTCTTTCAGATGCGGAAACTCACTTAGGCAACAATAACGTTGCCGTGGAAGACCTACTTATTCAACTACAACAAACGCAACAGGAATTAGAGACAGAACGTGAGCAACTCCATGAAAAGATTCGCCTCGCTGAAACAGAGTATCAGAAGCATAAAGAGCTTATTGAAACATTTGAAGCAGAACAGCGAACACGTCTCCAAAACGCTGAAAAAGAAGCACTTGAAATAGTTTCCACTGCCCGCCGAACGGTAGACAATGTAGTTGCAGACATTCGCCGAGAACAAGCCTCCAAAGCCAGCATCCGCGAAGCATTCTCAAAAATAGAAATCGCAAAAAAACAACTCAAACCCGACCCACCGAAAGAGCAACCTAAAAAAGTAAGACTCAATATCAATGTCGGTGACAAAGTACGAATCAAGCAATTAAATCGATTTGGAGAGATCACTGCAATTACGAAACAGGGCAGTACACCACTACAGATTCGGGTTGGAAGTATGCAGATGCAGCTTTCCCACGATGATATCGACTCGGTGCTTTCGAAGAAAGAGTCTCAGCATCTTTCAACATCTGTCTTAGACATTCAGCATAGCAAAGCCAATTCAGTTAAATCTGAACTCTGTATTCACGGAATGCTGGTTAAAGAAGGGTTAGACATTACGGATAAATATTTGGATGATGCCTACCTTGCCGGATTATTAACTGTGAGAATTCTGCACGGAAAAGGGACTGGGGCATTACGTAGTGCGGTTCACGAGGTATTAGACGCGAACCCACACGTCGCTAATTATCAATACGCTCACCCCAATGAAGGTGGAGAAGGCGTTACAGTCGTTAAATTTAAGGAATAAAGCATAGTAGACATATTGATTTAGAGTGGAGGCACCTCATGGCAGCGAATCACTATATTCCGCGTGAAACAATTGACGAAATTCAGAGCCAGAACAGTATTGTGGACGTGATATCTGAATGTGGTGTCGCCCTTAAACAGGCGGGACGGAATTACCAAGCACTCTGCCCATTTCACGAAGAAAAAACACCCTCTTTTTCTGTGTCACCAGAAAAACAGATTTTCTACTGTTTCGGTTGCCAAACCGGGGGTAATGTCATCTCTTTCCTCCAAAAACATGAAGGTAAGACCTTTATGGAAGCGGTTGAATGGTTGGCAGAACGGGCGAATATCTCATTGCCGACACGAGATGCAAAATCCAGTGCCCGGCAAAAACTGGTCAACGACTTGAGTGAACTAAATAGGTTTGCTGTGAAATACTACCATGAACTCCTTCGCACTGGGCAGCATAGCCAGCAAGCCCGTGAATATCTCAAAAACCGCGGTGTCCTTTCACAAACCAGTCAACTGTTTCAGCTCGGTTACGCAAAACAACAAAGACGTGATTTGGTAAAGGCAGCAACACATGAAGGTTGGAAAGTTCAGCAATTAGTTGATGCAGGATTGATAAAGAACGAAGAACGGGGGCCTCAGGATCGTTTTTGGAATCGGATACTATTCCCAATTTACAACGCACAAGGAGTACCTGTCGGATTTGGTGGGCGTGCGTTATCCGATGAGCATCTGCCGAAATACCTCAATTCACCTACAACGGTTCTATACGACAAAAGCAGAATCCTTTTCAATCTTGACAAGGCGAGACAATCTATAACTAAAATGCAGTCTGCCATTCTTGTAGAAGGGTATATGGACGTTCTGATGTTGTATCAACACGAAATTGAAAATGTAATAGCTGCATCGGGAACATCTCTAAGCGAAGAACACGCAAGACTGTTAAAACGGTATACATCTGAAGTTGTCATCGTGTTTGATGGTGACGCTTCTGGATTGCAGGCTGCACAACGGGGACTGCACAGGCTCATCGCTGAAGATATCCGTGTGCGTATTGCCCTTATGCCGAAAGGGGATGACCCAGATTCGTTCGTTAAGCAAAACGGCGCCGATGCATTTAGCGAACTAATAGACAAAGCGATTAACCTGATTGAATTTCAAATTCAATCTGCCATCCAAGATAATAATATCCGCCGCCCTGATGTCAAAACCCAAGTTGTCAAAGATATTAGCACGATCCTTGTAAATATCAAAAACCGAGTGGAACGGACAGAATATGTAAAATACGCTGTTCGGGAACTTGATGTTGACGAAGGATTACTGTGGCGAGAATTGCGAGAATTAGGGTTAAAAGAAAACCCCCTTCAGCGTCCTGCTGCAAGCCGGAAGGCAGCATCACAAAAATTATCATCCCGCGAACAAATTGAATTACAACTCGTCCAATCTTTAATCCAAACACCTGAACTGATTTCCGACATTAAAACTCTATTGGATTACCAAGAATTAACAAATCCTCACTTTGCAAAAATAGTGCAAATGCTTTGGGACCTCAGTGAAAACGAAGAAACTGTTAATATCCAAAACATCCTGAATACTTGTGAGGATGAAACCGTGAAAAGCATTATTTCCAACGCCCTTATCAATAAAGCGAACATTCCCAATCACCTTGTGAGGATAAAGGGGTGTCTCAAGAAACTGAAAAGTTTTACTTTACAAGATGTTGAACAGCGTATCCGGTCAAACGCCCTTGCAGAAGGGAATGATGACCTCGAAACACTCAAGGAACTCGTTGGTCTCTCAAATGAAAGGCGCGCCTTTGTTCAGAAAGATATTTTAGAGTCGACACAAATTTCACAACAGTCTAATGAAGAACATGATAATCCTGGAATTAATGATAATATTGAGAAGGAGAACTAAATGGCGAATTTAGAAAGGACACAGTCCCTCGATTTTCAGTTTAAAGAAGTTGAACGTAATATCAATGAATGTGAACAGGAAATTTCGCGTCTCGTGAGGGAACATAACATGCCCGCAGAATGGTTTGATAATGAATTCAAAGCGGAAACCCATAATTTCGAAACGGATGCCGTTAAGGAAGCGTATCTCAAGATTGCTCATTACCAGCGCGAAATTAAACAATACATTAATACTTTCTGCGTCTCCCGCGATAAGTTGCAGACTATTACGAAGCAGATTGACTCCAGCGTAATTAATGCCCAAGACGCTAAAATGGCGATTGTAAAAGCAAATCTTAGGCTGGTCGTTAGCATCGTTAAGAAATCTCGGCAGGAATCTCACGGTCGTGAATTTTTTGATCTGATTCAGGAAGGCAATATCGGTTTAATGAAGGCTATTGATAATTTTCATTATGAGCGCGGCTACCAGTTTAGAACTTACGCTACTTGGTGGATACGCCAAAGTGTTTCCCGTGCTATCGCTTCAGCAGAAGGAAAAGAGGTTCTTGATACTTAACCAATGAAAGGCGCGCCTTTATTCAGAAAATATTTTAGAGTCGACACAAATTTCGCAATAGTCTGAGAAAGGAAATGGATATCCTTGAAAACATTTACAACATTAAAAAGGAGAACTAACTGATGGACTTAGGAAATACATATCTATTTGATTTTAATGAATCTGATAACACGGATCAGGTTGAATTTGATGACTTACTGGAATTCGCGCCGGGCGAAATCAATGAACGCGAGGATCTAATTAAAGTCTATCTGCGCGACATGGGAAAAGTTCCGCTAATTGATAAACAAAAAGAGGTTGAATTGGCTCAGCAAATTGAGATGGGGCTCCGCCAAGCGCAAGCTGCAACATTTACAACTCGATTAGCAGTTGCAGAGGTTCGGAAACTTCTTTATAAGATCATCATTGCCAAAAAACGGGCATCCGATATTATTGATATGCAAGTTTCAAGTAGCTCAACCCGTGATAAGGAGCGAAAGCTGCGCGATAAAGTTGAAAAAATGATGTGTGTGATTGAAACGTTAGAATTGGAATACCTTTTGGCTTTAAAGGATGCCGTTAAGAATGATTCAAGTGTGGAACTTGAGGCGATTGGAAGTTACGCTACATTTGTAAAACACATGGAACAACTAAAACTTGACCGCGAAGAAATCAGCAAAATATCTGGACAGATCAAAGAGGTTGAACGTAATATTAGTCAGCGAGAACAAGAAATAACACGACTCCAAAAACGACATAAAATTCCACCAGAATGGTTCAACGGAAGACTTAACTCTAAAACACAAAATTTTAAAACGATTGCTGCGAAAGAAGCATATATTAATATTGTCCGTTACCAACGCGAGATTCAACAATACCTAAACACAATCGGTATTTCGCGTGACTCGCTTCAGGCAACTACCAAAGAAATCTGTATGGGTGAAGCGAATGCAGAGGATGCTAAAATGGCAATTGTAGAAGCGAATCTTAGGTTAGTTGTTAGTATTGCAAAGAAGTACAGACATCAAGCCCCTGGACTTGAATTCCTGGATCTGATTCAGGAAGGCAATATCGGTTTAATGCGAGCTGTTGACAAATTTGATTATAAGCGCGGTTATAAGTTTAGCACTTATGCTACTTGGTGGATAAAGCAAAGTATTACACGCGCTATTGCTGACCAGGGCCGCACTATTCGTATACCAGTTCACATGCATGAGAGAATTAACAAAATGCGGCGAGTTGAACGTTCACTTATCCAAGAATTGGGACGTCGACCTACACCAGAAGAGCTCGCTGCCGATATGGGGATTGCAGCAGAAAAAGTCAGAGAAGTTATGAGGATTGTTCCGGAAACTGTCTCATTAGAAACACCTATCGGAGACGATGATGATGATAGTCAATTAGCAGATTTCATTGAAGATGCGAGTGTTCTGTCGCCTGCCACAGAAGCTGAGTTAAGCATTCTCAAAGAACGTATCCAAGAAGCACTTGCCGACCTGTCTGAACGGGAACGGGAGGTGATTGTGCTTCGATTCGGTATTGAAGACGATACCGTGCATCCGTTGTTGTCTGAGGCAACCCGTAAACGAATTGATACACTTGGCATTACGACCGGTTACCCAAAAACGCTTGAAGAGGTTGGTGTCGTTTTTGATGTCACCCGAGAACGTATCCGCCAAATTGAGGCGAAAGCCCTCCGTAAACTCCGCCATCCAGTTAGAAGTCATCGCTTGCGTGGCTTCATAGAAGAATAACGATTCCATATCGAAAATACCAACCCCCAGAATTACATTAATACTTGATTTTTTATTAAAAACAGGATATAATTAAAAATAATACGGGTCCATAGCTCAGTGGTCAGAGCCGCCGGCTCATAACCGGCTGGTCCTAGGTTCGAGTCCTAGTGGGCCCATCTTCTCTTATGGGGCGTTAGCTCAGGGGTACGAGCGCTACCTTCACACGGTAGAAGTCACTGGTTCAAATCCAGTACGCCCCATCGATTAGGAAAACGCCCTACCTACCGAGTGAAGATATCTTTGCTGTTGTGGTGTTCTGTTATCTCTGCAAAATCAACAGTATTGCTTATCTGACTCATAGTATTCCCGAATTCCTTACCGTTGAAAATTCCAGTGGACGCGACATTAGGATCAACTTGATCTCGTTGCATTCAAAGGAAACTACCAACCTATTTGCCGCTCGAGCTACAATTTTTGCACATCGAGCTACAATTTTTGTCTATCAAAATATAGAAAAAAATAAGAGAAATAGTCTGACAAACAACTCTCACCTCTCACAAGTCTAATTTCTTAAAATAAATTTTCAGTTATACTCCCTTGCCGATAAACCCAGATGTAGACTGGATTTTATATAATATCCAAAAGTGAGAACATCCGGACAATTTCAGTGGTTTTGGGACGAATATGTGTGTATTTAATGGAATTGGCACGAAAATTGCTAATAAAATTAGCATAAGTCGTAAACATAATTGCCATAAATTGATGCTTTTCAAAAAAAGCTAAACTTTTTCTGTTGAAACGTATATATGTAAGTATAACAGGTGATCGCCATGTTATTTTGTAGTTTGAGATGATTAACTTTTCTCGTTGTTTTCATTGAAAAAGGAGGTAAACGATTGTACTGCCATCAGAAATTTAGACCACTACCTAAAACAAGATTGTGATATAATTACAATCTAATTAGAAGGAGAAATCCGATGGCAAAACGAAGAAACTTCACTCCAGAATTTAAAGCTGAAGTTGTTATTGAAGCACTGAGCGGTCAAAGTTC
>JAJDWA010000008.1 GCA_022825825.1 Candidatus Poribacteria bacterium
CTTTGAAAGACATAAAACGCTCATTTGAAAATGGTGGCACTTTTCAGAGAAGCACTGGAAAAAGGACAACCTTTCGTAGACTCCAAGAGGCTACAGAAAATCCTTAAATTGACGCCTATGGTGCGGTTTCCTAACCGCACCTACCGAGTGAGGCGCTTTAAACGTTATTATCTCCTTAAATTGACGCCTATGGTGCGGTTTCCTAACCGCACCATTAGCCATATCTGACCAGTGCGGTTAGGAAACCGCACCTACCCTTCAAGACATAAACTCACAGTTAACCTCATAAAATGGAATTCTTAAAACTAAATAACCCTGGCACTTCAATGGAGTTATTGAAAGCCTGATATATTTCTGGTATACTATTTTTATGAATTGTTGGAAAGTTTCTCCGAAGTGTAAACAGAAGTTTACAAATAGACGTTTCAATAAAAGATTTACTAAAAAGATTAATATCTATATGTTTAAGGAGAATATCAAATGAAGCGAAGATACACATCATTTTTGATAGTAGTTCTTCTCCCTTTTACAATTGTTTTTAACGGTTGCGAGGAAAGCAAATCTGGTGGAAGTGGGGCGATTGATCTCGGGCGTGGGGAACCTAATATCGTAGAATCAGTTTTGGCTATTTCAGTTCACGAAGACCGACCCGACGGTATCACTGATACGTTTAGTGCTGAAGTAAACGACCAAGTGTTTTTATGGATGTTGTGGGAAAATATAGGGGACGCACACACAGTAGAAGTTTCGTGGTTCTCGCCTGAAGACGACTTAGACGACCCACCATTTTGGAGTGAAGAACGGACTATTTCTTCAACAACTGGTGAAAAGATAACATGGTTTTATATTGACGCTCCAGAACGTGGGTTAAGAGGCAACCAATTTGCAACAGGCGAATGGTTTGTTGAAATTTTCCTTGATGGACTCTTTGAACGTAGTCATCTTTTTTATGTGGAATAATAGGTTGGACACTATTTAGCACAACCGTTAGACTTCATCCTTATTGTAAGGGCGGGTCCCTGTGCCCGCCCGTTGTGGCTTGTACCAAGCATGGCGGGGCATAGGGACCCCGCCCTACAACGTGTGAGGGATTTCTTCGCTAAATTGGCGCCTATGGGGTATGTCAGAATACGCGTCCGGTATTCTGAATTGGTTCAGAAACCGCACCTACCGGCCCTGGCAAATCGGAATTAAGTGAGTTCTTCTCCTACAATGAGTCGATATGCTTCCCTGTATTTTTCACTCGTTTTAGTAATTACAGTGTCTGGCAGCTCAGGTGCTGGTGGTTGTTTGTTCCAACCGATTTCAGAGAGGTAATCCCGAACGAACTGCTTATCAAAGCTCTGCTGCGGTTTTCCAGGTTCATACAGATTAGCAGGCCAAAAACGTGAGGAATCTGGTGTGAATACCTCATCTATAAGTATCAACTCACCATCACATTGCCCGAACTCAAATTTTGTGTCACAAAGGATGATACCCGATTTTTCGGCATGCTGACTCGCTGCTCTGAATAGCGCGAAACTAATGTCAATTAATCTATCAGTAAGATCGGTGCCGACTTGATCTTGCATTTCATCAATAGTAATAGGTTCATCATGTTCACCTTGCTCTGCTTTTGTTGTGGGTGTAAAAAGAAGTTCCGGTAGCCGTTCCGATTCGCGTAATCCAGCTGGTAGTTTCTGTCCACATATTTCTCCTGTCTTCTGATAAGAAGCCCATCCTGAACCAGCAAGGTAACCGCGTACTACGCATTCTACATCAACACGTTCAGCCTTACGGACAAGCATTGAACGTCCATTTAATAATTCAGCTTCAGCATGTAACGCGTCTGGATATTCTCCAATTTCCGTGGCTATAACATGATTATCTACAACAGATTTGGTGTAATTGAACCAGAATTTGGACAATCCGGTTAAAACTCTACCCTTGTCAGGAATACCGTTCGGCAGGACGACATCAAATGCTGATATGCGATCGGTAGAGACAATCAGAAACTCATCTCCGAGGTCGTAGAGATCGCGGACTTTTCCGCGATGCGCTGGCGTATAGTTTGTTAAATTGGTGGATGTAATAACATTTAGAGACATACATTTCTCCCAAATTTCAAATCATAGATTATTAATAAAATGGACTTTACTTTAACGTCAACACCTGCATTGTAACACGTTTCATGGAAATTGTCAAGTAGCATGTGACTTGTGCCTTTGTGGCTTGGTGTGGCTTGTTTCACACTGCTTTACAAAGAGGAATTTCATAGGCGAATTTGATTTTACGGAAGGGCTGCCAGACAGGACTAAGGGCAAGGTCAGATCACTCGATCTGAAGCATTACGACTCACTTGAACAGATTTTGAAGTTATTGACAAGCGCGAGCTCCCTTGGAATAGGTATCCTCCACATACCATCTCAAATGCAGATGAGCTGGGTGTCAATCATCATTTGCTTAGTTAGATGCGTAAATCTGATGGGTTCTATGAACGTGCAAAGAAACAAAAGCGGATCATTCAAGCGATTAGTCTTGCCAAAAAAGTATCGCGGATTTACAGACAACAAACAGAGGCAGTAAGTTTGGGATTAGACATTCCTGAAGGCTCTTTAATGGGAAACCGACAACAGAAATTCTGGATTTTCGCAAATCTGAAGATGTAAACGATATCTTGGCGTTAAAGGTATCGGAGCCTTTCAAACTAAATTTCAGAGAGGCGCATAAGACATTATCTGAAGAACAAAAACAGGTAGTACAGGATCTCGTTTTAAGAATGCGTAGTAGTTAGTCGGGGCTTTGTCAAAGAAAATTGTCGGCATAGGATAATCTGTGTCCGGTAAAATCAGGTGGCTTTAGATAATAAAATAGATCCCAAACGCTACTTGACAATTTTCCAATGAAATTGTATAATCGTTAACGTATTATTGAATTGGAGGTTACACCATGGCCATCTATGAATCGATTTACGACTCACTTGGTTTAGGTCTGGGATTTCAAGAAATTGTAAACAGATTATTCGGATTACTGATAATAATAACCATTTGTATTCAACTTGGCAGGATGATGGCAAAGAACACTAACTGGCGGAAAACGTTAAGAGTAGTCTCAATTGAGTTTTTATTGTTTATTACATTTAACATTGGATACGGGATATATTATGTAGCCACAGTGTTTGGCTGGGTAGTTACTGGGGTGGTAGGATTCGGAATAGTAGTAGTACTTATATGTATGTTCGCTGGTGACTTTGATGGCAAATCAAGTGCATATACCATAAGCAATAAACCATCTTCAAATCAGTCTCAAACTATTTCCATAAGTGTTGGATTAAGTAAATCGCAATCAAATAAAGAAGGATACGGATCTGACATATATAATGAAAAGTAGTTTCATTATATAAATTTGCCACTTGGGCAGTATTGGCGTATACTATATTCGGTGAGCAAAGAAAAACAGCTCTCACTGTGTTTTTCTTTACTAAGATCCGAAGTATATGGATGTAGTGACCTGTAAGTGATAAACATCATCTGTTCCATCATCTACTTCATAACTGGTCGCAGGATCTTCATCAAATCCAATATACCATCCATTAACGAAATAGTATGATGTGTAGTGCTTGCATGTGTATGCAGATGCATCAGATTCATAGATATAAAAGACACAGAGTGCTATCACTACGATTAATCCTGTGAAAATTAATCTTTTCAAAATCTTACCCTTTCTTTCACATAGGACTTACGCAGATTGAAACAGAAAACGGGTCCATTTTGCTAAAAAGTCATTATTTCAGTGCTATTAACCCCCTAAATCCCCTTTATCAGAGGGCCTTTAAGAGGAGATGCGTCAATCCTTCAATATATTTTGAAGGACAATAGCCGTTTTGTTTTCAGCATCAATTTTTAGTGTTTTATCAATCTCTTGTCTTGCCAATTGACTCTCTCCGAGATAGAAATAGCACGCTGCCTTCAGTGCATACAATTCAGCGTTAGAATGATAATCGTGTCTATAGAGATATTGTGCATCAGCTTGTAACGCGTTATCAATCGCTCGGATAGCAGCGTTGAAATCAGAACTGTCTTTATATCGTAAATAAAGCACATTTGCTAAGCCAACCCATGCATCAGCGTTTGAGGCATCGTATCGCAAGGCATTTTGAAAAGCTTCTTGTGCCAACGGTAGCGTAAGCGAAAGGCTTAGGTGACTCCATCCAGCACCATTATGCGCATCAGCGAATTCTGGATCGATATTGAGCGCCCGTTCAAAACTGAGCAGTGCTTGTGTATAATCAGCCGCCCTGTAGGCATGCCATCCTTGTTGAGTATGGCTCAAGGCAGTGGCTGCATCAGTTTCTGCGTCGTTTGAACAACCGACCAGCATTAGAAGTGGTAAAACGGATATAAAAGTTGCGGAAATTGTCCAAATAAAGCGCATCATAAAACTTCTGACACAGATAATTAATCTTGTTTTCTATTCCGTTTTCAAGGTTGACAATAATGGACTTCGGAGTGCCACAGTAACGGCAATACTATTTGCAATTATACCAAATCCGAAGATAAATAACAAGGTAATCGTGAGCGATAACCATGGAAACGTGGGCAAGTGTCCTTGTGAACCGAGAATCGCAACGAAGCCAGCAACAATCCCAATGAGCATACCAATTGTCAAGAGAAAGCAGCTTTCAATGAACAACATTTTGGAAAGCAGTTGCCGACGGAAACCGAAAGCGCGCAAAGTTGCTAATTCACCTCGTCGTTCTATAATATTTCTGAATAGAACCAGCGCTAATCCGAAGGTGCCAAGTAACACTCCCAATCCGCCAAGACTTTGAAAAGTGGAGATATAGGTATTTTCGACTGCGCGAAAACTTGCCAATCGCTCTGATGCTGATGTAACGTCAAAGCCGTAGTCTTCCAATGTTTTCTCAAGCGTCTGTAATGTTTTTTCGCGCAATTCAGGTGAGGTTTTAATAAGAAAAAATTGGGCCCCACTTTGACTCGGAAAGTATTTCGTGAAATCAGATTCGGAGATTATTAATTGACTCTGAAAAAGGCTATTTTCAACCGTTTCAAGCTCTAAAAATAAAGATTTTCCAAATTCATCTTGGATAAGAAAATCTTCCTTAGGATTATGATGTAAAATCCAACGCAGCGACTTCTCATCGCCGATCGCATGTATTTTTCCTTGTTGATCGTTTTCCAAATTTAGAATTTGCCACGGATCCCCGTTTAGCATTGCATCTGATGCACCCAAAATCTGCGGTTTCTGAGGTTGGTAGAGATTGAGACAGCTTACATCTTCACCCGGTAAGACACGAAATGGCAAAATCTCTGACGCAGACAGTAATTCAGAATCTTTTTCATTAAATCCAAGTTCGGCTCTACCATCAGATGTATTTAGGCTATGGTGTAATGGCAGTGAAGACTCAGCGACAAAAGCGTATTCTGTTTCTGGTGGTGCATCATGCCGATTTGCTCCAACAGCCACAATAATACAGCATGCTAAACTTATGGTTGTAACACAGGTTTTGCTACGGGCAGGTTGTCGTGCAGCGTTTTTAAGTGCAAATTGCATTCTACTGAGGCGTTTACTAACTTTCTGTGAACTTAACCATTTTGAAAAAACTGTCCAACCAAGAGAGAGAATTGTAATCGTAAGTATAATAAATTGGACTACGGGATGTCCCATCAATGCGAAAAACGCCTCTGAAATTCTCCTAACAAACGGAAAATATGTTAATAAAACACCAATGATGATTCCGATGCTGAAGAAAAGTGAAACAATATTAATATTTTTAGGAGTAAGATTGGAATTTGTTTCTTTCCTTCTTTGAAGTGCCCTTCGTAAAATAATTCCAAAGCAGACTGCTATTAAGAGAAGGACAATATCTCCTGCCCAACCTCCAAAGACGAGTCTTCCAACGCCCAAAGCCCCCACAAAAACCCCGCTGACAAAGACCATAATTGTTACCGTTCTAAACCCTGTAACATTCTCTATCTTCGATTCTGAATTTATCTCTTGGAAATCGGTTTGTCCAGCAAGAAGTGATACAGTTGAAACTTTACCCAATTTGCGGACAGTCATTCGGATGGAGAATATCACTACAAGAAGTGAAATGAGTGCGCCACTAAGTAGACTCAATAGGTTTATGTGTAGTTTCAAAAATGGAGTTCCGATAGCAGGTAACCACCATGTTTGTAAGCCGAATATCATCAATTGTGCATATCCTATCGCCAGTAGACACCCCACCAGGCTTCCGATGCTTGTAATAAGGATTCCTTCAAAAAGGAAACGGTGGCGAATTTTAGTAAGCGTGTAACCTACTGCTTGTAGAGTGCCGACCTCACGCGCTCTTTGCTCTACACCAATTCGGAATACCATCCCGACCAACAGTGCAACCGCAATAATGATAAATCCGCTCAGACTGCTAAATAGCATCCCAAAATCTGTGGAACCGGAAGATGCCTTAATCCCCTCTTCCTGGAGAGACAAGAATTGGAATCCAATCTGTTCTGGGTTAATCTTTTTGAGAAATTCGGCTTCAAAAAGTGATCTGGTTGCTTCTATGTCTTGTCCCGGTGCTGCTCCCATCCGAATAGTGGTAAGGTCACCAAATCGATTTTGCCATAATCGTTTACCATCACCTAAAGAGATAAACGCTTTAGGCGTTGCCTTGTATTCATCCCAATATGCCTCGTCTTTACTGCGGATAAGACCGTAGTCAATTGTAAAAGGTGGTTCCCATTCGGATATATCAGCTGTGTCGTGGATGCCCGGAAATTTTGGAATCAAGTTTGTATCTGCAGCGATATTCTCAATTGGAATAATACCTTTTAGTATAAATTGAGCATTTTCTGTGATGTACTCTTCCTCCGCACTAACACCGTAGTAGGTAATGTTAATTTTCTTCCCAATTTTCGCTCCGAGGTCGTCCGCTGCCCAAGTGTTGAGGTAAATTTCAGACAATTCATTAGACAGAGTGGGTGTATTTAATTCAATTTCCACTGCACCTTGTTCATTTTCCCTGGCGAATCTGCGCACATGTTCGGCAAATTCACCTTTTTCTAATGGAACTGCCAAAATTGTCGAATATGGAATTTGCTCGGTGTTACCTACTGGCTCGCCTTGCTGTAATGAATCGTCAGTAAATATCATATTTGCGAGATAGGTTAGTGTGGGAAGTGTCGGAATACCGTTTTCGGACGCAACCGATAGTGCTGCCTCCGACAACACTGGTTCAATGAGGAATTGTGTACTTTGTAAATCGAAGTGGTTTTGTCGTTCTGTTATACTTAAACGGAGGGTGGCAAGGCTTAAAGATAAATCTTCTGGTAAGATTGGATCAGGGTCAGTGGTAAACAGCGCATTCACTTTACCAGATTGTGCAAGCGCTTTTTGCAAAACAGGGAGCGCGATGTAAGCATTTAGCGGAAGACTTTGATGTGCATGGAGACTGAATCTGCCTGCGTTTTCAGTAGGGACAATATCACTGACTACTAAGCGAAGTCTTTGAATAACATCGGCTGCGTCACGTTTACCCAGCAAGAACTCAGGGTGGATTTCAACTGCTTTCGGAAAATTAACAAGGACTGCGTCACCAATTTGGACCTTCAATTCGTTTTGAAGAGTTTCGTTAATAACAATGTCTGCAAAAGGTTTGTTTGATCCGCTACTTAAGTTGGGAGCAGCACTGTTTTTCCAAAGACGAAAGAAGGTATCATCAACACCGTAGACGTTAACCTTTGAAGCGCGAGTTTCAGCCTCTGCAGCGACAACTGTCCCGTTCAGCAGTATTGTTGGCACCATCTTCTGCCGATTTAATATCTCTGGTTTAAAAAAGTGATCAGCGATAAGCGCGTGTTGAATTGAACCGAGGCGTCCCAACGTAATATCGCGTAGGCTGCCCCGCATAGAATCGCCAACAATCAACGCACCCGCAAGCACACCTGTCGCTACTGCGGTGCAAAGTGCAACAATAAGATGAATTTGCCAATAGTGTTTTGCAGTTCTCCAAAATGTCCGCATAATTGTGAATACTTGCCAGTTTAATCCTAATTCTAAAGTTAGTCACTACTCGCTGATTCTAAAATGCCAACCCCATCAGCAAGTTTGAGGCGATTTTCAAACCTACCAGCAAGTTCAAGATTGTGTGTTACGACAATTAAGATGTTTCGTTCTATATGATGCAGTTCAAAAAGCAGATCTGCTACGGTTGCAGCAGTTGTTGCATCAAGATTACCGGTTGGTTCGTCACAGAGGAGAATGCTCGGTTTATTGATAAGGGCACGGGCGATTGCGACTCTTTGACGTTCACCCCCAGAAAGTTCCGCTGGGCGGTGCGACATGCGATCAGACAACCCAACTTGGTTCAAGAGTTCTTGGGCAAGCTGGGTAGCATCTGGTTGCTGTTTGAAGGCAAGTGTGGGGATAAGTACATTTTCAAGCACAGAGTATTGCGGAAGTAGGTGATGATCCTGAAACACAAACCCAATCACAGCGTTCCGATACCGAGCGAGTTCAGGCTCAGAAAGCTCAAAGGGATCCGTCCCGTTAATCTCAACCTGCCCGTTAGATGGTTTTTCTAATGTGCCGATAATGTGCAAGAGTGTGCTTTTGCCAGAACCTGAAGGACCGGTAATAGCCACTGACGTGCCTGAACTGAAACTGAATGAAACATTTCGTAAGACTTGTAATTTCCCAAAGTCTTTAGACAGATTTGAAATTTTAAGTTGATGCGTTTTATTGTTATTTTCTTTCATAATTGTCGGAGGGGAATTATTGAGGGAATTGAGACAACCGCAGCACTTGGAACAGACTAATCTTATTCTGCGACAATCTGTGAATTGATGAATTCTGGAATAGGGATGGCGCGTATTTTTTCACCCGGATTTGTTATGCAGCAGACTGTGGTAAGTTGCCCACGCGCAATATCTTTGCCTTCATGGGCAAAGTGAAATTGGTATGTGAGCGATTTCGTTCCTTTTTTGGATATCCACAATCGGATGTCTACCTCATCCTCAAATCGCAGTGGACTGAGATATTCACAGGAGGCGGTAAGTCGTGGCCATCCGATTTTATTTCCATCCCATTCAGTTGCGACACTGGTTCCTAAACTCCGTAGGAATTCGTGTTCCGCGGATTCCATAAAGATAAAAAATCTTGAAAAATGGACGATACCCGCCATATCAGTATCGGCAAATTCAATTTTTCGTGTCGTTCGGTATTCAGTGGGCATTTTGCAATTCAGGTAACACAAATATTTTTAGGACAATATGCACGTATACCTCATGTTGGGTTTCGCTGTGCTCTACCAATCTATGGACTCTGGATTGAATATCGCAATCAGTTAGTTTTTGGGAAATTTAGGAACATCTTTGTAGCGACTCCACGTCTCAGCATATATTTTCCAATATCCGTCAGAAGGATCAATCATTAGGATTAACTTTTTCGTGCCGACATCACGATAGGCGGGACGGTTACCCGACGCGGGTGTACCCTTGAATTCTTGCAAAAAAGTCGCATCCGCTTCAGCCCTATCTCCGTTAATCTCCAGATTAGAGATTTTAATCTGAATATCAGCGTAATGTGCGTTTAACTGCTTCATTTTCTGTCGGAGATCTTTTTTCCTAAGATAAGAAGGTATTTCTTTGCCACCTTGCACAGTAACACGCGTAATTAGGGCTCTCTCGGCATAGATAGACATATAGGTATCAAGGTCTTTCTCCTCCCACGCTTTCTGCCATTTACCAAGAATCTGGCTTACCTTGAGTTGTGTATCAATCGGGGCATCACCATTATAGATACCTGTAACAGTCTCCTCTGGTATAGTGTCAATATCCGGTTGGTCCTGTTGAGAAATAGGTTGGTCTGTAATATAATTGTCGCCTACCTCATCGTTTATCAGTTTCCAACGTCTGAAAAAGAACCCTTTCTTCTCAATTGTTAGCGTACGGGAATGTGTTTCTATAAATGTCCCACCGCTATGGATCGTCACATTGATATTGTTAGCCACGTGTCGGGTTTTTGAGTGTGCAACAGCGGCATATTTTACTTGGCTTAAATCAACATCTGCTTCTTGGGACAAATGTAAGTGAGCAAGTCGAAAATTGTCTATCCGCTTATTTCGAGCTGATTTATCCCAGAGCGATGTGTACTTCTTTTTGTCCTGAGATTCAAGTACTTTTTTCCATTGTAATACAAACGGAGCAACAGGACTGTTAGATTGAGATGTGGTCTCTACGGTTATTTTCGCTTCAAAAGCGGATAGATCGGAACCAAATTCTTCATCAACAACTTTGTCTCTGACAAGTTTCCAACGTTGCTGAATGAGTCCAGTTTTGGCAATGACCAAGGTTCTGGATTGAATCAGTGGTTCGCCAACGGTATGTACAAGTACAGGTATTTCTTCAATTCGCAAATAACTCGGATGCTGCGGATCCTTGCGTGTCCTATCTACAGCATTCGCAATATTGACCTCTATTTTGATTTTTTGCCTAAAAAGTTCTGCGGTTTGTTGATAACCTGAATTGTTTTTGTCTCGAGTGTTTTTTACCCAGAGAGCATCATAATTTTTTAGGTCACCAGATTCAACTGCATTTTTCCATTTTGCCAAAAATCCTGCCGGTGTTTCACTTGAGCGTGCAAGCAGGATACCACAAATAACTAAAATGACAATTAATACGGGCGCTCCCCACTTTAGGATAGCTGACAAAGAAATTTTTGAAGTATTCAGTGTAGTGTTTTGGAAATCGTTCATCAGTTTACTCCTTATAATTTGGGATATTTTCATAGATTTGCCACGTTTCTCGATAAATTTTCCACTTACCTTGAACTTGATTCATCCAAACTTCTCTGATCCAGAAATCGTATAAAGCAGTATCATCTTCTGTTTGAGCGGGGGAAACTAATCTGTTAAATGTATATGTGCCAATAACACTTTCTTGTTCTACTTCAGTGAAATTTGCTGTTTTCTGCCAAGGATGAGCGTTCATCTCACGAAAGGCAGCCTCGATTACTCCACGGTCCACATGACTCTGGTGTTCTTTACTTTCGCGAGTAACGATTTTATTAACAGAAATATTTGCTGTGTAGAAGGCAAGATGGGCATCAATATTTTTGCTGTTCCATGTTTTTTCCCACCCATTAAGGGCTGCTTTTCCCGCATTAACTTGCGTAGTAGAAAGTGAGGTTCTACGTGTACGTGGGGACTTATTACTCGGTAGTTGCTTTGCAAAAGCACGCGCTTCTTCTGCTGTCTTTCTCAGATATTCTTGGTGTTTTGCTACGATATTTTGCTTTTCAACCTTTTCCAACATCTCTGTATAAATCTTGGCTTGCTCGCGTAGCTGTTTTTTAACAGATTCAACTTCAGCAAAAGCTGCGCGTTTTTGCTTACTTGCAGATTTAGCCATCGTATCGGCAACTTCAAGTTTCCGAGTTAGTTCCTTCACTTGCAGACCATAATTTCGGACATCCGTTTCCGAACGTGCGACTCTTGCTTGAATCGCTTTTAAGGATTCATTAAGTTCAGCAACTTTCTGTTCCTTGACATTTCGGGCATTGCTCAGTTCCTGCTTATCATTTTCAAGGGTGCGAATAGTTTGCTGAAGTTCCTTCTCTATCTCACGAAGTTGCTGGATTCCAGTTTCCAAACCTGAAATTTCAGTTTTCCTCGTACTGATGTCTTTTCTGAGTTCAACGATGAGAGCATCTTTTTCCAGAATGTTAGCGTTTAATTTAGCATTTATAGAGTTTTGCACCGCTTTTCGGTGAGCAATTTTCGCATGAGTGACTGCTTGCGTAGCAAACCGAAGAGCATCAATTCCATTGTTTTGATTCAATGCATCTTTTGCCTTATCAAGATAGGTTTCTGCTTGCTCAAACTCCTCAAAGGCGAGAGAAGGTGCATTTACTTCATGTGCTAATTTGATCGCCTGTTCTGCTTGAAGCAGTTGTCCGTCAACATCTTGCTGTTGAATCGTTCCGAGTTTTCCACCACATGCGGCAAGAAATACCGGAAAAATAAACAAACCAGAAAAAAGAATCCGACTTAATAACTGATAGTGTCTTTCAAATAATTTCCTTTCAAAAATAACACAGAATTGTTTCATTTTTAGACTCCTTATTTGTAAAATTGTATTTTGAAGATTTTATCTATTTGACCAACTACTGTCGGAAAAAAGATAAAATCCGTTAAGTTGGTATAAGAACCCCTTCAATCCCAATCAAAAATTGGCAAAGTTAAAACCTGTGGTTGTGATGTTCCTGTTTTCATTTGAACAAGCGCCTCTTTAATCACTGTAGCGCGTGTCTTACCAACACCTTCAACGTTTTGGAGTGCGTCAATATTAGATGTGATGATCGCATCTAATGTCTTGAAGTTTTGAACGATATTTTGAACAATATTTATAGGGATACGCGGAATTTGGCTAAGCATCCGATACCCGCGAGGCGTTAATGTTTCTATATAATCGTTAAAATCTCGGTGGTAACCGAGAGCTTCACTAATGTTCCGCTCCTCCGCTAAATCAGACGCATCAAGTCCAAAAACCCGTTCATACGCATCGTATTCGCTTTTTTCATCTTCTCTATAATAATCCTTAATGATGAGCAAAGCTCTTTCAATTTCTGTTGATAATTCTGAAGGTATCAGTTGGAGAGATTGCGCCTCTGTGCCTAATTCTATTCTGTATCGGTTAAGTTCGTGTTCTGTTCGCCTCACTCGCTCACACACCTGAATAGCTATAATCACATTCGATAAAGTGCCTGTGCCGTTGAGTTCTGCCCAGTTTAGTGTCGCTACAACATGCTGCATAGTTTTGATATATTGCGTCAACGCAAGCATAGCTTGATTCGCACCAGAGATCAAAACGGAGCGTTCACGGAAAAGATAACGCTGATTTTTAGTGTATAAGGTTAACGTATTACGTCGCCTTGAGACAGCAAGCACAATATGTCCAGTCTCTTTCGCAAATTTTTCTGCCACACGATGGCGTAATCCGGTTTCATTAGAAACAATAGACGGGTTCACCAATAATGTGACATTCGCACGCGCAATCCGTTTCATATCAGATGAAAGGATGATAGCACCATCCATTTTTGCTAATTCAGACAAGCGAGTAGGCGTATACTGGCAATTTATCCGAAAACCGCCTTCTGTCAAATTTAAGATTTCGGGGGTATCTCCAACAACAATTAAACCCCCTGTATTGGCTTGAATAATATAATCAATACCTTCTCGAAGAGTGGTGCCGGGAGACAGTAGCTTTAAAGAAGCAACCAGTTCTCGTTCTTTCTGATTTTCGGATGGAATTCTGAGCACTACTCTCACCTCTTGTTAGTAATAGCTATAGTAACACATTAAAATCTATAATATCAAGGGAATCTTAGGTAAATCTTCTTTTCTCAGATTACTATAATGTTTAATTATAGTATTTCAGGACTTACGCACAAGTGGTATGCGCGTTTTCTAAACGCTCCGTTAGGCAATCTTCTGCACACGGACAGGCGCGTTTAGAAAACGCGCATACCAGAGAGTCCTAAATCGGGATTAGAAAACCCCGCAAGAGGAGATATCCTTAAGTTGACACCCGCTGAATCATGTAGAATGCCATAAGCGTATTCTACATGATTCATAGCGTTGATTTGGTTTTGCTCCACTCTACCCAATCTCCACTATAGATATTTCCTACAAAAAAGAATGGTTAATGCCAACATTTGACACGCCCACTGCAAACATTTAACTTGACTTCTGGCTCAAATATATGTATCATGAATACGTCTATATGGAGAAAATAACTTATTTATCGGTGTTCAAATACTTTCAAAAGATAATAGATAATTCAGTACCTTTTGTAACGCTTAAAACAGATAAAGGAAACGTAATATAGTAGATTTTACAATTTACTGGATATTGCCACTCGGCACGGACAAAGTGTGCTACAGTTTTAAAATCATTCCTACAAGAAGAGGTTTAATGAATTGTGCGACTACAAACGGACCAAACTTGTAAGGAACTGTAAAGGGCCTTTTAGATTTCACTATAATTGAACTTTATCCGAAAGTATTTCAGTTACGTTCCCAATTTATATCTGTCAGAGGATCGCATATTATATGGAAGAATGGAAACAACTTGTTAGGGATACTGTTAACACCCCTGAAAAACTTGCAGCTGTATTCGACGTTGATGTAGAGGAGATGCGGCGTATTCATAAAGAATTTCCGATCCGCATCAACCCGTATTATCTGAGTCTGATAGAAAAGCCCGGAGACCCGATTTGGAAACAGGTAGTTCCAGATACCCGAGAGTTAATCAGCACAGGTGTAGAGGATCCACTTCACGAAGAAGACGATAGTGAAGTACCAAACGTCACGCACCGATATCCTGATCGTGCACTCTTTTATGTGAATTATATGTGTCCGATCTATTGCCGTTTTTGCACCCGCAAACGGAAGGTCGGTGATCCTCACTCAATTTCTGAAAACAATATCGAGACCGGCCTTGCCTATATTCGAGCGCATCCAGAAATTCGAGATGTCATTATCTCCGGTGGCGACCCACTGATGTTGACAGATAAAAAAATTGATACAATTGTCGGTGGATTACGGGCTATAGAACATTTGGAGATTATCCGCATAGGCTCACGAGTGCCGGTAACATTACCACAGCGTATTACCCCTGAATTATGCGCAATTTTGAAACAGCACCATCCTTTTTATATTAACACACACTTTAACCACCCACGAGAAATTACACCAGAAACGGAAAAAGCCTGTGGTATGTTAGCTGACGCGGGAATTCCGCTCGGTAATCAGGCAGTTCTACTCAAAGGTGTGAATGACGACCCGAAAGTAATGGTAGAGCTGATGAAGGGACTATTGCGAATTCGCGTAAAACCGTATTATATCTATCAGGCGGACCTTGTTGTTGGGACTGACCATTTTCGTACAGCGGTTAAAACTGGGTTAGAGATTGTAGCTGCGCTACGCGGGCATATTTCTGGACTCGGTGTTCCACATTATGTCATTGATGCTCCAGGCGGTGGTGGCAAAATAGCACTAATGCCTGATCCTGTTGTCGCATTCGATGACGATGAAATCCAACTCCGCAACTATGAGGGTAATGTCTACAGTTATCCGAGTACGCCCTTCTTTGATGAGGACTGGTAAAACATTATATCCTTTTCTATCCCTTTTCTCCCTCCTCGGTTGTTTCCTTATTTAGAAATGGAGTCAATAAATCAATCGGAATCGGGAATATGAGGGTTGAATTTTTCTCCGCGCTCACTTCTACCAATGCCTGAAGGAATCGTAGTTGTATAGAGGTAGGTGTTTTACTTAGAATTTCAGCGGCGTTGGTTAGGATGTCAGCTGATTCAAATTCCCCTTCAGCATGTACTACCTTTGCTCTACGTTCCCGTTCTGCTTCCGCCTGTTTTGCCATCGCGCGTTGCATTTCTACAGGTAGGTCAACGTGTTTAATCTCCATTGCCGAAACTTCAACTCCCCACGGTTCACACTGCCTTTTAATAATATCCTCTAAATCCTGATTAAGTTTTTCGCGTTCGGAAAGTAGGTCATCAAGTTCTGCCCGTCCAAGTACACTTCGGAGTGTTGTTTGTGCGATCTGGCTAATTGCAAAACCGAACTCTTCTACTTCAATTACAGCTCTATCTGCTTCGGTTACTCGGTAGGTCAGGACTGCGTTGACGCTAACGGAAACGTTGTCTTTCGTAATCACATCTTGCGGCGTGACATCATTGACAATAACGCGTAGGCTAACCCGTTGCATTCGCTCGATCCAGAAAGGTATCATCAGGACAAGACCGGGACCTCGTGTGCTGGTGAAACGTCCCAATCTGAAGATGACTGCACGTTCGTATTCTTTGAGTATCCGAATGCTTGTCCCAAGCATAATAATAACGCCAATGGCAATGGCAAAATGGTATGGCTGAATTTCTGGTGGCATTTTAGTATTCCTTTCTAAGCGTTATGTCCTGTTATATCGCGGATTTTTTGGAAAAAGGCGCGTTTACGTGGTGTGTTAATCTGCCATTGCACAGGGACGGATTGATAACCGTGATGGTAATCATTTTCACCCGGATCGAAATAGCCCCATGAGGCATATTGACTGACAGCAGCAATGCAGTTATTAAGAGGTTTATCGAAATCGAAATGGTCATCTTCGTTGAAAAGAATCGGCATCGGACGGTATCCTGGTACTTCGCGCGTCTGTTGAACCATTTCAATGATTCGGTTCGGATCCTTGACTCCGTTCCCGTGAACAAGAAGAAAATCGGAAGCGCGAACAACATTTTCCAAAGGCACGCGCCCTCCTCCATAACTTGTCCCAACGAGAAATCTTGTCCCCTCGCGTGTTGTTGCTTTCACCTGTTCTATCAGTTCATGAACCCTTTCTGGCTGTAAAATCTCATGAGAATATCTAACGTTACATTCGTTATTCACCTCAACAATGACGTTGGTATAACCGTTGTCAAAAAGCCATTGCGTAGCATTGTCTACAGCACGTTTTACAGCTGTTTCATCTGTGAGACGGTGGTCTTGTCCAAAGTAGAAATACCCGAGAATAACCACCATGCCGAGTTCGTCTGCGAAATCAATGATGCGTTTGAGCCGGGAGAGATAATCTGGATTGAGGCTTCCATTTGCTTCTATACCTGAATTGTGCCACGGCTGTGCTTTTGAATAACCCTCAGGGCTTCCCCCTTGCAAGTTAATAGTAAACGCCAATACACCATGTGCACGCCAGGTTGGCATTGCCGCTAAAAATTCACGTGTGTTCCTTTCCGCGTCCCATTTTCCGGTATCAGGATATAGCCATCGATGGATAGTGTCCGGATTTCGATCGTCAAAGATACCTTGTACCATGCGGCTATTTAAAAGCAAACCTTCAATCTTGTTGCCTTCGTAGGCACGTCCTTGATAAGTAATTTCTCCGTTAATGTAAAATGCATCGTCAACGATGCTGACAGTCGTTTTCATTTTTCTCCATTATTATAACAATTTTTAATATTTTAGCACATTTGAGAGCGTATTGCAATAAAGTAGTTCTTAAACAAGTGGCAGGTGTGTAAATATTTTGTCGATTGTTTGTTCACGGATTCTGTCCGAGCGACCTTGTCTGAAATATTGAGAAAACCCGCCAATTGAATGCCTTTGCCCTAAATAGCTTCAACTATTGCGAAAAAAGAGGGATTATGATAAATTGAAGCATCAAGAGAACAAATTCGTTAGATGGAGAAGCAATAAATGTTAAATTGGGGAGTTATCGGTGCTGGCGGTATTGCTTATGTATTCTGCAACGGAATGCGTTTTACAGACACAGGTCAGATTTTTGCCGTTGCCAGCCACACCAAATCAAAAGCGGATAGATTTGTTAATGATTTTGAAATTCCACGCCAATACAGTAGTTATGAAGAAATTTTGGCAGATGAGGATGTTGATGCTGTCTATATTGCAACAATTCATCCGTTTCATGCGGAGTGGGCAATAAAGGCTGCCCAGGCGAAAAAACATATTCTGGTTGAGAAACCGATCAGTATGAATTATGCTGAAGCTGCAGCAATGGTGGAAGCAGCACGTGCAAACGATGTGTTTCTGATGGAAGCATTTATGTACCGTTGCCATCCACAGATACAGAAAATGGTTGATTTAATTCAGGATGGGGAAATCGGTGAAGTGCGTTTCATTCATGCAACGTTCGGTTTTCAATCAAATTTCAATCCGCAGAGTCGACTTTTCAACCGTGAAATGGGCGGTGGGGGTATCCTTGATATTGGGTGTTATACTGCTTCAATGGCACGCAAAGTGGCGGGTGCTGCTGCCGGCCAACTTTTTTTGGACCCGATTTCTGTAAAAGCGAATGGAAAAGTGGGACCTACAGGTGTTGACCATATCGCTGCGGCAACACTCAAATTTGAAAACGATATCGTCGCACAGATAACGTGTGCAGTTGAGTGTAATATTGGGAGCAGCGTCACTATCTACGGTTCTGGTGGGACTATTACGATTCCGAATCCGTGGCTGCCCTCATCACCCTGTCGCGGTACCAGGACACCGATATCACCTGACACACCTATTCCGCCAAGTCAAATTATCCTAAACTCCTATCAACGCGGGGAGTCATCCGAGATAACCGTTGAAGCAGACCGTGATCTCTTTACCTACGAAGCAGATATGGTAGCAAACCATATTGTTAATCGGCAAGCACCAGCGATGTCTTGGGATGACACATTAGGCAACATGCAGCTATTAGACACTTGGCGTGAAGAGATAGGTGTTATTTATTAAAGCAACGCCATCCCGTCGGTAGGCGCGCTTTGTAAGCGCGCCTGGACAAATTGAAGGATAAAACCATGTTAACAATCTGTTACGATCCTTACGCTGGCACATTAGGTAAATTTAACCGTGCCGAAATTTTCAAACTTGTCGCTGATGCAGGTTACGAGGGCATCAACATTCCCGTAAATTCTGCTTTTCTCGGTGAACTTTCAACTGCAGAAATAGAGGATGCGGTTAACCTTGCTGATAAACACAACCTCATTGCACCAACAATCGGTTTCGGCAATCACATTTTGACAACCCCTACTCGAAAAGATGAAGCACTGCAGCACTTCGAGGTTGTGCTTGACGTTGCGCGTCAATTTGACGCGGCGTTTATCGGAGTTTGGGTGAACCCATCTGCTGATGTGTCGCGCCAAGATTCTTTGGATGCACTTGCTGATAACCTGTCTCAGATGGTCCCTGCTTGTCAGGAACATGAGATAAAAATTGCCCTTGAATTTGAGAAGGGATGCCCGCTTGATAACTATCGCGAAGGTGTTGCATTCATCTTGGACACAGGCTTACCTGTGTATTTGACGTGTGATACCTATCATCTTAACAACGATGGCGCGGAACCATACACGGCAGCACTTGCGATGAAAACGTGTTTAGGGGATGTGCATGTATCAGGGAGCAATCGTGGTGAGCCGGGTGGCGGCGTCTTCGATTTTGAGACGTTTGCGAAAGGTTTGAAAGAGATCAATTTTTCGGGACCGCTTGTTGTCCAATATAAGATGGAAGATGTGGCGAGCATTAAACGTAGTTGCGAATTTACCCAGAAATTCCGAGAGATGATACAGTCTTAGCGGAACAACAGAAACCGAAGGTTCGTCAGTATTCTTATGGTTCAAAAGATAAAGGTTTGAGTTCATTCTGTCCCGGTTCATACAGATATGCTTTTCTACCGCTGTCGGAAAAATACTGCGCATAGACCGCTTTCCAATCGCTGTTTGTCAATCCCCATCGTGGTGCAGGACCGAGTTTAAAATAGACGATATCTGCTTCTTGGAGACTCTTAAACGGATAATCACCTATCGGTGCACCTCGGTGTCGAGATACAAAAATAACGGCGTTGTGAATGTCTTGTTCCGCTACCATCGGTGGTAATTTCTGATAGACATGCCCCCAATTCTGGTATCTTTCACCAATACGAACATAACTCCACACGGTGTTGATACTTAGTAACAGAAGGCAAACCCCAACGGCAAACGCAAGCCCGCGCCTCTGAAGCAGTCTGAACCGTTCATAGATGATAAACATCCCTCGCGCTGCAAGCGGAATAAAACCGAGGAATATTGCCTCTGTGTAGTAGCGTGCATTGACCGGTGTAAAACCCCATGTGGACCCTTCAAAATAGAAGAAGGCGTAAAGTAACAAACTCCCCACAATAAAAGCAATACACAGGACATCATATCTGTTGCGAGATGCGTGAAAAAACGGTATGAGAACGAAAAACCACGGTAACAGTAACGGCAAAAAGTCGAGAATGAAACCGAAGGACGCTTTAGGTTCTACAAGTAGGTTAGGACGATAGTTACCCCATCCGAATGCGTTGAAACTAATACACGGAAGAATGTGTCGCCACGTTCTTTTAACTGCCCATTCGGGTTTAAATTCCCATGCATTTTCAATGTTCGGATAATACCCTTCCGTGCGTTTGCCAAAACCAATTTTGTCGTAAGGTTGCGCGGCGGTATGTGTAAACGTGAACGGGTTGCCTGTAAAATGCGAGTTCCATGCCATACATACAAGAATCAATACAGCAAACGGACTTAAGAAAATCCCCAACCGAGATACTAACTGCTTGCGTGTAGGTGAATTGTCCTGATTTTGTTCTGCGGCTTCGCTGGACTCAATTGTCATTCTGGGTTTGTACAGATGGTAGAGCGCGAAACCTGCACCAACAACGCCAAATACGATAGCGGAGAGTGGTCTCGTATTGAAAGCATAGCCCAATGCAAATCCTGATAGGAGCGGATAAAGGACATTACCCGTACCGTTTAAGGTACGGATCAGAGCGAAAAGATAGAGTGTAAGGTAAAATCGACTTACCGGCTCGCTAAACCATGTGGATCCCATACCTGCAGTTGCTGGTGAAATCAGCGCGATCACAGCAGCGATAAGCGCAATCGGTTTCCCGTAAGTTTCTTTGACGAGAAGAAAAAGCAGAAACAACGCACCGCCTGTTGCAAGTGCAGGAATAAACCACGGCGCGTTCACAAACACGCCAAACATCAGCATCAAGGCATTGCCAAACGGATATTTGGAATACCATTTGCCGTTTAGCATATTAATATGCGGAGAAGACGAGAGACCGTATTCTGGCATCGGCGTACCGTTTGGTTCCAGAGTCACCTCTCCATCTATCGTTTGTGGTGGTACCGGCACAGATATTTTACCCTTTGCAAACAACTTTGCCTGAAATAAATATGATACAGTATCGGGTTCAAAATAGGAAAAGTTAAAATAGATACCGCTTAGGACTATTGATAGTAGTACACCGAGTATAGAAATAATAAGAATAGTTTTGTTTTTCATTGTTATTTTTCGGATTCAAGTTCTTTTGCCTTCGCAAAGTCCTTTTCCGCTTCATCAGTCTGTCCGAGAGCTTTTTTTACTATCCCACGATTGTTGTATGCGCTTACATACTTAGGGTTAATAGAAATTGCTTTCGTATAGTCGTCTATTGCCTCTTGATAGAGTTCTTGTACTTCTGTAACGTTGCCTTGATCTTTTTTAGATTTAGCAAGGTTATACTTCGCTGACCCGAGATTGTTGTAAGTATAAGCATCTTCTGGTTCTAATTGTATAACGTGCGTATAATCATCTATCGCATCTTGGTAATGTTGTTGTGCTTCTGTTATATTTCCTTGATTCGCTTTAGATTCACCAAGAATAAAACTCGCTACCCCTCGATGGTAATAAGGAAAGGCATACTTTGAGTCAATCTTAATTGAGTGCGTATAGTCATCAATAGCTGCTTTATAGAGTTGTTGTGCCTCTGCCACATTCCCTTGTTCTGCTTTAGATTCACCAAGACGATACTTTGCTCCTCCACGATTATTGAGGGCGATGGCAAATTCAGGGTTAATCTTGATGGCTTGTGTCAAGTCCTCTATAGCTGCGTGATATAGGTTCTGTGCTTCTGCCACATTCCCTTGCTCTGCTTTAGATTGACCAAGGTGAAACTTTGCTCGTCCGCGCCAATTGTAAGCATGAATATATTTAGGGTTATGTAAGATAGCGTCATCAAAATTAATTATCGCTTTGGCATATTCCTGAGCATTGAATCTATCTTCTCCCTTGCCGCAATAGGCGGAGGCGCGGATATGATCTCGCTTTTGCCACTGCGTCAAAGGTTCCGGGGACACAGGCCGAGTAAGTAATGCCTTAAGTATGTTTGAAGGAACAGCAAAACTGTATTTACCTGATCGGGTATTAATACCAATTACTTCTCCTTTACTGTTTAGAAGGGGACCGCCACTGTTCCCTTCAGCAATTTTGGCTGTTGTCCCGAGCAAATTGTCGCTAATCTGGATACCGTGTACATTTCCAGCGGTGACCTTGTATTTTCCACCGGGATATCCCACGGCAACAACAGGTTCTCCTTTGTGAACTAAATCGCTGTCTCCCAAGGGCAGTGGTATACCTTCACCGGAAACCTTTAGGATAACGAGATCGTATTCCATATCAAACGCAGTAACTATCTCTACTTTCCAGATTGTCTCGTTGTTGATGAGTTTAGCGTAAACAGGTCCTGGGCTGTCAATATTGTGTATATTCGTAGCAATCTTATCCGTGTCTATGAAGAAGCCGCTTCCAGTGTAAAGACTGCCGCTCCAGTTTATTACGCTGACTGTAGACGTAATGCCTTTTTTGGATTCTATGGGAGCAATCGGAGCATCGGCATCTGCCATATATCTCAGTTGGATAGATTTACCAGCGTCAACAATACCCTCGTAGTACAACCGTTTTGCATTCTCTGCATCCCCTCGCGTCGATTCTATATCCCCCAATTTACACTTTAAAATGCCTCGATTGCTAAATGCCCTGGCATCTTCAGGATCAATCTTGATGGCTTGCGTAAAGTCCTCAATTGCCTCCTGATAGAGGTGTTGTGCTTTTTCTGCGTTACCACTATCTAATTTAGATTCGCCAAGTTTGAATTTTGCTGCGCCGCGAATACTATAGAAATCAGCATCTTCAGGATCAATCTTAATAGCATGTGTAATGTCTTCAATCGCTTCTTGATAGAGGTGTTGTGCTTTTTCTGCATCACCACTGTCATATTTGGATTCACCAAGTATGAACTTTGCTAATGCCCGACCATTATAAGCTCTGGCATACTCGGGGTTGAGTTTTATAGCGTGTGTGCAGTCATCTATCGCTCCCGCATAGTCATTTATGTAAAACTTTGCTCTTGCGCGTTTGTAATAAGCACGAACATGCTCAGGGTTTAGCGCAATGGCTTTAGCAAAGTCACCTACTGCTTTTTTATATTCGTCGGCAACAGAATTTTCTTCACCTTGACTGTGGAACACCTCAGCACGAACAGCTTTCCGCTTCCGCCACTCTACCAAAGGTTCCAACCGTCCTGATTGGACAAGCAATGCCTTAAGCGCATTTGAAGGAATAGCGTAGTTGCCTGAATCATCACCATACCCGACAGTAATGCCGATAACTTCTCCTCTACTGTTCAGCACGGGACCGCCACTACTTTCTTTAAAAGTAGCAGTTTCTATCCAGAACCATTTATCGCTTTTCCGGATGTTGTCTATAGTCCCATCCGTTGCTGTGTCTTTTCCATCAGTATATCCTACGATAGATACAGATTCACCGCTTTGAACCGTCCCACTGTCACCTATAGACAAGGGTTTACCTTTGCCCGCAATTTTTAGGATGACAAGGTTGTTTTTAACATCATACGCTGCAACACCTACAATTTTTAAGGTTTTCTCTTTATTGCTAAGTTCAGCGAAAATCGGTCCGGGTTGTGCAACAACATGGATATTCGTAGCAATTTTATCCTTGTCCACGAAGAAACCGCTACTAAAACGAACTGAATCTCCAAATCGATTCACCAAGCGAACTGTCGCATCTTTTGCTTTTTGGGTTGCGATGTCTGCTGGTGAGACTAAGGTTTTTTCGGCAACCTGTTGGGGTGCTTGTGCACATGAGAGGATAAACCCAAAGATTACCAATAATATCAATAAAGATTTAATACGATATTTCATAAGATGTGAATTCCACCTTTGTAAACTAATACCTGCTCATAGACAGTCAGGTGTGGTATCATTTCTTGGATTCTAATTCATTTGCCCTTTTATAATCCCTTTTTGCAGATCTATAGAGTTGTCGTGAATGCGCTTTGTTTCCTTGATTTGCTACAGATTCGCTTAGCTGAAGTTTTGTGTATCCACGCCAGCGATATGGTAGAACAAAATTGGGGTTATGCAAAATAGCGTTATTAAAACTAATTATCGCTTTGGAATATTCTCCAGAAATGAATCTTCTTTCTCCTTCACTTTGGTAGACATAGGCGCGGATATGATCGCGCTTTTGCCACTGTGAAAAAGTTTCTGATGCCCCGGACTGATTAAGCAATGCCTTAAGTATGTTTGAAGGAGCAGCACTGTATTTTTCTAAACGGGTGTTAATCCCAATGACTTTTCCTTTATCGTTTAAGAGGGGGCCGCCACTGCTCCCCATAGCAATTTCGGCTGTAGTTCCCAACCATTTGTCACGCTTGCGGATAGCATTTACTTTTCCAATAGTGACCTTGTATAATCCACCGGGGTATCCCACGGCAACAACAGGTTCTCCTTTTTTCACAACATTACTGTCTTCCAAGAGAAGTGGTGTGCCTTCACCAGTAATTTTTAGGACAACAAGATCGTTTTGCACATCAAATGCGGTTACACCTATAACTTCCCAGATTATTTCACTGTCCATGAGTTTGACGAAAACCGGACCAGGTCTGGCAACAACATGTACATTTGTCGCAATCTTATCTGTGTCCACAAAGAAACCACTACCAGCGGAAAAGTTCTCATACACGTTCATCACAACGACTGTTGATGCTTTTCCTTTTGTAGATGCTATATCTTCTATTAACGTATCAACATCCTTTCGCTTCTCCAATTGAAGAAATTTAGCATAGTCAGCGATACCTTCGTAATACAATTTTCTCGCTGTTTCCGTATCACCGCGTTCAGATTCAGCGTCACCAAGTTTACATATTATAATACAACGACCTTTATAAGCTCTGGCATACTCTGGGTTCAGTTTTATCGCGTGTGTACAGTCATCTATCGCTCCCGCATAGTCATTTATGTAAAACTTCGCTCTTGCGCGTTTGTAGTAAGCAAGAACATGTTCAGGGTTTAGTGAAATAGCTTTATCAAAGTCAACTATCGCGTTTTTATATACTTTGGTAGCGGATTTTTGTTCGCCTTGACTGTAGTACATCTCAGCACGGACAGATTCCCGCTTCCGCCACTCTACCAAAGGTTCCAACCGTCCTGATTGGGCAAGCAATGTCTTAAGTGCATTTGATGGAATAGCGTAGTTATCAGAGTCGTCACCATATCCGACAGTAATTCCAATAACTTGTCCTTTACTATTCAGCAAAGGACCACCGCTACTCTCCTTAGAAGCAGAGACTTTCACTTCAAACCATTTATCGCTTTTCTGAATGCTGGCAATAGTTCCAAGCTCGGTTTTGTCCTTGCCATCAGAATATCCGACAACAGATATAGATTCACCGATATGGGCCTCATCACTGTCACCAAGAGGAAGTGGTGTGCCTTCACCCGCGAGTTTTAGGATAACGAGGTTGTTTTTTACATCAAACGCCACAACCCCTTCAACCGCCGAGATTTTTTCTGTGTTGCTAAGATTAGCGAAAACAGGGCCGGGTTGTGCGACAACATGGATATTTGTTGCAATTTTATCTTTATCCACAAAGAACCCACTACCAAGTGTAGTTGGTTTTCCAGCTTGACTTACCAAGCGGACTGTCGTTTTTTCAGGAACCTGCTGCGATGCCTGGGCACATGATAGGATAAACCCTAAGGTTACCAATAAACTCAAGAAAAATTTGATGCGATGTTTCATGGGATATAAAATTCTTGTTTCTGCCTTGCTACCCGCAGTGTAAATTATATCAGTTTTTGTTTGACACACTCTCTAAATATGCTACAATATTGTTAGCAGATATGATACCATATTTTAAAATAAATTGAAAGGAAACGAATTATGGATTTAACACGTCAACCACCACGTCGTCCTTCAAATCTCGGTGTTGCAGGGATTGTCGGCGCAGCACGCATGACAGACAAAGCACGCGCCCATAACGATGAGACTCTCGGTGATTTTGTCTATGGAGACTATTCAGGTTTAGATCGGCGCATATTAGCGTTTTTGGGTATTACTGCAGACGCATTTGCGGAAGCTGCTGACGAATATGGTGATGGGACACTCAGTAACTGGATGCTTGAACAAGGCAAAAAGACAGATGAAGAAATTGCAGCATTTAACCAATCGGAGCTGGAGAAGCTACCGGCAGATAAAAAACATCAGCAACTTCTAAAAGAGAGGCTTGAAAAATTTGCCCCAGATCGCACTGACATTAAGACAGTGCTGCAATCCATTGAACTGGACGATTGGGGATGCTTTTGGGAGGTTGATCTCACAGTGCTCCCGCCGCGCAGTGCACGGGCAAGAGACGTTGCAGGTATCTGTGGTGTAGCACGCATGGCAGATAAGGCACGCGCGGAACGCGCTGGAAAAATTGGTGATTATAAATACGGTGATATTTCCGGGCAAGATGTCCGCATTTTAGAATTTCTCGGTATTTCTGCCGATGATTTTCAGGAAGCAGCGGTTAACAATCCGAACGATATGGAGATAGGTGAATGGGTCCTGAAAAACTGTGAAAAATCACAAGAGGAGATTGATACGTTTAATCAGGCTATGGTCAATCGTGGACCCGATGAAACGACCCGTGAACGTTTTGAAGCACGCCGTCAAGAAGTGGATCCGACCCGAACAGACATTACAACATGGGTTGCACTACAAGACCTCGATGATGAGTTAAGTTTCGGTATTGTTGATCTCAACCGTCGCGCACCGCGCAGCCCTTACAACACCGATGTATATGGCATGGTGCAACTTGCACGATTGATTGACAAAGGCAGAGCATTTATTGGCAATACTTTGGGTCCCTATTTTTATGGAGAGGAGTCGGGACTTGATAGGATGATGCTTAGATTTTTGGGAGTATCCCCTGCTGATTTTACTGAGGCACTAAAGACGTTGTCAACCGATGCGGAAGTTGAGGCATGGCTCAAGGAGAACCACTCAAAAAGTGAAGCGGACATCAAAGCATTTAATGAAAAGATGACGCAACTACGCCCCGAAACCGAACGGCAAAAAGCAAGGATGGCGGAAAGACTCAAAAAACTTGATGCTGACCCTACGGAAATCAGGACTTTGTTCGCCGTTATTGATCTTGATGATGAAAAAACGTTCACCATATAGAGAAATTCGTGACGGCTGAGAGGTTTGAAACCGTATAAACGGAGGCATATTCAATGGATTAAAAGGATAGAAAACAGATGATATGTGCGCTTTTAGTGTATTTGCTTTAATTATGCTCCATGTTTCATGTAGAACTCATAGCGAGTAACATCTAAGAATTGTTGAAAGTAAAATGTGTTTCTTAATCATAATTACGTTTCATGAATTCCGATAACGTTCCCGCTCGGATCCAGAAACATAGCAAGCATTCCTCTGTTATCAGGAATTTCCTGGGGTGGGATAAGAATCTTACCACCATGACTTTCTACTTTCTCAAGTGTCGCGTAAAGATCATCAACAAGGATATAAATCGTGACGTGGTTAGAAAAATCCATATCGTCAGTTGTTGGGAAAATGTGCCCCTTTAACCCCCGATCCGAAGACGCAATCACACCATAAATACCGTTGAAAAACGGGATCATCTCCCAATCGAATCGATGAATCTGCCAATCAAAAAGGGTGCGATAAAACTCAGCTAACGCCTCACCGTCTTTGCCTGCTATTTCAAAATGCGTAACAGGATTTCCCATTGAAATCTACTCCCTTAAATAAAACAGAGTAGCGAAATCTGTTCACTACTCTGTTCTTATTATACCAAATTAACGTGAACTATCTCACCCAGGAAGCGGTTAGGAAACCGCACCATAGGTGTCAACTTAAGCAGATAATAACGTTTAAAACGCATCACTCGGTAGGTGCGGTTTCCTAACCGCACCATAGGTGTCAATTTAAGAAAATATAAGCGTGTTTTTCAAACATATAAGAAAAGTGCTGTAAAATAGAAACACCTCTTGTATAATGTAAAAAAAGAATAGTTATTCTACAAAAAAA
>JAJDWA010000027.1 GCA_022825825.1 Candidatus Poribacteria bacterium
ACAAGTGTCGAGAAACTTTCTCTGGCATTTTTCACCTCAAAGGTAGAGTTTTAAGGTGAAGTATAGCAGATATAGCGTGAAAAATCACGCTATATCTGCATATCCAAAAATATTAACGATTGTGATAAAAAACAATCAAAATACCTAAAACTAAATAACCCTGATGGAAGCCGGTTTGAATTGGTAAGAGTTCATTTACGTCTTGGGAGAATTGACAAAACGTAGACTTATTTTCCGAAAGAGATACTTGTTAGAATTTTGCGCCTGTTCGGTACAGAGTTCTATTCTGCAGTGGTTCTTCTTTTAAAGACAGCGTAAAGATACCAAAATGCTGGCACTAACATAATTCCGCCAATAACAATAACGATCAACACAGGTCGAAGCACAGAATCGGGCGCAGCGGTGTTTGAAAATGTAAGGTTTGGTGCAACAAGATAAGGAAACTGGGCCAATCCCCAGCCGAGAATAATTAGAATGACCTGTATCGGAACAAGGAGGCGCGCGAGTTGAAAGTAACGCTTCCAAATTGACCAAATAGCACAGATTGCCACGGCACCCGTTAAAATATGAAACGGAATTGACCAAATACTATTGCCCAGTCCTTGTCGTATTGAAGGTGCACCTTTGGCAGATAAGAGAAAACTGATCCCTGCCATAACGCCGACACTGATTGCTGCGATGAGAGCACGTAATCGGAAATCCTCCTGTAAGTTCAAGTCGTCAGTTTCAAGGGTAAGATATACAGCAGCGAGCAATGCACAGAGTGTCAATGTGAAAAAGCCGATTGCGAAAGGAAAGGGGGCAAACCATGATGAGAAAAAGTCAGTTTCTACCTTACCGCTTTCTATATCCACCTGAATTGTTCCTGATGCCACTGCCCCTAAAGTAACACCTAACATAATAGGCGTTATGATGCTTGCGATGGCAAACACACGACTCCACCTGAGGTGTGTTTTATCCGATTGATCGTCGTAGGTTCGGAAAACAAATGCAGTGCCGCGAAGCACAATGCCGATGAGCATTATGGTTAATGGAATATGCAATGCTGTGCCGATTGTAGCAAATGCAACAGGAAACGCGACAAAGAGCAGCACGACAATTACAATCAGCCAGACATGATTCGCCTCCCAGATTGGCGCGAGGGCGTTGGTAATAAGGGCTCGTTGTGTTTTCGCTCTGGGACCCGTCGCAAATAGGTCCCAGACACCACCGCCAAAGTCAGCGCCGCCCGTCAACATATAGAGAATCAGGGAAATTAACATAACACCTGCAATCCAGATTTCAAGACCGAACATAGAATTTCTCCCGAAACTGCAAACTCTCAAATACGAAATTGGCAACGTATGGGCTATTCAAATTGGAAGATTTGGCGACGTAACAGGATAACAACGATAATCGAGAGAAAAATATAAAGAATAGTAAATCCAATGAACGGAACAACAAGATTTGGCATAGGTGTTACTGCCTCTGCCGTCCGCATGTAGCCGTAGATTATCCACGGTTGTCGACCAACTTCTGTAACTGTCCACCCAGCTTCTATGGCGATAAACCCAAGCGGTGTGCAGTATGTGACGAACCTGAGGTACCAACTGTTGACAGGTAATCCTTTTTGTCTCCACGCCAACCATCCACCGAGGATACCCGCGACAATCATTACCATTCCACATGCGACCATAATCTGAAAAGCGAAATGCACAATTGCAACAGGTGGGCGATCTTCACGGGGAACGTCTTTAAGTCCCATAATTTCAGCATTGAAGTCAAAGTGTGCAAGGAAACTGAGTGCCTTCGGAATTTCTATGGCGTATCGGGTTACTTCTGCCTCTTCATCTGGAATACCGCCTATACGTAAAGGAGCACCGCGTTCGGTTTCCCACTGTCCCTCCATTGCTGCGAGTTTGATAGGTTGATGCTTGGCAAGTCGCTTTGCACTGATGTCTCCAGAAATCGGTTGGAGAAGTGCGACTACACCCCCAACGCACAAGGCAATAGCAAATGCTTTTCTATGAAAAGGGTTGTTTGGATTGCGTCTCAGAAAGTAGGCATGGATACCAGCAACTGCAAATCCGACCGCGAGAAAGGCAGCTAAAGTCATGTGAAGTGCTTGACTAAATGAGGAGGGGTTTAGCATCGCTGCGATAGGGTCAATATTGGTAACCTTCCCTTCAACAACCGAAAAGCCGACAGGCGTGTTCATCCAAGCGTTGGCAGTTACAACAAAGATGCCTGACAGCATACCACCTATTAACACCATTACACCAGCGCACCAATGAACGCTCTTTGGGACGCGTTCCCACCCATACAAGTAGATGCCGAGAAAGATTGCTTCTATAAAAAACGCTAAGCCTTCTAATGAAAACGGCATGCCGATAATCGGACCGGCGTAAGCCATAAAAGTCGGCCACAACAAACCGAGTTCAAAGGACAAAACGGTGCCAGAGACTGCCCCTACAGCAAACATGATCGCTGTGCCTTTTGACCATCGCTTTGCGAGGGTGAGATAGGTTTCGTCCTTCGTTTTCAGCCACATCCCTTCGGCAATTACCATGAGCAATGGCATTGCTATACCAACGGAGGCGAAAATAATATGAAAAGCGAGAGACATCGCCATTTGCGCGCGTGCTGCTAAGAGGTCTTCCATATTATTTCTACCTCATTGTGATGTAATAAGAGAAAAAGGGAACTGTAGGTCGGGCAGAGCGAAGCGAAACCCGTAACTGCCAATTTTGTGTATGGTTTAGCAAAACGGTGCTAAACTGATCCCCGCCCGCTACTTCCGTATCAACATCTTGCGCGTAGCAGTGAAATCGCCTGCGGTGAGGGTGTAGAAGTATACACCACTGGCGATTTTTTCTCCATTCTTGTTTCTACCATCCCAAAAAGCTGCACGGTCACGATCTTGATAGATGCCGATAGGCTTATCTCCTAAATCTAACGTCCGAATCAACTTGCCATCTTCAGTCCAGATAGAGATACGAACATTTGCAGGTGATGCCAATTGATACGGAATCCACGTCTCAGGATTGAACGGGTTAGGATAGTTTTGCAACAGTTGATTACGCTTTATCTGACCCAGTGTGACAAGTTTCTTATCGTGAGAATCAACGGAAAACGGCTCACCCACATCAATCCCATCAGCACCGGATCTGAAATCCCATAATAGCACGGTTCCATCAGAACTTGCACTTGCGAGCGTGCGATTATCACCACCGAAAGATACACTGCGCACGGATCCCCTATGCCCTTCAAGTTTGCGTAGATGCAGCCCCTTGTTTGCGTCCCACAATCGAATGTGTGTGTCATCACTTCCACTTGCGATGATGTTGCCATCTGGACTAAATGCGACACTATTGACGATACTCGTATGCCGCTCAAGGGTGTGTAAAAGTTTCCCCGATTTTACCTCCCATAACCTGACGGTGTAGTCGTCATCAACTTCGTTCCCACTTCCACTTACGAGTGTGTTGCCATCCGGACTAAATGCGATACTTCTGATATTAGCCGTATGTCCTTCATAAGTGCGAAGGAGTTTCCCCGAATTTACATTCCATATCCTGATAACATTGTCCGGACTCCCACCTGCGATTGTCTTGCTATCCGGACTAAACGCGACACTATTGAGGAAACTCGTATGTTCCAGAATTCTACGGTGAAGTTTCCCTGTTCTTACGTTAAATATGGTGAGGTCTGAGGAAACACCCCAACCACCGCATGCGACTAACTTTCCATCAGGACTAAATGAGACACAATTTAGCCATTTGGAATTACTTGACCTCATTTTATGGATAATGTCTGTGGTATTTACATCTAACAAAAAGATGGATCCTTGATCACCACCCACACTTGCAATCATATCGCCATTTGGACTAAATGACAAGTCATAGACCGAACCTCCAGTCTTGGTAAGTGTTTTGAGTTTTTCACCCGTTTTTATGTCCCATAATCGGATATCTTTATCACCGCCACCTGCAAGTATGCTACCATCCGGACTAAAAGCTACACCTGCGAACCCATACGTATGTCCCTCAAGTGTGCGTTTATGTCTCCCTGAATTTGCATCCCACAGCCGGATAGTAGAATCTCCACTCCCACTTACAAGTGTGTTTCCATCCAGACTAAAAGATAGGGTGCTGACCCAAGTTGTATGTCCTTCAAGTGTTTGGAGATGTTTCCCTGTTTTTGCGTTCCACAGACGGATGCCATCCCAACTCCCGCTTGCGAGGATGCCGTTTTTAGGATTAAAAGCGATACTTGATATCTTACCTGGATGCTTCAACATTCGTAGTTGTTTTCCTGTCTTTACATCCCACAACCGGACGGTATTCTCAAAACTTGCACTTGCTATCATTGTCCAATCCGGACTAAATGAAATGTATAAGAACGAAATGTTAAGTGTTCGTATGTGTTCCCCGGTATTTGCGTTCCACAACCGGACGGTTTTGTCAGAACTTCCACTTGCGATTGTGTTGCCATCCGGACTAAAAGCAACAATTCTGGCCACATCGCTATGCCCTTCAAGTGTTCGTATATGTTGTCCAGTATTTGCGTTCCACAACCGAATAGTTTTATCCCTGCTCCCACTTGCGATTGTGTTGCCATCCGGACTAAAAGCTACACCAGAAATAGTGGACGAATGTCCTTCAAATATGTGGAGTTGTTGTCCTGTATTTGCGTTCCACAACCGGACGGTTTTGTCAGAACTTCCACTTGCGATTGTGTTGCCATCCGGACTAAAAGCTACACTTCCAACCGCATCCGTATGTTCAGTGTATAGGTCAAGTTCTTCACCGGTCTCTGCATCGTATATCCAAATGCCGATTTGGCACGGCAAAGCGAACTTGGCACCATCTGGTGAAGACACAAAATGACCCGATCTCGCCCCTTTCCCAAACCGTGCTATCGTACCTTTGGGTAGATCAAATTCTACCCGGTCTTGGGCAGCGATGCTGGGGGCAATAATGAGTGCTATGACCAATGTTATCATGATTGAACTCAAAATCTTTTTCATTGTCTGCTCTCCTATTGTGTTATACGTTGATTATGTCGTGAAGGTAATATTGTATATAGTATAGTCTATAAGATTTCAGGAGTCAATGATAATAACGAGTCTTGTAGGTCGGGTAGAGAAACGAAACCCGACATGGAAAACCTCAATCTAATCGTCCGTGTCCAAATCAACGCCAAGGACGCGTTCGGTATTTGGTGGGTTTCGCAAACTCAACCCTCAAATAATGCTACATTTTCATTCAGAGATGGTATAATAACGGAAGTTGACCATAAAAAAATAGGCGGACAAAACTGCCTGCCTACAAGACAGAGAAATGATTATGCAACCCACGGATTAAGACCGAGAAGTTTTTTCCCTAAAGGTGTCAACTCAGCAGTTTTACCTTCATTATGCTCTTTCTCTTTCTGATTTTTACCGAGTCCTGTTAGCCGTTCTTGCCACCATGTAACCCGGTGCTCATTTGTCTCTTTTCCATCATTTGGCGCAGGATTCATTGTGATGTATTGCGCCATACGGGGACGCTCAGCGGAGTTAGGACTACTGCCATGCGGCAACGCGCTATGCCAAATAACCAAATCACCTGCCTTCCCAGGTACAGGAACACCCTCATCCTGATAATCGCGTATCACGCGGCGTGGGTCAGCATCAGTTGGGAGGTTTTTCAACCATTCCTCCAATTTTCGATGAAAACCGGGGATACACGTAAATGCTCCCTGATTGCCGGGGGTATCTACCAAATACAATACGCCTTGGACCTTTAACCGAACTGGCATATCTAATGACATATCCCAATGCAGGTGGGGACCTGGAAACTTCCAATCATCGCGTTCGGGGGGATTCATACTGGCACGGTCAAAACTAACCCAGAGTTTTTCATTATTCCAGATTTCTGAGAATGCTTGATGCACACGCGGGTATTGACGATTATCCCATATAGCTTGGTGTTGGTAAATTTCTACCATAATGCCGCGGCGTGGCGGATCCTCAGGATACCAGCTATCCGGGTCATCACCATCCATTTCAAGGAAGTCCCACACAGCTTGTTCGGCAGCACGGCAGTTTTCAATGGGAACAGCCTCACGGACAACGACATAACCGTGTTCTTCCCAAAATTCTAAATCTTCTTTACTAAAAACAGGCATAAGTTTCTCCAAATATAAGGGGTATGTAAAATTGACAAAAGTTGTACATTTCTTGTTGTAGTAGATGTGGTTGAATAAAGCGAAGCGAAACCTAACACTTACGATGCAAAATGTTGCCGGGCATATTCAAGACGTTCCGGCACACCAATATCGATCCATTCAGTTTTGGTTTTGTGAACGTAAAGTTGGGATAGGTAAGGAAAGACATCTCGTTCAATAGAAAAGACTTCCTTTTGTGGAAAAGCATTTATGATGGAGCGGTTAAAAAGAAAAACGGCTCCGTTAGCACAACCGGGACGTGCTACTTGCTGCTTTTCCCTAAACTCAGTAATCCGCCCCTGTGCGTTAGCAACAATTTCTCCATAAGACGTCAGATCAGACACCGAAATACCAAGTAGTAATCCATCCATTTCAGGACGCAGCTTTGACAACATGTCAGCTAAAGAGAAGTTTTTCAACAGGATGTCACCGTGTAAAACAAAGACCGGAAAGTCGTGAACCAAACGAAATGCGTTTTTAATTGCGCCGCCTGTACCAAGTGGTTTATCTTCCTGCGCGTATCGAATTTTCACACCAGCATGCTTTTCACCGACGTGTTCATACAGTACATCATGCAAATGCCCAGAAGCAAGAATTGCTTCAATTACACCAGCCTCATCTAAAAGTGTTAACTGCCACTCTAAAACGGTGCGATCACCAATTTTTAGAAGTACCTTTGGAAGTTTTTCTGTTGTCTTACCAAGTCTTGTGGAAAGTCCACCACAGAGAATAATCGCTTGCATGAAGTCCTTTCCTTAGTGGACTGTGAACATTTCCTAACATTGATTTCAGGTAAGAGACATAAAAATTTCTCGACATTTCACGTATAATGACCATGTTTTCAGGAGGCCGCATTTGCCTGAACTTGACCTATGTTTGTAGGAGCTTGCTTTCTATGTCCTCAAAGCATTTAAGAATGCCTCAACACTCGGAGTTTGCAATGCAAGAATAATCAGCTGCTTCAATTGTTCGAGATTAGAAATTGATTTAAGTGCTTGTTCTATGTTATGTAAGTCGCTTTTAGGGAACTGCGTTGTAAGTATTGAGAGTATATTTTCCACGGTGGTTTCGCGCGCCCCTTGTTCAACCCCTTGTTCAACCCCTTGTTCAATACCTTGTTCGATTAGTACTTGTGCCATTGATTCTGCCATGGGAGTCACCTCTATTAGTTGTGTGTTTTGGTCTATGAGTTGGACGAGTTCTTCATGTTCTGCTGCGGGTCTGCGATGTAGTATCAATGAAATGAGATACTTTATCGCCTCTTCCATTTGTCCCTTCTGTCCCGGATCAAGTGTGCCAAGATAGCCAACTGTATCAACTAAGGCACGACTGATCGTTTCCTTATCTGCGTGTTCCTGCTGAAGCACGGTCATCAACCATCCGAAAGGATGATCAGTTTTCGTCAATGTTTCCGCATCTGCTTCCTTGACGCTGAGAAACAGTATCTCACAATGTGGTACAAACCGTGTGAGTTCATCTGGGATGTCCATAATAGCGTCAAGCTGCAGGGGCGTTTTCCAAGTGCGATCACCCGTATAAAACACTATGGGAAGTATCGGTGTTAACCGCCGTTCTGCTTTCGGTACATTGTTTTGCTCCCATGTTCTGCGTTCTGTGTCCCATATCATCAGCATGTAAAACAACATTCGAAATCCCATTGTTTCGTCCACCGTGGACTGGTGTTCAATAAGAATATAGATAATGATCTCACCGGTTTGTCCTTCACTTTTAAACGGCACACGATAGACGAGGTCCGACTCCTGAGCTCTGAATATCTCCAGCACAAAACTCCTCTTAATCTGGTCAATCCGCTCAAAATCCATCTTTTCTGATAGGTTGCCAGCGATGATCTGGACTAAGCATCGCAAGTTTTCTGTGTTTTGGAGCAACCATCTTGCGCTCTGATCAGGATAATGTTCAGTCTGTGTCGCCCAAAAATCAACGATTTGTTGTTCGTTTCTGTTTTCCATGAACTCTTAAATACATGCTGCCAAACACTGAACTTACGGTTCCTCTTCAAATAGTTTCGGGAAGAAAATCAAATGCGTTTTCAATCTGATCAAGTTGTAGCAATTCAAATTGTGGCGACAGATGGATTGCGATCACATCAAAACGGCAAGGAGCATCTAACAAGTTTTGTGTTTGTAAATACGCCAATGCTATCTTAGAAATTTGCCGTTGCTTCTGCTCTGTCACAGCGGACTGTGGCAAGCCATACTTTAAACTACGCCGTGTTTTAACCTCAACAAAAACGATTCTTTTATCTTGCTGTGCAATAAGGTCAATTTCACCGCGTTGGAAACGGTAATTTTGTGCAAGAATCTGGTAACCTTGTGCTTTAAGATGTTCCGCAGCAAATGTTTCACCAATTTTTGCAATGTTTGGCAGTGAACGCCGCATTTGCATTTCCTCGAATCATCGCGAACTGATAGATTCCCTATGAATCTGAAAGCAATTTGAACGTATTCCTATGAATTGCTGAAGCGCCGAACTGGGCAATCGCTTGACGATGTTGTGCTGTGGGATATCCTTTGTGTTGCGCAAACCCGTAATTTGGATATGTTTGATGAAATTCAATCATCAACCTATCGCGCGTCGTTTTAGCGATAACCGAAGCCGCAGCGATAGACAGACTCAAGTTATCACCTTTCGGAATTGCTTGTGCTGGAATGTTAGTTTTCGGCAGCTTGGAACCATCTACAAGCAAATAATCAGGTTTCGGTGTGAGTTGTTGGACAGCTTCCGCCATAGCCCGCAGCGCAGCTTGTAAGATATTAAGTTCCTCAATTAGACGATTATCTACTGAACCGACACCGACTGAAATAGCAACACTTTGGATTTCATTCGCCAGCAACGAACGTTGTTTTGGAGTCAATTGTTTGGAATCTTTTAAACCATCAATTTCACAATCGACGGGCAAGATAACCGCAGCAGCAACGACCGGACCTGCTAATGCACCTCTACCCGCTTCGTCAATTCCAGCAATTCGCTTGTACCCCATCTGTAAGCAAGCACGCTCAAAAGCGTACATTTTGTTATCTTCTCTGTTCCTTGACACGTGCAGATTTTCCTGTACGATCCCTCAAATAGTATAACTTTGCGCGCCGAACAGCACCGTATCGAACGACCCGAATACTTTCTATATTGGGTGAATGAAGTGGAAATGTTCTTTCACTTCCTGTGCCAAATGCGACGCGGCGGACAGTAAAAGTGGCACGGGTGCCACCATGTGCACGCCGAATCACGGTGCCTTCATAAGCTTGAATACGTTCCTTCTGTCCCTCTCGAATGCGGGTATTGACTCTTACTACATCGCCAGGACCAAACTCAGGAATATCAGTTTTTTTATATTGGTTTTCTACGGATTCAATCAAATTCATTGTTCTTTCCTCCTTTCCTCATAATTTAACAAGATGATTTACGTTCTGATGTTTGCAAAAGTGCAAGTTCTTCATCAGTGAGTTCAAGATTTTGAAGTAAATCTGGACGACGTTGGGCAGTGCGTTTTAGTGCCTCTGCATGCCGCCATTTTTTTATGTTCTCATGATGTCCGCTTAACAACACTTCCGGAACTTTCATTCCCTCATATTCGGCGGGACGTGTGTAATGCGGATGATCAAGCAAATCTTGACTGAAAGAGTCCTCATGTGCCGATTCAAAATCTCCTAATGCCCCCGGCAAAACACGTCCAATAGCATCAATTAGCACCAATGCTGCGATCTCGCCGCCACTCAAAACGTAATCGCCAATTGATATTTCAGTCGTCACGATGTTTTGGCGAACACGTTCATCAACCCCTTTGTAACGTCCGCATATCAAAATGAGATGAGATTCCAAAGACAACGTTTCAACAAGCGATTGCGTCAACGGTGTACCTTGTGGCGTTAAATACACGATTTGTGCGTCAGATTCTGTGTTCAACGCTTTCATAGCTGCAAAGAGCGGCTCAGGTTTGAGAATCATTCCCGCGCCGCCACCATAGGGATAATCATCAACAGTCTTATGTCTATCTGTTGCCCAGTCTCGCAGATTATACACGTTAATGCTAAGTCGGTCTGCATCTTGAATACGTTTTAAAATGCCTGTTTGCAAGGCAGGTGTGATTATCTCTGGAAACAGCGCTATCACATCCATTTTCATCTTGACACTTGCCTGTCATCGCTATTCTTCGGGCCTCGGTTCTTCAAGTAGTTCAAGGATGACCTTTTTGTTGGCTTTCAATCCAGCAGTGTAAAGCAGCGTTCTAATTGCTTTTAGCGTCCGTCCGTATCTACCGATAATTTTACCGAAGTCCGCTTCTGCGACACTCAATTCAATGATAACCACCTTTTCGCCAGTCACTTCACGGACTACTACATCATTAGGAGAGTCAACAAGGGCTATTACGATGTATTCAATAAGTTCTTTGAACATAACTAACATTCAGAATGGTTATAAAGCGTAAAAAATTTGAATGTGCCTGAAAATTCAGTAGGACTTCAAAAACTATTCTTCTTCAGACGATTCAGATGTTTCTTCTGCGAGAAGTTCTCCCTGATCGTTTTCAGACTCGGGTATATTCTCATTTTCAAGTGTTTCGTCTGTTGTAATTTCTTCGTCAGGAAGCGGTTTTCCAAGTTTTTCGTAAGTAAATTTCTTCCAAATGCCTTCTTGCGAAAGCAGTCTTTTAGCTGTATCTGTTGGTTGCGCACCACGTCTTAACCACTTCAAAGCTTTCTCTTCGTCAATAACGACATCTGCTGGATCCGTTATCGGATTGTAATGACCGAGGCGTTCTAAAAAAACACCGTCTCTCTGGGCTCGTGCATCGGCTGCAACGAGCCGATAAAAAGGACGTTTTTTTCTACCGAGTCGTTGTAATCTAATTCTAACTGCCAAAAAATACCTCCTGGTACATATCGTATGGTTGGGACTATCCAAAATTGTTGTGAAATCTTAATTACTTCTTACTATCCATTACTGTGTTATTTACGCCGTTTACGTTTCCGAGGCTTTCTTTTTTTTCGCTGTGTTTGGGGGAGCATACCCATTTTGCCAGCAATCTTCGGCATTGCCATCGATGTTTGCTGGTTTAGCAGGTTATTCATCATTCGGAGTTGGGAAACCAACTGATTAACCTGATTGACCGAAGTACCACTTCCTTTGGATATACGGACTTTCCTACTCCTGTCTAATAGAGCAGGATTCCCTCGTTCTGCAGGTGTCATAGACTGTATCATGGCTTTGGCATATTTGAGATTATTCTCATCCGGTTGCAGGTCTTTGACAGGTAACTGGTTTTTAAAAGGAACGAGATCCAACAATTGGTCGAGAGGGCCCATATTTTTAAGTTGTTCAAGCTGCGTGAGAAAATCGTTAAAATCTAACCCCTTTTTCTCTGTTAGCTTACGTTCCAATTCACGGGCTTGGTCTTCGTTGAAAACAGCCTCTGCTTTTTCCATCAGCGTTTGGAAATCGCCTTGTCCAATAATACGCGACGCCATCCGTTCGGGATGAAATTCCTCAAGTGCAGCTGCTTCAATCTTTTCTCCGACACCGATGAATTTAATCGGTTTCTCTGTGACAGAACGGATAGAAAGTGCCGCACCACCCCGCGCGTCCCCATCCATTTTGGTCAAGATAACACCACTAATATCCAAATCGTTATTGAAATTCTCAGCAACGTTCACAGCGTCCTGACCTGTCATAGCATCAACAACAAGCAGAATCTCAGAAGGGTTCACCGCATCTTTGATACGCTGTAGTTCTTCCATCAATGTTTCATCAATGTGCAAACGACCTGCTGTATCTATGATAATGCAATCGTAACCGCGTTTTAGGGCGTCTTGCACCGAATCCTTAGCAATGTCAACAGGGGATACGTCAGTCCCTTGTGCAAAAACAGGGGTTTCAATCTGTTCCCCAAGCACCTGCAGCTGCTTGATAGCAGCAGGACGATAAACATCAGCTGCAACGAGCATCGGATTGCGACCGTCCTTACGAAATTTGAGTGCCAATTTCGCTGCGACTGTAGTCTTACCAGCACCTTGCAAGCCTGCTAACATGACAACTGTCGGCCCGGTGGGCGCAATTTGAATCTTTGCAGATTCAATCCCCATCAACGTTGTCAATTCCTCTTTGATAATCTTTGCGATTTGAAGCTCAGGTGTGAGGCTGCCCATCACTTCCTGACCAAGCGCACGCACTTTGATATTTTCTATAAAATCGCGCGTGACCTTATAGTTTACGTCTGCCTCTAAAAAGGCGCGACGCACTTCACGCAGGGAATCAGAGATATTATTCTCTGTCAATTTTCCTTGACCTTTTATCTTTTTAAAGGTGCTTTGTAATCGTTCGCTTAGACTCTCAAACATGTCTACGCATCCTTTATCAAAGGGATTTAGTTATAGAATTATAGCAGGTTTTATCGGTTCTGTCAAGTTTTTTTATATACCTGACAATAACTTCGCTGGTATTAATTAAAAGCGGATATCTCCTGGGTGCTACTTGTCCCGCGATGGTGATATAAGGATGTGAGATCCTTAATTTGCTTTCAAGGGTGATCGTACCTGAAACCGTGAATACGACTATCCGGGGTCCTTTTGTATCTATTGCCTCGCGCAAGCTGCCGGGTCCGGAGTCGTTCAGATTCGTCACCAAGATGACTTTGCCGCCTCTACCACCGCGAGTGATTGCGCCATAACCTTCTGCACCCGGAAATGCGGGAACTTGCGGCGTCTCTGCTGCAAATCCGTTTGGAAGCAGTGTGAGGATGCCAAGACATATAAGCAGTAGGTATTTTATTGTGTCAGGACTTACGCATTCCCCTGATAAGGGGGAGGGGGTTTAAAAGTCCCTATTTTGGTGTTTTTAACCCTCTAAATCTCCTTATCAGTGGGACTTAAAAAAATGCGTAAGTCCTGAGTTGTTATATTTTATTCTAATTTGCTCCTTTAGTTTTAGCACTCGGATTTTCGTCTCCGTTCAGGACGCAGATATCATCGTTTTCACTCAATATGCATATCTTGGTTTTCTTTTACCAAAGATATAACATAATTTGCGAAGTCATCATTAACCATCAGGTCAGAAATTTTAACGGCTATTCGGTTAGCACGTCTTTCATGGTCAATACTGTTGACAAAATCCAAAATATCTTTGCGCGCTTCTTCAGCTGCAACATCAAGAGCTTTGTCAGCACCAAACGCCCTTATCATGTCTAACAACTCTGAATCTGATTTGTCCACAAGTTCAGAATTATACTCATCCATAAAGCGTGTTGCGACTCGCCATGCAATTGGTGACATAGCCGCAGCTATTTTTTCTTTTCGTATTCTCTCTTTTCGTTCTTTCCAAAGTCTTTCCGCCATCATAATCCCAGACATTATATATCCTCCCAATTCTATAAAAAGTGTTGATAATAGTAGAAAGAGTGGAATTAAAGCACTTATGTTGATCAGAGTGGATTGTAATGATTTCTTTTCGTCTATCCATAGCCAATATGGGAGAATCATTGCCGCTGCAATCCATATTCCTATAGGCATCCACTTCTTGATGATTTCTCGCGCGTTTCCACTCTCTTCTTTAGCCATTTATTTAGGTGTTCGCTTTAAAGGTTGCAATCCAGTGGTAAATCTCAGCGTTCCACTAACGTATTACTATACCACAAAAAGGACTAAATCTCAAGTTATGGTAAAATCTGAATATATGTTCACATTTCCCAGCAGGTTCGGTTTCTAACCACACCATTTACAAGTTCGGTTAGGAAACCGAACTTGTAAATGCCAAAAAGCATATTTAGCGTTAATTCGTAGTGTCCAAATAACCACTTGTTTTACAATAAAAGCAATAGGCGCGGTTTGAAACCGCGCCTACAACGAAAATGAATATTTCAGATTTTACGGTAAACTAACGCTGAGTAGCCTTTAGTCTTCCCCATGTAGTCGTCAATTTGCCACGCGCTTCAACAGCCAGATGTTCAGTGATACCACTGTTCATAATGGATTCAACTTCTTCATGCGTTAACCCGCGTTTCCAGACGTTTAATTCATCCATGAGTCCGTTAAAAGGACGGTTATTGTCGATGTTATACCCAACGCGCGCACCCTGCCCCCAATCTCCTGCGATAGGCGTTCCTACAAGTGCCTTTTGCTCCTGAACTTTGACACCGTTGATGTAGAGATAAGCCATTCCTTCTTCTCGACTGAACGTGCCAGCATAATGCACCCAATCTTTGGCTTTATTTGTACCTCCACGGATATCAAATATCTTTACACCACCAGCACTCCGATTCAACCAACGATAATTGCCGTCTCCACGTGCCTCCGGGTGTACAAGCCACGTGCTGTCTCCTGCACGGGCATTGAAAATTGCCATATCTGCGACTGCTTCAACATTGATCCAGGCAACAACACTCATCCCCTCTGTCGGAATATGTTCAGGATCAACGTTTGCACCGTCCAAATCAAGAAAACTACCTGATGCAAAATGTGCAGCTTTTCCAAACTTACCATCGTTAGACTGTGTCACCTTTCCCATGATTTTGCCATCATAACCGTACCCGGATTTTTCTATAACATCTCCACCCTTAAACTCTTCAAAATCGAAATAAAGCACTAAATCCGGATCTAATACATCAGCGGACAAACCGCTCATTTGAAATGTCAATAGTAGACATACGAGAATTACTATACTTTGTTGCATTTGAGAAGCTCCTTCGTAATAGGTTTTATGGAAGCAATCTCCTGATCGCTGTTCCGTTGTGTTAAGTATATCATTTTTTGCCGATCTCTGCAATTAAAAATCGTGATAGTTTTTTCTTGATTTTTACACTGTATTGCGGTAAATTAGATTTAAGTACTTTGGAGAAACGAAATGAATATTTCATTCATCGATTGGGCAATTGTTGTTGGCTATATCCTTTTTGCGCTCGGACTCGGCATCTATTTTTCCAAACGCGCTGGAAAAAACATCAACGAATTTTTTGTCTCTGGACGTAATCTTCCGTGGTGGTTAGCCGGCACCTCTATGGTCGCGACAACCTTCGCTGCAGATACACCCCTTGCAGTTACTAAGCTCGTTGTAGAAGATGGAATCGCAGGAAATTGGTTTTGGTGGAACGCTGTTTTGAGCGGCATGTTAGCCACATTTCTATTTTCCCGCCTATGGCGGCGTTCCGAAATCATCACGGATGTAGAATTTACTGAACTGCGTTACTCAGGACCTTCAGCAAGTTTTCTGCGCGGTTTCCGCGCCCTTTATATTGGCTTACCGATTAACTGCATTACAATGGGATGGGTAATCCTCGCAATGCAGAAAATCGTTGTGTTAACCTTTGAGCTCCCGGATGATACGAACACAAAGATATTGGTTGTCATGGGCTGCTTACTTATTGCGGGTATCTATTGTGTATTATCAGGATTTTGGGGCGTTGTCATAACGGACCTTGTGCAGTTCGGCATGGCGATGGTAGGTTCAATCGCACTTGCAATTATAGCCGTTAATAAGATAGGCGGAATTGGCGTTCTTAAAGAAAAACTTGTTGATGTCTACGGGGCAGAACACGGCATACTGAATTTTACACCCGACTTTAGTGCTGGTGAAATGGCTATTATCACTTTTGGTGTGTATCTTGGTATACAGTGGTGGGCATCAAACGATGTAGATGGTACTGGTTTTGTTAAACAACGAATGTTTTCAGCACAAAATGAACGGCATTCACTTCTCGCTACATTGTGGTTTAACATTGCGCACTACACGGTACGTCCGTGGCCGTGGATACTTGTCGCATTAGTCGCAATGGTGGTTTACCCTGATTTACACGATCCCGAACTCGGTTATCCGATGCTAATGCTTGATTATCTACCTGTCGGATTGCTCGGACTCATGCTTACTGCGTTCCTTGCGGCTTTCATGTCAACTATTGACACACATCTGAACTGGGGGGCATCTTATCTCGTCAACGATTTCTACAAACGTTTTTTCAAACCCGAAGCGACACCTAAACACTATGTTGCTGCCTCGCGCATCTCGGTAATACTTATCATGTTAATCGCAGGCGTGACAAGTTTATTCATGACTTCCATTACGGAGGCATGGAAATTTCTCATCGCCCTAAATGCTGGCATCGGACTTGTGCAGATTCTGCGATGGTACTGGTGGCGCATTAACGCTTGGTCTGAAATTTCTGCAATGGTAGCATCATTAATTGTTTCAATCATTGTATTTGTCCATCCAGCAACGAAGGATGTATTCGCATTCCAAATGTTGATTATCGTGCCAGTTTCTACTGTGGTCTGGATAGTTGTCACGTTCCTAACAGAGCCTGTTTCAACTGAAACGTTAACTAACTTCTATAAAAGAGTTAGACCAAGTAAAATGGGATGGACGTTGATTGCAGCGGAGGCAAAAGAAGCATCAGATGAGACAAATAGACAAAACCTTCAAACAGATTCTAAAACGCCTGCTTTGGTTAACTGGGTTATCGGTGTAATCTTCATCTATTCATTTTTATTCAGCATCGGCAAACTTCTATTAGGTTTTACCGGCACTGGACTAATTTTTCTATTGATCGCAATTATTACAGGAATAATCATGTATAAAAATTTACCGCGTAAAGAGAGAAATGACATTTGAAAAGTGTAGGAATTATCCCAGCCCGTTATGCCTCCAGTCGTTTTGAGGGAAAAGCGTTAGCAGATATTCTTGGGAAACCGATGGTCCAGCATGTATATGAACGTGCTTGTGCGTCAAAAATACTGAGCCAAGTTATTGTTGCTACGGATGACCAACGTATCTACGATACTGTTAAAGGTTTTGGTGGAAATGTACAAATGACGGGTGAGTGTGCTACTGGAACTGATCGAATATCAGTTGTTGCTGAAAAATTGACATGTGATGTTGTTGTTAACATCCAAGGCGATGAGCCTTTACTTGAACCTGAACAGATAGATATGATGCTGCAACCTTTTATTGAAAAACCGTCTGTTCAAGTCTGTACATTAAAAGAGCGAATTTACACGATGGAGGATTTTCACAACCGGAACGTCGTTAAAGTTGTTACTAATCTTGAGGGCGATGCGTTGTACTTTTCAAGAGGTTCTATTCCCAGTACACCTGCAAACAAACAGCAAATCTTCGATGAAAGTGCTTTAGTATATAGACATATTGGATTATATGCTTTTAGAAGAGAGCAACTACTTGCATTCACATCTTGGGAACGTACCCCTTATGAGATTGCTGAGGGTTTAGAACAGTTACGCTTTTTGGAACACGGGGTTCCTATCCATGTTGTTGAAACCGACATACCCCTTATTGGAGTTGATGTACCTGCAGACTTGGAACGGGTAAAACGGATTTTAGAAAAGGGAGGCCCTCATTTTTGAAGGGAAGAAAATGACAAAATATATCTTCGTAACAGGCGGCGTTATCTCAGGAATAGGCAAAGGCATTACAACCGCAGCATTAGGCAGATTGCTCATTAACCGCGGCTTCAAAGTGAATGTCATCAAAATTGATCCATATCTCAATGTTGATGCGGGGGTGATGAATCCCTTCCAACACGGTGAGGTGTTTGTCACACACGATGGTGCTGAAACAGACTTAGACTTAGGCAATTATGAACGTTTTCTCGGTGTTGACCTGAATAAACATTCTAACTTTACGACTGGATCAGTTTATAAAGAGGTAATAGAAAAAGAGCGGCGCGGTGATTACCTCGGTCAAACAGTACAGCTGATACCACATATTACGGATGAAATCAAACGCCGTATCTACCAGATTGGAAAAGATAGTGATGTTGACATTGTCATCACGGAAATCGGGGGCACTATTGGTGATTTTGAAACACCCCCGTTTGTTGAAGCTATCCGACAAATGGCAGTGGAGGTCGGACGCGAAAATACGTTGTTTCTTCACGTCTCGCTCATCTACACCTTACCCAATGGTGAAAGCAAAAGTAAACCAACCCAACATAGCATTAGAAAACTTCAAGAATTGGGTATCCACCCTGATTTACTATTATGCCGCACGAGTCAACATATAGATGAAAGCGTACGTAGAAAAATCGCGCTTCTTTGTGGTATCAGCGAAGATTTTATTTTAGAAGGTTTAGATACAAAATGCGTAGATGAAATCCCACTCAACTTTGAAGAACAGGGCATGGGGCATCTCGTCGCGAAAAAATTAGGTCTTGAGAGACGCGCAACATTGGATGCTGAATGGATAGCGATGGTGGAAAGACTTAAAAATCCTAAGCATACCACGAACATTGCTATAGTTGGAAAATATACTACTGGGAATGATGCTTATATCAGTGTCCAAGAGGCTATTAAACATGGTGGTATAGCAAACGAAACAGAGGTTCATATTGAATGGATAGAAGCTGAAATGTTGACAGACCATTCCAATTTTGATAAGCTGTTTGAAAATATTGACGGAATTTTAGTCCCTGGTGGATTTGGTGATCGCGGTATTGAAGGGATGATATTAGCAGCTAAATATGCGCGTGAAAATCATATCCCTTACTTTGGGTTGTGCCTCGGCATGCAGTGTCTCGTAATTGAATTTGCTCGGCACGTTGCTAACCTGAAAAATGCAAACAGCACCGAAGTTGATGAGAAAACACTGTATCCTGTTATAGATTTGATGTTAGAACAACGTTCAATAGCCGACAAAGGGGCAACGATGCGGCTTGGACATTATCCGTGTGTTCTTAAGGAAGATACCAAGAGTTACGCAGCATATCAACAACCTATTATTTTAGAACGGCACCGTCATCGTTATGAATTAAATAACGATTTCCGTTCAGAATTAAAAGACGCGGGACTCAGCTTCAGTGGGGTATCGCCTGATGGGAATCTTGTAGAAATTGCAGAGGTGTCTGATCATCCGTGGATGGTCGGTTCACAATTCCATCCTGAATTTCAATCTAAACCTCTCACGCCACATCCGCTATTCTGTGAATTTATTGCAGCGGTACTGCGTTATCAACAAGGAAGAATCAAAGCAGGAGAGGCATCATGAACAACATTGTTACAGTCCGCTCTGGTGCTTGGCACGGAGATAACGAAGTGATGCTAAATTTTCCAACTGGCTGGGAAGTGGAGATGTTAAACTCTAAGGATGCTCCCGCACTTTCTGACGCACAGATTGAGCAGGCATTTGCGGAACCGATCGGGACAAAACGTATTTCTGAATTAGCAAAGGATAAAAAAAGTGCTACTATCATCGTAGACGACCTGAGCCGCCCGACTCCAGCATTCAAAGTTATTCCGTTTCTGTTGCAGGAACTTTTTGCAGCGGGTATACCGAAATCAGAAATCCGATTTGTCGTTGGTGTTGGCGCACACCGTCCTATCTCCAAGGAGGAGATGGCAAAGAAGGTTGGGGTTGATATCGCAGCAGAATATGAGGTAACTAATCATAATTTCCTCAGCAATGACCTTCGTGCATTAGGGCACCTTAAAAACGGGACGCCTGTCTATATCAATCGCACTGTCGCAGATGCGGACTTTAAAATTTGTCTTGGTGGTATCTATCCGCATAGCTCAGTCGGTTTTACTGGTGGTGCTAAACTCATTGTCCCAGGTACCGCGGGGTTTTCCACGATGTATTATTTTCATACCTTTCCACAAGGACGCGGCCCCGCAGTGATTGAGGGACAAAGCGATGAACCTGATCGTCGCGACACCATTGAAATGGCAGCAGCTTTACTTGGTCTTGACGCAATCGCCAATGTTGTTCTTAATAGTCAACGTGAAATCTGTGGATTGTTCGTTGGAGATTTCATCAAAGCACACCGTAAGGGCGCACATTTTGCGATGGATACCTACAAAACGAAAATCCCAGAAACAACCCGCACAGAAAGCGATCTTGTCGTGATTAACTGTTATCCGCTTGATGCTGATGCTATTCAACTTGATAAAGCGCTCGCCGCTTTTTCCTATTTTGAAGACGCTTGGACAATAGCACTCTATCCTGCAACTGACGGGACCTGCTTTCACGGATTGTTTGACAGACTTGATTATCAAAAGTATCTCCAGCAGAAAGTGGAACACGTACCCACTAAGCCATCATCCGCTCCAAAACTTGGAAGACGATCTCAACTACATGTTTGGTCTGAGCATTTTGAAAGAGATGATTTCTACAAGGAATATCCTTCCTCAATGTTATTCCGAGACTTAAATCAGTTAATTCAATTGTTGACAGAGAAACTTCCTAAACGCGCCAAAGTTGCTATTTTACCTGTAGCAGGAATTCAGGTTTTAACACCAGAATAATCCCATTATAATAAATCTGATATTTCTCAAAAGTTGTCATAAATCCATAGTTATCAAAGTTCTTTTGGGTTTAGTTCATGAAAATGCTCCATGATTTAAAGAACATCTGTCTTTGTCCAGTGAGTTGTAGTGGTCCTTGATGAAATGTGCGATGCTCTAAGATGCTCACCTTCAACAACATCAGATCGCTTATCACTTTTGTACCGAGATCCGCGGACGTCCCTTGCATGCTTTCTAAACGCATAGCGGACAAATGCAAACTGGATTTCAACTGTCTCCAAAAATGTTCAATCCCGTGGTGTTGAGACCAAATCTTGAGTGCTTCACAAGTGCATAGGGGTTTACCAAAGACCAAGAGTGTGCGTCCCTTTCCCATATCTAAAAAGAACAGCGCAATACACGCACCAAATGTTGGACTTGTCGCTTGCACACGACAGACAGGTTTATCACCACATCCCATTGGCCTTTGCGGAGTTATCCGAATTTCTTATGAACCGAAAGTTTCTCAGTCGTCTGCTCTATGGTCATTACATAGTTGTTTTTGCTATTGACAAACGGACAGCAAAAGTCCAGTGTCAACGATTTGCGATGTAATACGGTGAAAGCGTGAACAAAGAAGATGTTGAAAAAACTTGGTAGATTTGATAATCTGATGGTACCTGAGATATCCTCCTAACTATGGTCAAATGATGTTATTTTTTATAATTAGGATGACAACTCATGCGTTTAAAATCAAGTCAAATTTTCAAAATAAACGCATTTTCATGGCTTTAGACCCTCTTTGTATTGATGTTTAGTAGGTTCTGAGCAATTCAGATAAATATCAGATAAATTAATCTTCATTCAAGGGGAATGCGTCTGTCCTATCAAAATTGAATTCTTTTATCAAACTCACGTTATAGTAGACATATATGTGATTCATACAGCGTATGTTAATAACTATTAAGGAGATTTCAATGTCAAAAGAAACATTAAATGATGCGCCGATTCCGATGACATCGGAGCAAAAGTTCTTTTTCGATTTACGCGGTTGGATTTTATTACCATCAATATTATCAGAGTCGGAAACCGAAGAGATGAAAGCGGAAGTGTATGCGGGTGCAAGGCAAAGTTATCAAGGATCACTGCAAACCTTGCTTGACCATCCTGCGATTGTAGGTATTCTGAATGAAATCCTGTCTGAAACCCCTTTTGTGCATGACGATTGTTATGGATTTCGGTGTGAGGGGTCTTTCACGACTGTGCGAGAACCTGGTTGGAGTAAGTTATCGAGGGGTGACAATGGTTTGCCACATGTCGTGCGACCACCACAACAAGCAAATGCGATGCGGTATCAGGTTGCCGGTGACAAGATATTTGCTGGATTGACACGTGTTGTGTGGGAACTTGAGGAGGTAAAGGCTGGACAAGGCGGTACCTCTTTTTTGAGTGGGTCTCATAAGGCACATTTCACCTACGGTGGACCTGACCCGTTCCGTCCGAATATCAGTGAATCCCCTTGGGAGCAGAGCATGCGGGACATGATGGAGGATTACAGCTGCCCACCGGGTTCAGTCGTCATCTTTACTGAAAGTCTTGTGCATGCGGCAAACGACTGGACGAATCCTTCAAATCCACGCTGTGCAGTTTTTAATTGTTACAACTCAATTTGGGCACAGTGGCATCGCTTAAATCTGAGTCATGAGGTTATTGAAACGATGCCGCCGAGACGGCAATCGTTATTCCGCGGGACATGGGCGATTGGTGGTGGTCCTGGTGGGAATCGTGCGTATTCGTTGGAGAATAATACTACGTGACAATAAGTATACGCGAAAGTGATACAATTTTGCCACCCAATACACTGCCCGGGAACGGTTTGATACAGACCCGCAGCTTGACGTCCAAGCGTTAACGTCCGCACCAATGTACCATTCACAGCATAGATGTGCAATGTGGCGTCCACTGATTTTGCGAGATGATATCGGCAGCGTCCACAGCAAAATCCAACGCCATAAATCCACTTGGCGATGCGTTCTTCAATATTGGATCCATAGACACCATGCTAATTGATAAAAACTCATAACTCATTATGCATTAGGGGTTATCTCATGCAAACGCAGCTTATCAAATCTGCTAACTTTTTCAACCCGTATCTCCATTAAATACTTGTCAATCAAGGGATTTATGATAGGATTATGCTCAAATCGAAGGAGAGAGAAAATGGCAATAGGATTAGGTGTTATCGGGATGAATCCTACCAATATGGGTTCAACAACAGCATTGCTGAAAGATGTGCCTGACTTAAATTATGAACTTCGCGGCATCTGTGCAAATCGAGCGGGCGTTCTTGAAAACTATGCTAAGGATATCGGCGTTGATTTTTGGACGACAGATTACCGTGAATTGGTCCAGCGTGATGACATCTCAGCCATTGCAGTTTATTCGCCAGACCATCTTCATGCCGAACATTGCATCGCTGCGATTGAAGCCGGTAAGCACGTAGTTTGCACAAAACCGATGGTGACAACATTAGCTGATGCACAACGTTTAGTGGATTTAGTTCGGGAATACGGCGTCAAATTCCTTGTCGGGCAAACAATGCGATTTGACCTGCAATTTTTAACGATGAAACGACTTTTTGACGACGGTGATTTAGGGGACATTATGGTTGCAGATGCCTATTATGTCCATGATCTTCGCGATGTTTACGACTTTACACCGTGGCGACTACATGTCCCACAAGACCTCATGTTTGGGGGTGTTGTACATCCTGTTGATATTCTGCGCAGTTTCCTTGGCGATGTAGAAGAGGTACACGCTTACGGTACAAAAGGTATGCTGACTCCTGAATACCCGATAAAAAACAATTTCTTTCTCAATTTGAAGTTCAAAGGCGGACAAATTGCCAGGGCAATGGGGCTTTACGATGTTGTTCATCCACCGATGCCGATGATGCAAGTTTCCATCTACGGTAGCAAAGGCACAATGATCGGAGACTTTACAGATAACAAAGGCGGACAAGTAAAACTCATGCTTGATAAAATGTCTGCAAGAGAACCTTTTGAGATGACATGTCCCCCTGAAGTTGACACAAGCGTTTATGGACATGGTCAAACAGTTATTCGATATATGCGGCATTTTCAGCAGTGTCTTGAGGAAGATTTAGAACCGTCTCCGAATGTGGTTGATGGAGCGAAATCTATAGCTGTAGGCGTTGCTGCTTGGGAATCAATTGAAGCAGGAAAACCTGTAAAAGTATTTAACGAATTTTAGCGAGAGGCACGAACAAAAAATACAGGACTTACGCATTTTTATAAAATGGTGTATACTATTCTATTATAACTGCACGCTGTGGAATTTCGTTATCATGGAAAGTCAGCAACAGCTGAAAATGCAGAGCATGCAGTGAAAACCTTCAATATAGTTCGCTCGGCAATTCGAAAAGCGTTGAAATTGTCATAAAATAACTACAGAGGTTGGTTTAACCCGTGAGCATAGGAACAACAATAAACATCCCCAAATTAGAAATCTCTGCAGAGGAGCGCGCTGAAAGCAAACTGACACCAGAAAGCATTGATACTGCCGCTCGCCTCTTACGCGAAACAGGATTGGTTGTTATTGAGAGTGTTCTTCCACGTGATTGGATTGAAGAGGTTAACACTGCTATGGCGGCAGTGCTTGATATGGAAGAAGATGCACATAACGGCGAACACCCGATGCTAAAAATGCCGTTTATGGATGCACGCATCATTGACAATCCGTTTGCAATGCCGATAATGAAAGCTGTGATGGGAGAAAAGATATTTGCTTATTTACCCTACGGGTGCAATGCAACCGTCCCTGGCAACGAAATACAGTGGATTCATCGAGATTCTGGGCAACTTTTTCCTGAATTACCGTTTGCGCTGCCTGTTTCAACGATCGTTGTGAATATTCCACTCGTAGATTTTACGGTGGAAAATGGTGCTACAGAGGTTTGGCCTGGATCACATCTGATTATTGATGATGAAGCAGTACGCAATACGCCTTACAACGTCTGTGATGAGGATCGCGCTGCACAAATGCCTTCTTTCCAATTAGTCATGCCTGCGGGTTCGGTCGTGGTGCGTGATATGCGGTGCTGGCATCGAGCAATGCCGAATCGGACGCAAACTCGGCGCCCGATGCTCGCCCTCGTTTATTTCCGAAGGTTTCACCATGCCCCCGATGCCCCAAATATATTCAACGCAAAGGTCCCAGAAGAGATATGGGCGAACATGTCTGAAAACACACAAGAGGTGTATCGTTTTCAAGCGCATGATTAGAAAATTATTGTATTATAAGAGGAGATTATGGAACGTACACTACTTATTCATCCAGATACGCCTGATATTGACAGAGAACATGGGTTCCCCAATATTAATGGGCCGTCGCTTGTTCGCGTGCCGGAGTGGGTAGACAATCCGCTGGGTAAATACTATCTCTATTTTGCACACCATCGCGGTGCTTATATCCGCTTAGCTTATGCTGATGAAATTGAGGGTCCGTATACCGTCTATCGTCCTGGCACACTGCATCGTGATAACACAGTCTTTAAGGGATGTGATCACATAGCGTCCCCAGATGTCCATATAGATGAAGATAATAAACGTTTTATTATGTATTTTCATGGTAATTATCGTGGTGGACAAGCCACTTGTTGGGCGACCTCTTCTGATGGCATACATTACACAGCATCGGAAACGTTGGAGAAGCAGCAGGGACCCTATTTTCGCGTCTTTTGGTGGAAAGGTCTTCCTTATGCAACGAATCACAACATGTTGAACCGTGGTAAAACACCTGAATGGACAACTGTGTTTGAAAGGCGCGACGCGCCCCTTTTTCCTGGAGAACAGGGTAAAGGTAGGGATGGCACCCCACGCCACACTGCGAACTACCTTGTCGGTGATACGTTGACCGTTTATTATTCGCTTTATGGTGGCACGCCCGAACGGATTTTAAAAAGCACAGTTGAACTTACGGAAGATTGGAACGATTGGCATGCGTCTCCGCCGATAGAGGTTATTGCGCCGAAATACGATTTTGAAGGAGTGGATGTCCAGATTGTGCCTTCAACGAATGGACTTGATAGGGAACGGGTGCATCAACTCCGCGACCCAGAGATCTTTTGTGAGGATGGAGAAACGTGGCTTCTTTATTCTGTGGCTGGCGAACAGGGAATTGCAATTATGAAACTGGGCCCTGAATAATTGTAGAGTAGAGTGCTTTTTGATAGAGGCTTTCAATTTATATTTCAACAAATCTGTAGATCTGCTGCAAAGAGAGTTCAGCTTCAACTGATATAAACTGGAGTATATCCTCCAGCGAAGTCAATTCACTGGATACCCAATTCTTATCTTGACGAAGACGGTGTTCAACCCGAACCTGATCCTGTGAAATAAGGATGTATTCTTGCAATGATGCTAATTGCTGATAACGTCTAAATTTCTCACCTTTGTCATACGTCTCGGTTGACTGGGAAAGCACTTCTATAACGACAATCGGATTGAGAAGTGTGTCAAATTCATTATCCTCAAAGCGGGGTTTCTCACAGACAACAGTAACATCTGGATAGAAATAGGAGTCTCCTGCCCCGATTCCGACACGCATATCACTGGCGAAAACCCTACATCCTTTTTCTGTCAATTGGTTGTAAAGTCCGGTTACAGTATTCACTGTAATAAGATTGTGTTCATTACTTGCACCGGACATCGCTACAATCTCTCCGCTTAGGTATTCGCTTTTGAGTGTCGACTTTCGTTCGACAGTGATATACTCTTGGGGAGTTAAGTAGGTTTGTGCTGCAATAGATGACATAAGATCTCCTATATTATAACTTTGACTCCGCGATGTTGTGTTTATTGTAAAGAATAACACATTTTCAGAGAGATTGCAATATAGTATTACGGTTTGCTATTCGGATGCTAAGGCGCGTATCTGATTAACTGTTTTGATAACTTCCTCATCAACGATACCAACTTCTTCCGCTGTGTTATAATGCCCCAAACCGAAACGGATAGCAATTACCACCAATTTATTCGTAACTGTAACTCCCATTGAAACTAAAACATGTGATGGTGTAACAGATTCGGAATCACACGCTGAGCCTGTTGACATCGCAACACCCTTGAGTTCCATCAAAAGCGCATGACTTTGTACACCTGCGAAACAGAGATTTAGATTCCCTAACAAACTCAGGTTATTTTAGGGTGTGTAAAGTTTTTGTAGAACAGTGGTGTGTAAAGAAATGAGATGTTGCGAGGTATAAAAAATGGTATCCTATCCTAATAATATAGGAGAAGATACCAATGCTGAATATTATAGTCAAATCCATAATTATTTGGACACTACGGTAGGTGCGATTTCCTAATCGCCCCCGATGGGTCTGGGAAATGGTTATGAATGCCTTTTGGTGAATACGCGTATGGTATTCGCCATGATTCCCCGTCCGGTATTCTGAATTGGTTAGGAAACCGCTCCTACCAAGGTTGTTCACATATTTAGGTTTATTATGAAACATTAACGGATGTGATAGATGCCCCAGAAAAACCGGTACAGTCTTATTAGAGGTTGGCGCATCCCAGAATCAAATAAATTACCTAAGGATGCTAAATTTGCCAATTTGTCGGACAACCGAATCTGCTTGTGTTGCAGCAATGTGGTAAATATAGATACCGGAAGAGAGCGGTGTTCCACGAAGGTTTGAACCGTCCCAATGAAATTTTCCGGGGGCAAGGACATCCTGATGTGTCTTGCTGTAGACTTTCTCGCCTTTAATAGTGAAGATTTCAAGGGACACGGTGTCTGCGGACTGGGAGGCAGAGAGTTGATACGCAAACGTCATTTCAGATGCAGATGTTGATGGACGAAAAGGGTTCGGATAAACACGGGCCTGTGTGAGAGCAAAAGATTCGGGGTCGAGTTGTTCTACGAACAATTTATATGATGCAACGCTGCTGAATCCGTTATTAGATGTTACCACAAGATATAACGTCTGTTGAGCAGAAGGTTGGTAAAGAATTTGGTATCCGAGTAGATTAGCTGCTTTTTCACCTATTGCTAACGTCTCTCCTGTCATTGTCAAGAGCGATAAACGGTAATCCAGATTTTCTGGAAAATCTGATAATGTTGCGCGGACTGTTACACCGCCAGCAGCTTCAATTCTATAAGAATCCTGGGTATCCGAAGCATCGTATAAAAAGGAGTAATAAGGCTGACCGTAGAAAATAGGAAACGCTGTTTCTACGGTATTGTTCGGTTCATAAGTATCACCAAATGAAACGAGCATCTTCATGACTGGACCTTCAGGTCCAATATTAGTTATAGATATACCGGTTGGCGTTCCATCGTTCGCACTGCTGTTGGGTAGAGTTCCTGGAGTAAACGCAGTTTGGTCATCATTGGCAGAATAAGCTGCGCCTTCAGTGACAGTTTGAATGTCTATAAAACCAGGATCATCGGGGCGAATGCCAAGATGTTCAGGATCGTTAGGGTCTTCAAGCCAAATCTGTTGTGCGGCATCATAACTACGAAGGTCACGCACCTGTGTCTCATCAATGTGCCAAATGAGAATGCCAGATTCGGGTAAATAGGTATCAAAGGTAGCTCCGGAGGCTTTGTACCGGTTTTCAATGAGAAAAAATTCTTTGTTAGTTGCAGCACGTGCTTCCCGCACATGTGGAATATCAATTTTGAAAAGTTTGTCTGTTTTCGGAGATAATTCAAAAGCTGGAACAGATATCGGACCACTTTGAGTAATGTTAACAGGTTTAATCCAACCAACGCGACCATTTTCTGGGCGTGCATCAAAATCCCATTTCAGGTACCCTATGATGTGACTGGGTGCTAATCCGTCCCCTAAACCAAAAACTTCCTGACCTTGATATGGACCGAATGCACCCATCAATCCCCATTTATGATCGCGAGCATCTGTGAAGTTTAGCCCGTAGACATCTGGCGCCCCGAAATCATGAAAAAATTCATGAAAGTAGATACCTAAGTGAGGTTTATCGAAATCTGGCTCTTCGGCGACAAGGACGGCGGTATCAACGCGAACACCGTCAACGATAATATTGACATCCGGTGTTAAGACCGACCAGATATCATTAACTGCCTTAACTGGGTCTATTGCGGTGTAGGATGCTTCGTCATTCCCCGCATGAATGATAAATAGATGGTCAACGACACCATCTTTGTCACGATCGTATTTTGAAAAATCGACGGTTGCGTCTACAGCACGACACGCTTCGGCGATTAATTCCCGATAACGTTGAATAGGTCCTGGCCCTCTATTTTCTCCATAGTAACGCATCGGTTTCTGCGCGCGAATCCATTGGTCGTCTTCAGGGAGAACACCTCCAACAGGTCCCGGCTGCACATCCATCTGTCCGTAAGAATTTTCGCGAAAGTAGGTTTTTAGGGAAACACCGGTTTCTGCAAATAGATATTCATTGAATTCAGCGCTTGTTCTTTTTCCCGGTTGATCGCTGAAGTCAATTTTGAGAGCAAGGACATATTCTATGCCATCCGGTTGTAGCACACTCTGTTCTCTTGCGAAGCAACAGCCATCCAACGCTTGTAAATATTTTGAGATACTGAGTTCAGAATTCTGCCCAGCGGAAGGTTTCGGCTTCACTTCACCGGTAACTGGATCGATGTCAAAATAGAGATAGGGGTTAGGGGGAGCAGCAAGACTAAATGTTGTAGTCGTGAGGATACATCCTAAGCAGAGCATTATGAATACAAAATGCCTGTTAATCAAATTCACCACCACATTTCCTGCACAAGATATAGAATTGGATGTCATCAGAATGAGCATGTTGTTTAATGAGATCAACTGCTTGGTCCGGCAAATCTGCTTCACATTTTTGGCACTTATAGAGCGAACCTTCTGGCTCAGGAAATTTTCTGATATCCCCCCAGATATCATGAAGCCAGTATTTAAATTCCCATGGAAACTCAGCCTCAACAGCTTTAGATATCTCTACTGCATGCCGAATTAATTTTTGACACTCTTCAAAGGTTGCAGGTTCATACGGGTGAGGTTCCGTGTGTAGAGGAATCGGTTTGCCTTCGGATACGGTTTCTGGGTTAAATCTGCGAGAACGTGTCAACAAGATTTGGTCTAACCGTGTCCCTTGTTCTCTGCCTTTTGACCAGACTCGGTAATAGCCGCGTCGTTTGACATTAAAATAACCAGGAGTTGACTTGCCGAGCGGATGTGTTGAAGTATCCCATAACCAACGGTTCCATTTGGAATCGTCGCCAGGGACTGCCCAAATTTTGATTGCATTCGGGCCACCTTGTTCGTCCCAAGGATAAGGTTCTGCATCTTCAATGCCTATCCAGTAAGAGTCTTGACTGCCTGATTTATAATAGGTGCGAATCCATACGTACCACTTACCCGTTTTTGGGATGTAAACTTCATAAATACCGCGTGCATTTCTTGCACTCTCAATGGCTTTTCCGTTAGAAGCCTCTTCGTCGTCCACCACTATCACACCATTATCAAAATGCATCGCAGTTTCGGCTTCAATGATAAGCGTATTTCTTGGGACACGAATTAATTCTTGCCTTGTATTTTTTTCTTCTCGCTCAGTATCTTCTTCTTGTTCCTCTTCTTCTGGGAGTGTTTGTTCCGGTTCAGTATAACTATTTCCGAACCGTTGACATGCACGTTCAAATTGTTTTTCGGAAAGATTTGCATCGTAAAAGCAATCTCGGACTCCTTTTTTCCAGAGGTCCAGGAGAAGAAACATGGCTTTTAGATTTCCGTCGGGCCGTTTGCGGGTGCCAACAACAATGAACATGCCGGTATCTCGTGAGCGGCTGACAAGACATAGATGGAGTGGATATTCGGGCGAGGCAACTTTTCTGCTTTTGACGATGAGTGGACTATAGTATTTACAACGATGGTCACATCCGGGTATTTTCGCCCGTTTAGCACTGCAGCATTCTGGGCAAATTATCATGCTACTGAGAGCAGGGCATGCGCGTTTACCATTACCGGAACGGCATGTGCGGCATCTTTGCTGTTTGGTGCGTTTTTGTCTGGTAGAAAGTCTCTGATGGCGCATGGTTTAACGTTTTCGCTTCATTAACTTGTATAGTGAATTATAAAAATAAATTGACACTCTCATTCTCGGTAGGCGAGGTTTCCTAACCTCGCCAGTGTAGCGTGTTCAAGTAATTCTAAAACCTACTATATATGGCAGAATTTGAATACAGAAATATGCCATTATGCTGCCAACGAATAGCATTTGCAGTCGAAACTTAAACAGGACTGTTAACTTGGGCGGTTAACCAGATCAGCGAGATATTCTACGATTTATTCGGTATCCACATCTACATCCACATGCACATCGGGAGCGTCACTTGGGCGGTTAACCAGATCAGCGAGATATTCTGCGATTTTGTCTGTGATTTGTCCGGCATCTACATCGGCAAAATTAAAGAGTTCCTTAAGCATCGGTGAAATCGCACCTGTGTCAAGGAGCGTATTTGCAAGACGTCCCATGCTGCTTCGGTTGATACCGCCTTTACCATCGTTGTTGCCCATATCAAGAATTTTGATGCTGTCAATTTGCTCTACAGGACGCATCATTTGTTCAATAATGTCAGGGGCTTCTTCAATTAATTCTAAGATTGCTTCTTGGACCAGGACACGTTGTTCGGCAACGTTACGGGCTTCATATTCCGCCATTTCACCTTGTGCTTTCGCTCGTGCTTCGGACAACACAGCATCAGCAAGACGTTCAATCGGTTGTGCTTGTGCTTCGGCACCGAGGATTGCAACATCACGTTGCCATTCAGCACCTTTTATCTGTTCGGTAGCAGTAACATTGACTTCCGCCTCCATACGTTCTGCTTCAGCCTCTAACTGCTCTTTTTCTGCAAGTGCAGTAAGCTGCTGTTTATTGGCAACATCAATCTTTCTATCTTCGTCAGTGAGAGCGACACGTAATTCTTGACCGATACGGGATTGCTCGACCGTCAACATTTTATTAATTTCAGTAAGTTCCACCTGTTTGTTTTGGTCGATTTGTGCGGTTTCAACAACGAGGTTCTTCTCAATCTCACGTTGTTGCACCTGTTGTTCTTGTGCGAATTTCGCAGTTTGCACAGTCAACTCTCGTTCAACATCTCGCAACTCAACACCCTCTTCCTGAGCGATGCGCGCTTTTTCTACGAAGAGTTGCTTTTCAAACTCACGCTCTTGTACCTGTTGTTCCATACCGATTTTGTTGACATCAACCGCTAACGTCTTGGCGATCTCTGTGAGTTCCACCTGTTTGTTTTGGTCGATTTGTGCGGTTTCAACAACGAGGTTCTTCTCAATCTCACGTTGTTGCACCTGTTGTTCTTGTGCGAATTTCGCAGTTTGCACAATTAAGTCTCGCTCAACATCTCGCAACTGAACACCCTCTTCCTGAGCGATGCGGGCTTTTTCTACCATGAGCTGCTTCTCTATCTCGCGAACTTCAATTGTCTGTTCCTGTTCAATTTTTTCCATTTGAACAGTAAGATGTTGTGCGATTTCAGCGAGTTGAACGACTTTAGTTTGGTCGATCTGTGCGGTTTCAACAACGAGGTTCTTCTCAATCTCACGCTGCTGCACCTGTTGTTCTTGTGCAAATGTTGCTGTTTGAACCTCCAATTCTAACTCAACTTCTCGTAATTGGACACCCTCTTCTTGAGAAATACGTGCGCGTTCAACTTCCAACTTCATTTCGTATTCACGTTCTTGAACGCTCTGCTCCATCTCAAATTGGAACTTTATAGTTTCGGCTTCCCGTTCCGCAGCATAGATAGCGATATTTTTCTGCTGGTCGGATTCTCCCCAGGCCTGTTCCTGCTCTAATTCAAGTTCTCGGAGACGCGCTTCAACATTAATTTGTACGATGGCAACCTCTTTCGCTTTGATGGCAGCCTCTTTATCTCGCTCTTGTTCAGCAGTAATTTCAGTGATTTCGCGGATACCGACAGCATCAAATCGGTTGTCTGGACTTAGTATATCAATGGGGGTTTGATCAACCCGAATAATGGAAACAGTATCGAGTGTCAAACCATTATCGAGTTTCAGATTTTCTCCACAAGTATCTTGAACTTTGTCTGCGAATTCGACACGTTTTTGTAGAAGATCCTGAATTTCACTTTCAGCGGCAACGCTTCTTATGGCACCGTCCAACATCGGTTCAATTAATTCGCGAATAGTTTCAGGCGTCATGGATTTATCGCCGAGGGCTTGGGCAGCCTTTAAAATGTCGTCCTCAATTGGATCAACCTTAATATAAAAAACGACTTCAACATCAGCACGGTTGAAGTCTTTGGTAATCAAGGAATCGGTGGTTTCTCGGACCACCTCAATTCGCATGGTGTTGAGAGATATCTCTTTAATTTCATGAATAATCGTGTTAACCCAGAGACCACTGGTAATACGAATCTTTTCCCTTGCACCACCTGTTCTAACCAAGGCTATATCAGCTTTTGGTATCCTATAGCGGATAACAGAACCTATAAAAGCAGCCAAAGCTCCAAATAAGACAACCGCAATAAGGCCCATCCAGCGCAAGGTATTAGGTTCATTGGCTTGGTTTTCACCATCACCATCCGGCATCAGAAAATTATAGGCGAAATATCCGATGGCACATACAACAACAATTAGAAATACAACAACAAGAATGAGACGCATTAATTTCTCCTATTATAAATATCACTTCAGAAATTGTTTCTATTGGAAGAGCATGTCACTGTTTTGGTTTGTCCTATAACGTCCCTTGAGCGGTTGGCGTGGAGAGGTTTGCCACGCGAGACTCGCAAGATAACAGAGTGTATTTTCAATTAAAGGTTTAGCGACAGCTGTTTTATGAGCATCCCGTGTATCTACGGCAAAACCAACGTAGTATCCGTCACCCCACTGTAATTGAATCCCGATAGGACCGTTATTATCTTCTCTGACTACCAACTTTCGATAACTTGGATCATTCGTAATCCAATGGTCGTCCGTCACCAAATTATCAACGTTGATCTTATGGGGCCATGTAAACATGCCAGTTTTTTGACCGTCCTCGGTAATAGTTACGTTGGAATCCTCAGCACCAACGACGTCAATAGGATGCCGATCTACAGGCAGCCAGTCGCCACGCCATGCAGATTCAGATGCATGGACACCATCAGGCGGCACGATATTATTATCCATTGCCGATGTCCAAACAACACCACCTTTTCTAACGAAGTCTTTGATTGCATCATCAGCGTCTTCGACAAAATACTCTCCGTCATGCCCCGTGGCAAACCAAGTGAACCAAATAATATCATAATTAGTAAGCGTAACGTTGGAGAGCTTTACAGCATTATTTGAGTCGCCTCGGTTATCAGGGTTATCGTTAATATGGACTGTTGTATATTGAAATTCTAAACCTTCAAGCGTTGTGAGAGATTGCAAAACGGCAGGTTCACCTGTCAGATTATCGCCTACAACAATCAGCACGCGAAAGACACCTAACGGCACAATCTTTATGGAGGACATGATGTCGGAAAACGATTGTGAGTGGGGTAGATCGCGAAGATTCCGGATTGATTTCTGGAATTCGCGAGAGTTTAGGTCTATATTAATCTTACGCCCCTCAAAATTCACATGCTCATAAAAAATGATATGGCATCCACTGAACGGGAAATTCGGACCACGCTGGATACGGACAGAAGAGATCATATCGTTCATGCCGACTTCAAACATTGAACTGACATCACGCATGATCAGACTCCGCCGTCCGCTGAAATCCACATCGCTAAACACCTCTATGACGACAGGAACAGCGCCATACACCGGCGGGGTAGGATGTGCAGCTGGGCTAAAACTTATAGATGTGATCGCATCACCGAAATTGTACGGTATCTCATGGATGTTCGGGTAAAATCCTGGCGCTAAAACCAATCGTCTGCCTTTATATTTTTCATGTTCGTGAAAAATCGCTTTGTAGTTGGGAGACGCACTAAAGCCAGGTCCCTGGTATATCTTAATAGAAGAGATTACGTCCTGAGCACCTATTTCGGTTGTATTCGGGATGGATTCTACAAGGGTAATCTTGCGTCCATGATAATTGACATGTTCAAAGACTTCAACGACTAACCTCGGTGTGCTCGCCATTTATCTCCCCTTTGCTGAAGGTTATTATGTTTATTTTAGTTTAATAACTATTATATCATTGAATTAAGGGGTTGTCAAGGAAAAAGGGAGCGAATGTTACTTTTTGCACTTGACTCCTCAAAAAAAATATGATAAATTTTTACAACATAGTTGTTCATAAAAATGTCCTTATTTATCAGAAAGGTTTCTTTATTGATTTTTTGAAAGTCATGTCTAATAGTTGGTAAACTCTCGGACTGTTCCTTCTCGACTGTATATTCGATACATCTTTTACAAGAAGATAGAGGGTAACACCGATGCGCAATAACAAAATTTTTGTTTTATTCTGCTTTATAGGTATTAGTGCTTTCCTGGTCTACTTTCTTATAAAGATAGAAGACTCTGAGCGGAAAAAGAAAGCTGCTACTGCCCCAATTGAACTACCCTATACTTGGGTAGGCAATATTAGCAAAACAACAATCGCTGAACCTTCTGGCGTAACCTATCACCCAATACGGCGAACTCTATTTGTTGTGGACGATGAGGGGCATATTTATGAGATTCGCCCAGACGGGACGGTTATTCAGACGAAGGCACTGCAAGCGCGTGATCTTGAAGGAATTACGACTAACCCCACAACAGGATGGCTTTATGCGGCTGTTGAGGATGATGAAGCCATTTTGGAAATTAGTCCACAGACACTTACGATCCATCGAGAATTTAAAATCAATCGTACTTTCGAGGGAAAACCCCTTCTTAAAAAAGGAGGCATGGGAATAGAGGCAATAGCCTTTGTTCCGGACGCATCGCACCCAGAGGGCGGAACTTTTTGGATTGGCAATCAATCATTTAGCCGAAAACCTGACGGGGAACCGTCAATTATATGTGAAGTGGTTGTGCCGCTTCTCACCTCCGAAGCAGCAGAAGCGGAAGTTAAAATTATCCGTTTCTTTAAGATGGGGTTCTTGGATATTTCTGGACTTGCCTACAACGCAAAGGCAGATTCTCTTGTCCTAATCAGCGATACAACGAACCTTTTGGTAGAACTAAAACGTGATGGAACAAACCTTCATCGCTACTTGTTACCGGGTGATGACCAAGAAGGTATTACGTTAGATGGACTCGGCTATATGTATATTGCACAGGAAAGTGGACAGATCATCAAGTTGGCTGATCGAAGGCTCCGTTAAAAAGAAAATTAGATGTTCACTCGGTATCTTGGAGGCGAAGCACAGCGACTTCGGGCATCAAACCTAAAACATGGTTCAGAGAAGCGTATTGTTCAGCCGTATACCCGCAATCTACTCGCCATAACACCTGAATGTTGCCTTCATCGTAGATAACACCAGTGGCAAGTTTATTCCCTTTAACATCTTCTAACTGAAAACCCTTGCGGCGTTTCGTGTCCATAGCAGGATCCCTACAATTCAGGACTTCTAAAAGCCAATTATTTTATAGTATAACGTGAGTTTGATAAATCCCGTAGGCTTCTAAGTCCGATTTAGGACCTCTCTCTGGTAGGCGCGTTTAGAAAACGCGCCTACCAAGGGGTGTGGCCGATAAATTGACGCATAAGGGTTTCGCTGCGCTTTATCCAACGGACTATACTCAATCTAATTACTAAACTCACGTTATTATACTAAAGATGCGTCCATCCTATTAAAATAAAATTCTTTTATCAAGCTCACGTTATAGTATACACGTTAAAGTTCAACAAAATCAGCATTTACGCGATGCGGAATCACACCAGCTTCATGACCACGGTTAAGCAATTCCTGTACCGCTTTTCTACCACTTTCTCCATAATCCAAAGTATAATCATTAACATACATTCCAACGAACTTATCCGCGAGGTCGGTTTCCATGTCTCGTGCATAAGTCATTGCATATTCAAGTCCGCTCTCCCGATGTTCAAGTGAATATTGAATACTTTGTTTTAACAAAGATGTAATAGAGCGAATTTTCTCGATTCCGAGGTTGCGGCGGATAACATTTGCCCCAAGAGGTAGCGGCAGCCCAGTTTCTTCGTGCCACCATTCACCTAAATCAACTATTTTATGAAGCCCCTCGCGTGTGTAGGTCAGTTGTCCCTCATGAATGATGAGTCCTGCGTCTACTTCGCCTTTTTGGACAGCCTCAATAATCTTGTCGAAGCGGCGCGTTTCTGTTTCAACATCGGCGTGGAAGAGTTTCATCGTCAAATAGGCAGTAGTCATCTCTCCCGGTATTGCTATCCGTTTCCCAGTAAGAGTTTTCATTGGTGTTTTGGAAACGATTAGAGGCCCGTACTTATCCCCAATGCTTGCACCACAAGGCATGATTGCGTAATTATCTGCAACATACGCATAGGCGTGAACGGAAATCGCTGTAACTTCAAGTTCTGCGGCCAGTGCGCGTTGATTCAAAGTTTCAATGTCTTCTATAACGTGGAGAATTTCAAAAGGTGTCGTTGGAATAATCCCTTTTGCAAGGGCATAGAACATGAACGCATCATCAGAATCTGGACTATGCCCAATCCGAATCTTCTCAGTCTCTGACATTAAGTGTTCCTTTCTAACATTGTTATTTCAATATGTTTATGCTATCATGATAACATGACGGCACAAAAATATCTGTATCTCATGGCGATTCCGTCTCAACTTGCAGAGCTAGTATCAGCAGAATCGGTTGCTTTGACGGGCGCTGCTCCCGATGAATATGGTATCACAGTTTCGAATACTTGTGTTGATGTGCGACGAGGTGCCTATCTCAAAAGTTGTACTGAAGTACTCTTTGAAGTTGGAAACGTTGCTGAACTCCTTCCGAAAATTCGGTCTGCAGATTTACATGCAGACGGATTTCGGGTGTCAGTTGTTAAAAAGCCTCGCAGCCTGAATGTTGACTCAATGGCATTAGCAGGTCAGATAGGGAGTTTCATTGGTGGCAAACCCAATTTATCGTCTCCGCAAATTGTCTTTTTAACTGTTGTTACGCCCCAAAAAATTTGGTTCGGTAGACTCCTCTCCGAATCTGATGGTATGTGGGTTGCACACGATCAGCGTCCACATGTAACTTCCAGTTCGCTACCTGCAAGGTTGGCTCGTGTTCTCGTTAACCTTGTGGCTTCTCCCGGTGAACATCTACTTGATCCGTGTTGTGGCACCGGCACGATTGTAATGTCGGCTGCACATTGCGATGTGCAAGCGTCGGGTTACGATATCAATCCGCGCATGGTAGGTGCAACAACTAAGAATCTTAAACATTACGGCCTCATGGCTGACGTTCAATTAAGCGATGCGCGGACGATCCAACAAAAGTTCGATGTAGTTGCTACGGATCTGCCTTACGGCATAAGTCTTGTTAAAGATACTACCGCGACCATAGAAATTCTGGCAAATCTACAGACTTGCGCTCCCAAAGCTGGATTTATCGATATCCGCGATCTCAGCCAACCACTTGGTGATTTAGGGTATCAGGTAGAGAATGTCATACCTGTTCCGAAGCTACGTCTTGTTCGGCGTATTTTTATTACTTCCAGCGGCGATCAATAATCGTCAATATTTTCATAAAAATCTGTTTCTGGTAAGTACTCGCCTTCATCAAGTTCATCTTCTTCATAGTCTTCGTAGTCCTCTAAACTCAAAAGTGAGTCGAGTTCACTGAGATTGTCTATGTAGATTTTGCAAATCCATCCATCACCTTCCGGTACACTGTTAATAAGTTCAATATCTTCCTCAAGTGCTGTATTGACTTCATGGATTTCTCCGGCGACAGGCGCGTAAAGATAAAAGTTCCCTCCGGTTTCAGTTTCAATTCTGCCTATAATTTCACCTTGCTCGCATTCTTGTTCAGGGGACACATCGACAAAAATAACCCCACCGTACAGGTGTTGCGCGCGTTCTGTAATGCCAATAGTTCCCTCTGTGTCAACAACCTCAATCCATTCATGCGTAGTTGTATATTTCACTGTGCTCAACGTGCATTCCTCCGATAAGCTAAAACCTTACTGTAACTTTGTTTCTGTAATTCCAATACTTTGAAGCTGTGCTTTGAAAGTTTTTAACTCTTTTTGCTGAATCTGAATTGCTATGTTTGGGGTTGGATCATATTCAATATTTGTTACTTGACCTCCCAAGCGTTTACATAGTGTGACAACTGTGCCTATATGAGAGTAGGGGACATTTACATGTAAGTTGTGATAAAAAGTCAGGGTTTCTAAAGTTGCATTTTCAAGACAGGCGCGTGCACATGTGCCATAAGCTCTAATCAATCCGCCAATCCCAAGATTAATTCCACCATAATACCGTGCAACAACGATTATAGTATTAGATAATCCGGTGGCACGAATTGCCCCGAGAATAGGAGGACCTGCCGAATGTATCGGTTCACCTGCATCTGTTGAATATTCCAACTTTTCATCACCGCTACCAAGACTATAAGCATAACAGTAGTGCGTGGCTTGACGAATCCGTGCCCTGATATCAGCAACAAACTTTTTGACTGAATCGTGGCTATTTACTGCTGATGCTTCACCGAAAAACCGTGATTTTTTGACTACATGTTTAGCGGTAGCGATTCCGACAATTGTTTGATACTCCCCTGACATAATACTTGTTTTTGTAATATTGGATACTGTATCTGTATAAAAGTTTGAAAGTTTTCGATAAATGATATGCTTAAGATTATGGTGAATTATAAAAATAAATAGGCACTTTCGTCTCACGGTAGGCGGGGAATGCCTAAAGACGAATACGCCAAATCAACGGTATGAATGCCATTTAGGCATTCCCCGGGCATTCGCCATGATTCATACCTTTGATTTCTTGGTTTGGAGGTTTCCTAACCTCGTTGGCACAGAGCGTCCAAATAATTCTAAAATCTACCATAAATGTTCAAAACAGTTGGATGTATTAAAGATCGCTTAAAAGTTCTGTCCGATTGAAAAGGTGTAGACAGCGGGGCCTTGGACGATGTGGATGCGTTCATCCTCAGACACACTTGGCTTGAATTGGGGGGTATAAGCGGCATTTAATATAATGTTTCCGAACCGCACGCCAAATCCCAAGCAGAGACCTTCTGCCTTCCAATTTCGCTCTTCCATTTCAAGTGTAGCATCTTCCAAAAGGAAAACCGAGGCGTAACGTTTTTCAGTGTCCCTAATATATCCGATTCTGCCGCCAATGCGGTTGCGATACCAAATCTCAGTTCCAAGATTGATTCGGGCTCCATCACTAAAAGGCAGATGTAAATCTAAACCGAGCCGTAAAGACATGTTCGAAATTTCGCGTTGATAAGTTATACCGGCAGTGAAATCGCGGCGGATTTTATCTGGGATAGTGGGGTCCACAAAGGACAAACCATTACTCAAATTGCGAACGACAATGCCTGCCTGAAATGCGTTTCCAAATTTCTGAATAAGTCCAACATTATATGCGTAACCATGTCCAAAATGCTCGGTTTCCGACGGATCGGTGACTTTAGACCGTAACCACTTCGCATCAAATCCGACAACAGTGTTTCCAAAACAATTTACACCGTAACCGATCCCGATAGCAAGGTTATTTTCTGGAAAACTATTGAGTGCTTTCCCTTCGTGGTTGACACGGCGAAAGGCACCCTCATGTGCTGTGGATAGAGCGACACCTATCGTGCCGAACTTGCCTATTGGAAATGCCCAATTCAATGTTTCAATACCGGAAGCACGCTGTTCATACTGACTATAATCCTCGTAGCTTGCATCGAAATTCGGTTTTGAAAGAAGAGCAATAGTTCGTGGAAAACGGGTCATGTGAATTACAAATCGGTTTCCTTTAGTAACACTGATACCAGCAGGGTTGCTGCCGAGTGCGCTTGCGCCACCGGTTGTCCCAACAAAACTACCACCCATGCCACGATGTTCAGCACCGATCAACTGTTTTAGAAACCTGTCTGCTTCTGCTGTTGTGGTTGCTTTTGATGCAATTCCATTCGAAATGGAAAAGCAGAAAACAAGGTAAAATATATAAATCAATAAAGAGGTTTGTAAACGTTGTGATAATAGGGTTCGCGGGTGTAAAAAATGCAAATTTCTCTTCACTTTTCTTACTTACTCCAAAATATGTGTGTAGATATATCTGTGGCCACAGTGGGACGAACTTTTACACAGAGACAAAAGCACACAACCTAAAAATAACGCGAGTTTGATAAATCAGATTTTGTATTCGGTGCAGTTAGGAAACCGCCAAATCAAGAAATCAACGGTATGAACGCCATTTAGGCGTTCCCCGGGTATGAATGCTATATAGCATTCCCCGCCTACCAGGTCTATGAGAGTAATATTTTTGGAAAAATGAAGTTCATATATCTATTATCATACTCACGTTAAAAATACGATAGTTCTCTTAACTAAGAGGAACAAAGCGTTACTTGTGCGACTGCATAATCAACCGCGTGTGAGAGACTAATAAAGCTTGTAACAACACCGAGTTCTGAAGCATATTGCTTGACTTTTCCGTGTAAAATGAGCGATGGTTTTCCAGCGGCATTCGCGCAAACTTCTACATCTTGCCAATACATTCCAACTGTTAATCCTGTTCCGAGTGCTTTCAGAGTTGCCTCCTTTGCCGCGAACCGAGTGGCAAGTCTTGCATAACGTGTTTGTGTTTTTCCACAATATGCAAGTTCCTGAGGTGTATAGACGCGATGTTCAAACTTGCTCCCCCACCGAAGAGAAAGGCGTCTGATCCGTTCAATCTCAATAATATCAATGCCGATCCCTTGAATTTTTTGTTGGAGCATCAATTTTTCTGATTCGTGTCTGTTTACCGATAAAGAGCGTCTGTAATTCGTGCTGCGCGGACTGTAGCCTCCACATCATGAACGCGTACGATATCTGCGCCATGTGCAATTGCCCAACACACTGTAGCAAGGGTGCCTTCACCCCTTTCAGTTACAGGAAGTTCTAATAAATTACCGATAAACGATTTTCGTGATGTGCCGATTAATATCGGTTTGTTTAGTTGCCTGAATACGTCGAGATGTTTTAAAATCTGTAAATTCTGTTCGATAGTTTTGCCGAATCCGATACCCGGGTCTATAATAACACGGTCAGGGTCAATACCGTTTTGCGCTGCATCGTTAATCCAATTCTCTAATGCCTCATAAACCTCTTCCACAACATTTTCATACTGTGGCGCGCGCTGCATAGTACGCGGTATCCCCTTCATGTGCATGAGAATAACACCTGCTTCCATTTCTGCTGCAACGTGTGCCATCGCCGCATCCCCGCGAAGTGCGGTAATATCGTTGATGATATGTGCCCCAGCTTCAAGTGCTTGTTCTGCTACCACAGCTTTGGTGGTATCAATAGAAAGCGGAACATCCAGTTGTTCAGAAGCGAGCGCATGGATAACCGGTAATACCCTATTTAATTCTATTTCTGCTGTTACCGGTTCTGATCCTGGGCGCGACGATTCCCCACCAATATCAATAATAGTTGCCCCTTCTGCTACCATGGTTTTGGCATGTGTAATCGCGCAGTTGACATCAAGGTAAGCACCACCATCCGAAAAGGAATCAGGGGTGACATTCAGAACACCCATAATATGGGTGCTGCCGCCAAAAGCGAGCGATTTACCACGGTAATTCATGTGAGGGGTTTAGCTGGCAACTGAGGCCGAGGACCGAGTATCTCTTCAATTTCTTCGGTAATTAGTGTTTCCCGTTCTAATAAGGCATCGGCGAGCAATTTCAAACCATCAAGATTGGTCTCTATAATCTCTTTCGCTTTTTCGTAACATTCCATTATGATGGCACAAACGGCTTTATCAATAGAGACAGCTGTTTCTTCACTATAATCTTGATGTACTGCCAATTCTTTACCGAGGAAGACCTGTTCGTCTCTCCTGCCGAAAGCCAATGGCCCCAATGGACTCATGCCCCATTGTGTGACCATTCGCCGGGCAAGATGGGTTGCTTGTTCAAAATCATTTTGCGCGCCGGTTGTTTGCTCACCGAAGATAATTTCTTCAGCTACGCGTCCACCGAGTGCAAAAATAATATGTGCAAGTAACCTTTTCTTACTTAGGTTATGTCGTTCTTCAAGTGGGAGCATAGCAGTTACACCGAGTGCTCTACCGCGTGGCACAATCGTACACTTATAATTAGGATCGCTTTCCGGCACAAAATGCAACATGAGAGCATGTCCTGCTTCATGATAGGCAGTGATGCGCCGTTCTTCATCACTAATCACCAAACTACGGCGTTCAGGCCCCATCAAGACGCGATCTTTAGCTTCATCAAAGCAGCTCATGTCAATTGTATCTTTGTCTTGCCTCGCGGCAAGCAGCGCGGCTTCATTCGCCATATTTTTTAGGTCTGCGCCTGAGAATCCTGGTGTTGCTTTTGCTAATATCTCCAAGTCAACGTCTTCAGAAATTTTATAGGGTTCTTTTGTGTGAACGCCGAGAATGGCTTGTCTGCCGCGAACATCAGGTAAATCAACGATAATCTGACGGTCAAACCTGCCGGGGCGTAGTAGAGCCGGATCAAGAACATCAGGACGGTTTGTAGCTGCAATCACAATGACGCCTTCAGATGCCTCAAAACCTTGCATTCCAACAAGAAGTTGATTTAAAGTTTGTTCGCGTTCATCGTGGCCACCGCCGATGCCAGCACCCCGATGGCGTCCAACAGCATCAAGCTCATCAATAAAAATGATACAAGGGGCATTTTTCTTACCTGTTTCAAACAGGTCACGGACTCTGGAAGCGCCGACTCCGACAAACATTTCAACAAAATCGGATCCACTAATGTCGAAAAATGGAACATCCGCTTCACCTGCAACGGCTTGTGCCAGCATTGTTTTACCAGTACCTGGAGGACCGACTAACAACACACCTGTAGGAATTGTGCCGCCAAGCCTTTCAAACTTCTTAGGGGCTTTGAGAAATTCAATAATCTCTTCGAGTGCTTCTTTCGCCTCGTCTACCCCCGCAACATCTTCAAAGGTAATCTTTTTATCACTTTCAGTATAGAGTGTAGCACGACTTTTACCAAAAGATAATGCGCGGTTTCCGCTTCCCTGCATCTGCCGAGATAGAAAGATCATCAAACCCAAAAATATCAATAATGGGACTATTGTCGTGCCAAAAACGAGTAGCCAGTCAGGAAAATTAGAGGCGGGTTTGGCATCGTACAGAATGCCACTTCCATCAAGTTTCTCCTGGAGTTTGTAATCGTCATTTGTATCACGACTTGCCTTAAATTCTCCCATCCATTTTGGAGGCAGCACCACATTTTTCATCTCCAATTCTGCCGTAATTTTGCCCAGATAACTCTCGTGAAACTTGCCTTCAATCCACTCGTCATCAAGAATGAGATAGTCATCAAAGAGACTACCTCCTTCCTTTATGTAGTTATGAAAGTCAGAGGTAGCTAACTGGAGAACTTGGTCGCCACGGTTGATAAGTTGGTAAATAGCGACAACAACAACCAACCCCAAAATAAACCACACGAACATGTTTTTTGTGTTTTTGTTCACAACCTATCGCCTCGTTTTCATTAAAATTATCACACTTGGAGCGATACTATAGACTATAGCATGCATTCAGAACAGACACTTAAATTGTGCACGCACAAGCAATTTTAGTGGTACCTGCTTATTTTGTGTTTGTTTTAGAAAGATTTTGAACCTGACTTATAAATTATAACACACTTTTTACTTAATATCAACTGAATTTAAAAAAACTCCTTTCTCACATCAATACCTTTGCCAAAAATGGACGCTTCTTCATAAATCAACCAGGGTTATTTAGTTTTAAGTATTTTTATTTATGAGGTTAACTATGGGTTTAGGTCTTGAGGATAGGTGTGGTTTCCTAACCGCACTGGTCAGATGTGGCTAATAGTGCGGTTAGGAAACCACACACGCCGAATCATGAAAAATACCTTATGTGTGTATGCTACCACGCGCATGCGGCGTTGATTCACCAGGAAGTGTGCATATATTATAGATTGGATGGTATCGTAAATATTAATGTTTGTGATAAAATTGCAAGAAAAACCGAAAACTAAATAATCCTGGATATTGAATAAATTTGGTTGACAAAATTAAATTAACTATGATATACTATACCATAATAGTGTTCAAAGGAGGAGTAATAAAGTGCGTACACAAATTCTTTTGGCAAGTGTCCTGTTGTTGACAGTGATGTCTTATGCATTAGGACATCTTACCGACGAAAATCTTCAAAATTTCCAATATAACGCAGAACTTGTGCCAGTCGCGCCTATCGTTGATGGATATCTTGATGATCCGGTATGGGAGGAAGCATCAGTTGGTAAACTTGAACAAGAAATCATGCACGAGCATCGGTGGCCGGAATCCAATGATTTCACGGGATCCTTCAAAGCGGTTTGGCGTAGTGGATTTCTTTATGTCGCTATTAAAATACAAGATGACCAGTTTGAGAAATATCAATCTAAGCTTTTTAGAGCAGATCAACTTATCCTCCATATTGACCAATTTCACTATCAACGTAAGGATGAGCTCTACCGCTATGAAATTCCTATTGGAATAGAAGAAGGCATCCTGAAACCCCCTCTAACATCAGTAGCCTGGGGAAATGATGGTCAGACTTGTGAATTAAGTTTTCGGCTTGGAGGCATCGCGAGTAAAGATAGTGTTATCAGTTTTAGTATTGCCTATGATGACGTTGATAACGGTCAACTACAAAATAAAATCGCTTGGGCGCCAGTAGGTTATACAGAACAGGATGACAGACTTCCAGATCTCGTTTTTACAGCGAAGATAGATCCTAATGTACAACAGAAATTGATCCGATGGGGACAAATCAAAAGACTTTATTAATAACATATCAGGGCAATTCCAACATTTAGTATATCACTAAAATGTTGGAATTTGTTCTAAAAACGACAGAATGTTGTATTATATTGGAAAAACTTTAGAACTGATGGGCATAGCATGTTTAGGTGCTGCACTCTATTTGGGACTTTTCAACCCCTTTGGGTATAGTGAAACTCAAGCTATGGGGGCTGAGATGGGTTTCTTAGCACTCGGAATTATTGTTTTTTTTGTTGGAAGACTTATTGAAAAACAACATTAGAAATTATCATTATTTCCCTAATTAGACAGACACTGATCAAGTGTTGTCTTTTGCGCTCCATCCTAAAGCCAAATATTATAAACTGAATATTAGTCCGCTTCTGCTCACTTTGTCTGTGAAGATGATGAGATTGTGGGTTGGTCTGCGTCAAAATATCCATAGACCGGAATACGTATCGGCGTGGAAGTTGCTGAGGTCGTGATACGAATTTCTTCACGTAACAGGGAAGGTGATTTTGATACATCCCAGGACACTTTAAACCATCTTTCGTAAAGCGGTGAACCTGTTTTGGATTGTACAGTTTTGGGAATATCAACAATCTCTAAAGAGTCGGGGGCTTGAATGCTTAACACCTTAAACTCGGTTTTTGCAGAGAGCGTGAATTCTAATGATGGTATTGCTTCCTTGTTTATTGTGCCATAAGAAAGATTTTCCGGTTTAACTGTTACAGGTCCTATAATTCTTGCTATAATCGGTAACGTCAAGGTGCGTTCATTTGGAAAAGCTACCGTGAGTAGCGCTGAAAAAGGTTCACCAACATTATAGTGATTAGTTTTGGCTGCTCTATCTCTTTTCTGAACGTTCAAGTAAATCGTGATTATAAAACACTCTGAACTCGGAGCGGGTGTTATATCCCATGTTAACATTGGATATTCTGAAGGTAGAAGCCGAATTTCTTGTTGATTGATCGGTGCATTGATACACAGTTTAACCTGCTTTTCATACAGTGTTTTAGGTAAGATTTCTCCAAAATCACATACCTCTGCACTCAGCGTTGCAAACCGTTTTGCTGTCGCAACAATTGTCAAATAGACTTGTGGTGTCTTAGGACTATCTGTAAAAAGAATTACAGTTGCTGAAGTCGTATCATCAGGTAGGAATTGCGGATCAAGGAGGACCTTAAACGTCCCTTCCTTACCTGGTGGAATCGCCTTTGGTCCCTCAATTTCAATATAATTACAACCGGTTTGGATTCTGTTTATATGGAGAAGACGTTTTCCGGTGTTTTGTGCCGAAACCGTTCGTGTTACTCGTCCTTCCCACTCAGGGACTGTTCCAAAGTCAAGTTGCGTTTGAGAAAGAACTAACTCCCCTGGAAATTCTTTTCGGTTATTGATTAAGACGACTATTAATCCTGAAATTAGCAGTCCGGGAATAATAACTGTCGTCAGAATTTTACGTTTTGACATAGCCTCATTTTAGCGTTATATCAGTCTATCCACTGTTCTGGAACATTAGGCTTATAATATATCTTACTACCTTGTCTCTGTCTACTGAAAACTTCCAAAGACTTGACTCCTAAAATGTAAAACGGTATATTATGGTAGATTTTAGATATATTTATACATTGCTGCTCTGGCGAGGTTAGGAAACCTCGCCTACCGTGGGGTGGAAGTGTATATTAAATTTTAGAAATCACCGTATAACAAGTTAGGGAGTTTATATGCAAACCCAGCGAATTTGTCTTTGGTCGGGACCACGGAACATTTCAACAGCACTAATGTATGCTTTCGGGCAACGAAGCGATACCGAAATCGTTGATGAACCGTTATATGCACACTATCTGCATGTCACAGGTGCGGCACACCCTGGACGAGAAGAGGTGATGGCATCTATGCAGACTGATGGTGCTGCTGTTATCCGTGCTGTTATCCTTGGCCCTTGCACTAAACCTATCCTATTTATGAAGCAGATGGCGCACCATCTCGTTGACATTGATATATCTTTTATGCGGAAAACGGTAAATATATTGCTCATTCGCGATCCGCGGGAGATGCTTCCGTCTTTAACGAAGGTCATCGGGATTCCGACCTTGAAGGATACCGGTTTGAAGGGACAATTCGAATTATTGTCGAAATTAAGAGGGATGGGACAATCACCTCCTATTTTAGATGCACGGGAATTGTTGCTTGCACCGAGACAGGTATTGTCAATACTGTGTGATCGATTAGGTCTCCCGTTTGAAGAATCGATGTTGTCATGGCCGCGTGGTGGACATCCTTCGGATGGCGTTTGGGCACCGCATTGGTATCATAATGTGCATCAGAGTGTGGGTTTCGTGCCGTATCAACCGAAACGTGAACCGTTTCCTGAAACGTTGGAAGGTGTTTTATCGGAGTGTTTGCCCTATTACGATGTCCTACGTGCTGATGCAATTTGTGGTGATGCGTAAAGCCATCCTTTTGGCGAGATATTATCAGTATAAGGGATTCGCAAGCGATAAATTCTGAAGTGAACTGAATTAAGCCTTGTAATGTCTTATTTGCCGAATTAACAATTCCAGCCCATATCCCTGTTGAGAGGAACAAACTATCCCAAAACTCCCTGCCGCCAATACGATATTTGAGAAAACCATCATCCAATTAGGTGTTGTTGAAACTGAAAGCCCTAAGAAGTCAAGAAAACTAAAAAGAAAATTGGCACAACCGCAATCCGTTACAGGCAGTTCTTGCAATAACACATTTGCCAATGCAGCCGCAAATATAAGAAAAAGGAGCGATGCCAACGTCCCCGCCCCTCGCGAAAAATAGCCGATGCTTAACGTTATCCCCAATGTTATCTCTGCCGAAACCAACACGTAACTTACCGGCTTTACCAGTACCATCGGCAACATCTGATAGCTAGCTACGACAGCGGCAAAAGCACTGAAATTAGTGAGTTTAGCAATACCTGCAAAAAAGAGGATTATCCCAAGAATTATTCTTAGGAATGTTACCAACAGTAATGGAATTGTCATTCTGTTTCCAATGGATATCCCAATGCCTGCCAACCTCTTATCCCACGTGGGAAGAACTTCACGTTACGATAGCCATATCTTAAAAGTACATTCATCAACTGATAGGCGTTTGGACATTCAATGCTTCCGCAATATGTGATGAGAAGTACCTCTTTGTCTGTTGGTAAGGCGGATAAAGTCTGTTTTACTCGGTTGATAGGGACATTTACAGCATCCGGTATATGTCCCCGTCTGAAGTTAGCTGCAGAACGAGTGTCCACAAAAACTGCTTTTCCGTGCTTCCAAATTTGGTGTACTTCGGGGAAATCTACTTGCAGAGGGGTGGCACTTGGCGCATGGGAAGTGGAGGAAAGTAGTCCAAATCCATCCGCTACCCAAAGTGTTCCGGTTCCAAAACCGATCCAAATGCAAACAATGAGCAATTCCTTCATAATTTGCTGTCCTGTTCTGTGTTCAGAACTGTCTTGAGATTGTTTTGGGAAACCACGCATTATCTTCTTTTGAGTTGTGCCCAGGTTGAGGTTACTTTTACCTCAGGAGAAATGTTTAGTCCAGAAATCGTGAACGAATCAACCCATCCTTCGCCGATCCATTCATTTGCGATAGTAATTCCTTCCACAACAAATCCGAGAATCTCGATTCTATTGAAATTTGCATCTCGGAATTTTGCACGAAATTCGCCATCCGCGAACAGTAAAAAATTACCTGAGTTAAAATGTAACTCCATTTCTGTCAAAATGTCTGTGTCCCAACGTACACGTGGCTCTCGCGATAATCGAATTTGAAAAGGATGGCTACTCCCTTTGCCATCAAAACGTCTGGCTCTAATTTCATCTAAAAAAAACACATAAAAAAATGGATCTTCTTCGGGTGTATCAGGAAAATGTCGTCCTACGCAAAAACCGAAACGTAACTTGTCGCCACCGAAATTCTTTATTTTAACTGTAAAGTCTCTATAAGAGGCAGGAAATGCGATGAGTTGGTAGAGATCATATTGCGCCTCCCAATCTCGGTTAATTTCAACGCGTAAAAAACCATCTTCTACTTTCCATACGTCATCATTACCTACGGCATGCCACGCTTTTGGGTTCTCGGTGTCAAAATCATCGTGCCAAGTTACTGCAGAAATGGAGATGCTACTGCAGAATAAGATAAAAATGATTACTAAGATTTTTGAAATGGTTTGCATTAGTTTCCTGCTTGTATGGAAATATAATGACGTATTTTCAGACCGTAATATAAGAAACGCAATAAATTCCACAATTCCAACGAATTATGGAATTAACTGTACCAGCGATTAGGTTTCGTGCTTAATTGATCTTTATGCAATCGTACCATCGGTGTGTTCGCCTTCCTTTTCGGCTTAACACACCAGGTTTCCGCTCAACGGGAGAACCGAAGTCCCGATCTTTCTGTTTCATGACATTCCAGTCGGGTGGAAACCATGCTTTTAGCGTTTTACAATGCACTTCAAGGTCTTCACCTTCCCATCCTCCAACTTTGTAATACATGGGACAAACCCATCTCTCTCTGCCTCGAGCGTGCTGCCGCCATCCCATCACAGATGCTTGTGATCGGATAATGTTTCCGTCGCGCCAATGCCGTTCAATGCCACTCCAAGGATAGCCTGTTGTCCCGGTTCCGCGATTAATTTCACTCCACCCAAGATCATCATAGAGCGTAATATAAGATACGTTTGTGCCCCAAGGTGTCTTGTCGTCGGCAAAACCCCACTTCTGTCGCCTGTACCAATGTAAAGCCCCTGGAATACTTGACTTGGAAACTACAGCGTTTTCAATGGTTTCTGTAATGTCAAAAAAACCTCTATTGTTATACAGGTTATGTACACCCTCACAGAGTGTTAATGAGTTCACTTCAGGACCGAACCATTTTCCGTTTTTACCGGGTGTTCTATAATATGCGCCAGACGCTGCAGGTTTAGCACGTTCGCTCGGATTCAATTTTGCCTTCGCAAATGTGCTCCAGAACATCACACCTAAAACTGCTAATAGCAAAAAGAGATTAAAAAGTATATCTAAATTCTTTCGCAACATTTTAGGGTTTTTCCCGTTTCATGTGTGCCCATGTTGTTGTTAATTTCTGTTTTGGTGAGACTGGCATTCCGGAAATAGTAATCTTCTCTGCCCATGCTTCGCCTTCACTCGCCATATCCGTAACATACCCGACAAGGACCAAGCCGATAATATCGATTTTTGATAAATTAGCGTCCCTAAAATCCATGCGCGATTCGCCGTCACCGAACAACTGAAATCTACCGTCATCAAACTGGAGGACCATCTCGTTAAGGGCGTCTGTGTTCCAGCGTCTGCCAGGACCGAGAAACACTTTACCATCTCTTGATGCTTGCATATCATTTGTGAAAAATAGGTAATAACCTATCTCCTCTATTTCCCCGTTGTCATTTAAAAAATGTTTTCCAAGCGCAATGCCGAATTTAATATTCCCTGATGCGCCGATGTTATCAACCTTAATTGTAATGTTGTTGTAAGGGCCGGTAAAAACTGTAAATTGATAAAGTTCAAATATGGTATGCCACTGCTTTTCTGTTTGGATTTCTGCCCTTAAATATCCAGCCTCAATCCGCCATATAGAATCGCTTCCTTGTAGTTGCCAATTATCTAATGTTTCTTGATCAAAGTCATCTTGCCAGGTAACTGCAACTGCAATTCCTTGTAAAGCGAGGAAGGCAAAAACCGTGATGAGTATTCTCAAAATGTGTATCATGTTTTCATTCGATTTGTAATAAACCGCATACGGAGTGTGTCTACTACTTTGCAAATGGCGTTCCATCTGCCTTTCCAAGATAGATGTGGTATGTATTATCGCTACAGACTGGAATTGTAACTTGCTTTTGAATATACACACGCTGATATGTTTGTGTCCCTTTTTCAAATACCGACTGCACAGCCCGAATACGCAAATTATAACGTTCCTGAGTCAAATTTGAAAACCAAAATATACCCTGCGCGTCTGTCTCCGTTTCAAAACGGTCTAAAGTTAATGACATATCATATCGGTTTAACTCCCACGGATACCACGAGCGCGACACTAAGGCTTCCTGCACAGGTTCGCCTGTCCCTGCCCAAAACACGTGTCCTTTTATTCCTAATGTTGGTTTGTCCGCAACGATGAGTACTTCTTCACCACCCGTAGATGGTTTCACGCTCATTTCAGTTGCGGCAATGCCGTCTCCTACAATGTAGAGTTTATACTTTTCCTCAAAGAGACCATCCAATACAAAAGTCGTTTCTGTTACTGGAAATTGTTTAGACAAAAGTGGTCTGTTCAATACTAAAGGATTTAACGTTGGTTCCATTTTGGCATTTTCAGGGAAAACTTTTACCTCATAAAAGCCATCAATCGGAACATCACGTGGTAGGATAACACGTCCTTTAATTGTAAATCCTTTTTGAAGCGGAACGATCAACGGATCTTTTCCGATTTCCACATTTGGGTAGCCCCTTGAAAGATAACCTTCTTTCGACACCTCTACAGACAGAAGATGTGGCTCCGTGTCTAATAATTGCATCCGAAAAACACCTTTTATATCCGTTTGCGTCATGGCAAGGATCAAACCGTGTCCATGTGTAATTTCGCTCTGGCGTATACCGTAAAGTTTAGCATTCGCTATAGGACGTTGTTTGGCATCAATGACCGTGCCGTGCAACGTCTTTAGTTTGGGCAATCGGATTTTAAATTGTTTTTTATTTTTGGGATTAACCGACTCTAAGAAGGCAATAATAACACCGTTTTGAGAAATTGTCAAACTGTATTCAATCGGATAGAGTTCAGAGAAGAGGAAATTGCCATCACTGTCAGTTTGCACAGTATGTTCAGGCTGCGCTGCAGCGCGAAAAAAGTCGGCAGACTTGTTGTGCATTTTTAGATGCACCGTAAGTCCATCAACTGTGTAATTTGAATTTGATTTAGAAACCTTGCCTTGCAGCGACAGGAAAGGGTTCAGCGTAAGTTCACCTAATATATACACATCTTTGTTTGGTTCCATATCCCATCGCCAACGGTGTGTCTGATACCGTGGATGTGAGGCTATTAGTGTAAAAGCGTAATAGGTTTCTGCATCATTTGGTGTGGTTAGAAGGAATTCACCGTTTGTATCCGCCTCCGTTTCATGAGCGAACGTTCCATCAGGATAAATGCTGTCAATCTTTTCTGATGCTACACTGACGAATACATCAGGAATAGGTTGTCCATTTTCAGCATCAACAAAGCGTCCATAGAGAGACGCGCCCGGTTTCAAAAACGCCTCTACGCCGCCGACATGACCTCCTGGATAAACGGGCACTACAGGAGAATCGGATATAGCGAATACATAACCGTCAAAAGCATCAATAATAACATATCGCCCCGACAACAGATTTTTGACTTCAAAATACCCGTTGGATACCTCACCGTGATATGTCCTTTCTATCCACTCATCACCAGAAGTGAGAAGTCCAACTTGGATTTTTCCGGTTATCGGTAACGGAAGTTTGTTATTGGAATCAAGCAAAAACCCGGAAATAACGCCTGTCCCCTCAATAACAAAGTCGGCTTTAGCTTCGGTTCTTTCGCTAACCGTAACTTTACGTTCTGCAAGTAGTGTGCTATCGTGCCGTACTTTTACCTTCCAAGCACCAGCAGGGAGGTTCGTTAGTGCAAACTGCCCACCCGAATTCGTTTTAGCGGCATAAGTTACGTTGTCTTTTTGGGATACAGCTGAAATGACGTAATCGGAGAGTGGATTGTTTTGTTTATCTGTGACTTGTCCCTGAATTGTGCCAAAGTGTGTATTGGGAACCTCCTGAGATTGGCAAATTTCGATGGAAGGACTAAAATAGAATAGAAGTGAAAAAAAACAGATAAGAATAGTTTTTGGCATTCGGTTTGCCCGATTAACAATAGGTGGTCTATGATCGTTGTCTGAACAACGATGCTGTGAACTAACGACAATGTGCATTCGGTACCAGATAAGGCAAGATGGAACATTTTTTAGCTGCGCACCGCAATTGATCTAACTTAAGCATAACCCATCTGCAAAAAAGAATCAAGGTGTCTCATAAATAGGCAGGGTTATTAGTTTTCGGTTTTTCTGTGCACTTTATCACAAGAAGCGTCTGCAAAACGCTTATTCGCTGGACGCGTGGACATTGGTCAATAGAGAATAAGTCGCACTGGATACAGTGCTCGGAGAAGACACCTCATCTGTCAGATGTGTTGCTATTCCACAAGTTATGGCAGCTTTGCGTAATACCGCATTATCAGTATTCCGATTTGCAGGGGTCGCGCGTATAGCTGATACAATGAAGCATTTCACTTCAAATCCTAAACTCGCAATTAACCTGATAAACTGGAATACTTAAAACTAAATAACCCTGTGTCATTCCACATAAATTGGATATTTTTTAGAAGTTATGCTATCCTTTAACAAGAGGAGGGAGCTATGCGAAAAATGTGGATAAAACGCACTGTGCAGATTTGCGCATGTGTTGTGCTCTGTTGTATGTTTGCAGTGGCACAGAAAAATGAGGGCACGACAAAGGAAGGTATTACTTTGGCTGACCTCGGTGTGACACCGGAACAGAAAATCCAAATTGAGGCGATGTGGAAACTAAAACGCCAGAAACATGGGCAGGCAGTCAAAGATTTGAAGACCTTGAATCGATTTGTAAAGGATACACTTATCAGTGAGAAAGAGATTGAGGAGACACTGAAAAAATTCCGAACGAAACGGAAAGAGATGCAGAATGAGATTGATAAGGCAGAGGAGGCGTTAATAGAAACTTTGTCGCCACATGCACAACTCCATCTGACACTTTTAGGTATTTTGGATAACGGTTTGCCTCACAGAACGGCAAGAACGCAAACAGATAAAGCGGCAGGACAAAAAAAATAACGATGCTCCAACCCCTGCTGAACAATCACAAGACAAGACATCGCAATAAAGATGGTGGAGGATACCAGACTTGAACTGGTGACCCCTTGCATGCCATGCAAGTGCTCTCCCAACTGAGCTAATCCCCCACCTGATTTAACTATTTAAAAATGATAACATATATCCGCATAAAAAGCAAATAAATTTTAAGTTTTCAGGAAAATTATGAAAAATAGCGAAACGGATACATTTTTTTATTTCGCAGATCAACCAGATAGTGAAGTAGGACTTGCCATCGGTGCGTTACTTATTGCACAAAGCGAATACCCGGATGTTGATATTGACGACTACCTTCAGAAATTGGGCGAAATGGCAGAGGAAGTGCGGGAAAGGATATCTGAAACGTTACCACCCCACGAACAGATTGCTGAATACAATCGCTATTTCTTTACGGAAAATCGGTTTAAAAGAGAGATTGTCGGCTTTTACGAACCTGCTAACAACTATCTTAATGATGTAATTGATAGAAGAACCGGCATTGATGTAACTCTTTACGTGCTATATATCGAAATCGGTAGAAAAGCGGGCTTACCACTTTCAGCAGTAAATGTGCCCTCCCACTGCATTGTCAAGTATAAATTCAAGCATTTCGATATTTTTTTAGATTTAGGTGACGAAGGGCGGATTATGTCAGAGGAAGCACTCCAAGAAAAATTAGAAATTGTATATGGCGAGGAAGCAGATATACAACGTAGATCGATTAATGAAGATGCGAATAAGGAGACGTTAGCTCGGATCTTACGTAATTTGGCACGGATATATACCGATGAGGATGAACACGACAAAGCGATTCAAGCACTCAAGCGCATCACATGGCTTACACCACAATATATGACTCCGTATCGCCGCCTCGGAAACCTCTTTTATCAAATAGGGAGTTATAATGAAGCGCTCACAGCATTTGAGACATATTTAGATGGTATAGAGAGTCCATCAGACGAAGAACATGTCATTGAAAATATTCGGATGCTCCGCAGGATACTTGCAAAGATGAATTAGAGGAGAGACTAATGCTAACCAAAGCCGAAATTGCCAGCGAAAAATTAAATCCTAATTCTCATTTTTTTTCTGTTGTCCTCGCGCCAACCAATGAAGAACAGCAGCTACTTTGGACGCTTAAAAACCTCGGTAAATTACCAGAGGATTTTGATGGTCAGTTGTTTGTGCCTTTACTGGAACACCAAAATCCAAAAATTCGGTGTCTCGCTGTAAAAAATGTTGGAAAGTTAAAAGACGAACGTTTTTTAACAAAACTTGTCGCGTTTGCTGAAAATGAGAAAAACACGATCGCTCGCCGTGAAGCGGTATCAGCAATAGGTAGACTCAAAACAGAAAACGCAATTCCCATTTTGACCCAATTTACTATAGATGCTGATCCAAAGATTATACTGCAGGCACTGCGCGGGCTTCTTTACTTCAGAGAACATCCTAAAGTCCAATTAGCGTTAGCATCTCTTGCTGAACACCCTAATGAAATGATTCGAGAACAAATAGCTAAAGAACTGAAGGACCGTAGGCAGGCAGAAACCTCCAAAACGCGAAACCATTCTGCCAGTCCAGAGGCGCTTAAAAATGTAATGGTCCGTGCAGATGTTCAGGATGTGTTAAAGGTGGTTCCGGACGAGTCAGTGCATCTCACTTTTACTTCTCCACCGTACTATAATGCACGCGACTACACCATTTTTCCGAGTTATGAAGCGTACCTTGATTTTCTGACTGCTGTATTCAAGGAAACGCATCGTATTACTAAAGAGGGAAGGTTCTTTGTTCTTAACACGTCCCCTGTTATTGTGCCACGGATTAGCCGCGCCCATTCCAGCAAACGGTATGCTATTCCTTACGATATTCACCCGCGTCTCACTGAAATTGGCTGGGAGTTTATTGACGACATCGTATGGGTAAAACCAGAATACGCCGCGAAGAATCGAAACGGAGGATTTTTCCAACATCGTAAACCACTTGGTTACAAGGCAAATTCTGTCACTGAAAGCGTTATGGTGTACCGTAAAAAAACAGACAAGTTGATTGATTGGAATCTACGTCAGTATGACGATGAAACAATTGCCGCAAGTAAAGTTATGGGTGAATATGAAAAAACGAATGTTTGGCAGATCAATCCTGCAACTGACAAAGTCCATCCCGCAATTTTTCCACCCGAATTGGCTGCGCGTGTTATTCAGTTTTATTCTTTTAAAGGTGACCTTGTTTTTGACCCATTTGGTGGCAGTGGAACTGTCGGACACGTTGCTCTGACTCATGAAAGATACTTTTTCCTCTGTGAGAAAGAGGCAGAATATGTTGAACGTGCTGAGCAGATGCTTGATACATCCTTATTTCCTACCACAAACCCTCGGACACTTTCACTTACCGAATTAAAATCTGATATTGCAAAGGAAACTCAAAAGTTATGACTGTTACTGGTGCCGTTATAAAAAATATCATTCGCAAACTTTTTGCAGGAGAAGATTATCGCACCGAAGTTCTTGCTTTGATTAATGCTGGGTTCTTGCAATATGCTGTAGACTTTTTCAAACGTGTAGCTTGTGCAAAGCTGGATAATAAATCTGTAACGGTTGACTGGTACAAAAAGGAATTCCTCAATTCAGATTCATTCCGTCCAGAGGAAATTGCTATTCATTCAGGTCTAAACAAGAAAACAATTACAAATGCATACAATTCAGCTAAGAAACAAATTGTGTTAGACGCATCCTTAGAACATTATGATACTCTTTATAACGCTATTAACAGTTTGACTGAACAAGATGAGCTTGATGTGACACTTACAATAAAATTCCGAGATGTTAGTGTTGATTTGAATATTAATGAAAGTTTAATTGTTATCAATACACTCGCTGTTAAACGTTCTGCGCTCCGTGGAGCGTTTTGGAGCACATCAGGAAACAGGTCGAAAAACCGTTGATGGTGACACTTTGTGCGCTTTTCCAAGTGCCGAAAAAATGCTTTGACCAAAAGAATCTTCCAGAATCGGAACGCGAATCCGACTTTTATCTATTTGACGAAACAGGGAAGAATTATCCTTGTGAAGTAAAGTTGATGGGAAAAGGTAACCCCGAAAGTGCTGACGCGGTGTTCGCTCGTGGTGGCCGCGTCCTTGTTGCCAATAAACTTTCTGATACAAATAAACAACAGATGGATAGAGATGGTATTCTCTGGGTTGAACTTCAAACTCAAGATGGATACAAACGATTTGAACAAGTTCTAAAGGCACTGTCAATTCCTTGTAAACCTTTTACTGGAAATCTTGAAGAAGCGTTAGAAAAAATTTTATCTCTTATTCTTTCCGATGATGTTCAAGATTCGGTAACCCCAGAGGTGGTTTTGCAAGAACGTTTATTTAATAACAATTCCGCTTCCGAATTACTGATTGAATTTGAATGAAAATATTAGGCATTGACACCTCAACCCCTATCGGCAGTGTTGCCCTCATAGATGACGAAAACATAGTCGCTGAGCACACCCTTAATATCGTCCAAGCACATTCTTCCAGACTAATGCCCGCAATTGACACTGTCCTGAAATGGGGTGATATTACGCCAAATGATTTAGATGGCTGCGTTGTCGGTATCGGCCCTGGGTCGTTTACTGGTATCCGCATCGGCGTTGCAACAGCCAAATCGCTCTGCTATGCTGTAGACAAACCAATCGTTGGTGTGTCAACTTTAGAGGCAATCGCTTATAATCTGCGGTGGACAGACGGGTTTGTCTGTCCGATCCTTGATGCTCGGCGGCGTGAGATTTATGGGAGTATCTTTCACGGTGGCATAGAATGGCAACGACTCACGGACGATCTCTGCTTACCGATTGATGCATTTTTAGATGAGCTGGATAGTCATGTCTCACCAGATTCTGCCATCATTTTTGTTGGGGATGGTCTTGTGACGTACGGAGATGCAGTCCGTGAACGACTTGATGAGGCAGCATGCTTTGCAGATGCAATTCTTAATGTGCCGCGCGGCGCCACTATTGCTCAACTCGGCGCGCAACGTCTGAAGCAAGGTGATAATGATAGTTATTGGACTTTAGTGCCGAACTATGTTAGAATCGGGTTGTATTGATAGCTCACAACTGAAACTGATTCCTAAATAACCCACCCATTTTTCAATTTGCTTTTCCATGAAATGAACCGTATTTTCAAAAACACGTCTACGCTGTTCAGCGCACACCTTATTGGCCGCCTCGGTTCACTCGTCATAACGATCTGGTTGATGCCTCGTTTTTTTGACGATAGTGAATTGGGCGGCTATTTTGTTGCAATCGCCTTAACGAACCTCATTGCGATCCTGACAGAACTCGGTATACATAACCCATTGATTCGGGAGATGACACTAAACCTCTCTCAAACGCGGCATTTTCTCGGCAATGCCCTCCTCGTTGGTCTCGTCTTGTCTGTTGTAGCATACGCGCTCATGATTGTCAGTGGTGTATTTCTGGGATACGCCTCAAGGACCGTGACGATGATAGCCTATTTAGGGTTAGCGGAGATTGTCAACTCTATCGCACAACTCTATAGATGTGTCTTCCGTGCACATGAGGAGATGAAATATGAGGCGTTGACGGTGGTTGCCGAACGCGGTACTTTTTTTCTTATCGGGGGCAGCGCAATCCTACTCGGATACGGACTTGTGAACGTATGTCAAGCAATGCTGATAGCAGGTTGTATTAACCTGATTTTGAGCATCGGATTCACTCGGTATCGCTTCACGCCGCTCCGTTTCGAACCGAGTCGCCGGATTGTAGTAGTGCTAATGCAGCAGGCGCTGCCGTTTGCAGTCGGCAATCTATTCAACCTACTCTATTTTCGGATTGATGCGATTATGTTGTCAAAACTGAGCCCGTATGGTACAGATGCGAATGCATGGTATGGTTTGGCGTATACGATTGTCAATGCCTTCACGACGTTGCCAGGTGCTTTTATGATGGGGGCAATGTTTCCTGTGCTGTCCCGTGCGTATGAAAGGGATCGAGATAGATTGTCAGATGTATATACGTTCGGTGTGCGGTGGATGGTGATATGTGCCGTGCCGTTAGCAGTTGGACTTGCAGTGCTATCCCATGAAATTACCGATGCGTTGCTTCCTACCGATACTATTAAGGCTAAGAATACTATGAAAGAGGTCGCGATTGCACTACGATGGCTAAGTGGTCCGGGCGGTTTGATTTTCATAACAACTGTTGTCTTGACAATGCTGCGTGCTGCGGATAAACGTCGCGCGTTTTCTGTACTTATGGGAACAACGGCACTTCTGAATATCTGTTTGAACCTAATATTAATTCCGCGTTTTAGCCACGCTGGTGCTGCAATCGCGATGGTTATCAGTGAAGTGTATCTGCTTGTCGTTGGGTTTGGTTATATTTCAAAACGGATTACTAAACTCACTGAGACCCGTTTTATCTTTAAATCCATTATTCTTTCTACTGTGATGGGAGTAGGTTTGGTATTATTGAAGGGGATTCTGTCTATCTGGATTCTGATTCCATTGGCGATGGTGTTTTATGGTAGCGGGGTTTTTGTTTTAGGGGAATTTCGGACAAAATTTGCATTTGATTAAATCTTAGAATTTACGCTTCCATAGGAAAACGCTTGATATATTCAGACAAAGATGCTAAACTTATTTTTACTACCCAACTTAGAGAATAAGGAGTTTCACTCATGGATGTAGCATACACATCGGCAATCGCCGAAATAATAGAAAAATTGGAATCAGGCAATCCACTCCCGCCGCTTGTCCCAGAAAATGCATGGAGCAGCGAACTTACAGATACACTATTAGCTTTATCGTTGGAAGAACTTTTTGACGGGCAATCGCTGAAAGATGATATTTTCGGGGGCGCTATTAAGAGTGGTTTACTACTTTGGAACGATGCGTTGGACGATTCCCACGACGTATCACAAGAACTGGGTAACAACACTGGTAGTTATTGGCACGGTATCATGCACCGTCGTGAACCGGATTATAGCAATGCTAAGTATTGGTTCGGCAGAGTCGGCACACACCCGATATTTCCTGAACTCCGGGAACGTACTATTGCCCTTTTCAAGGAAACATCAAATCCATCAGAGGCACTATCACAAATCGGGCAAGCTATTGAAGCGCAAGAGCATTGGGACGCATACCAGTTCATTGATTGGTGTCAGGCTGCAGAAAATGACCTGTCTTTAGATGTTACTCGATTCTTACAACAGGTGCAGGCAAAAGAGATCAAACTGTTACTCGCGCATTCTTATCGGAATGCCATTTAAGATGAATTATTCGGTTGTTTTAGAAATCTAAAGGAGATAGAAAATGTTATCACATAACAAGATTGCAGAGGCGGGCGGTTGGTGTTACCTCCTTACTATCCTCACAAGCATATTACTATTCGTTTCTTGTGTGCCCACGACTCTTAATTCGACAGGTTCGGCACCAGTTCCAGCGAACGATGGATATGCTGAGATAAAAGAGATTGCGGGAAAACTTTCAATAACCAGCGAACCGGTTACTGCAGAGATGTTAATTGAGAAATCAAGAGCTTTTATCAAAGCACACCCGAAATATAAACAGGTGGGTGAGGTCTACCATATCCTCGGAACTACTTTAGTTCAGTTTAATCGGACTGAAGAAGGCATTGAGGTTTTAGAAGAGCTTATTAGGTACTACCCGCTTGCTACTTCCGTTGAACCGTGTTTGTTAACATTGGGATTGGCTTACGACAAAGCCAACATGCATGACAAAGCAGATGTAGTCTATGAAAAACTGGTAAATACGTCAAAGTACAGTAACGGAACGTATGCCAAAACCGCTCGGCAATTGTTACAAACGGATAAGACTGATCGCAAAGGTGCGCTTGAAGGATTACCTGATGGATCCGGCAGAACTAATTTTGTTGGTCAAGCGGCTATGGATTTTCAGGTAACAGATCTGAATGGTGAACCGTTATCGTTAGAAAAATTTAAAGGGCAGGTTGTGCTTCTTGATTTTTGGGCATCCTGGTGTGGCCCTTGCCTTGCAGAGATGCCAAACGTGAAGCGAACATATCAAAAGTATAAAAATCAGAAGTTTCAGATTATCGGTATCAGTTTAGATAGCGGGAAAGCACCACTTAAGGATTATATTGAAAAAGAAGGAATTATGTGGCCGCAATATTACGACAACAGCAGGCAGATTTCGAATATGTACCAGGTCCAATCCATTCCGTCAACTTTTCTGATTGATGGTGACGGAATTATCCGCAAAACGAACCTCCGCGGAAATGCCCTTGAGGTTGCCGTCGCTCAACTTGTGCAAGAGAATATGGCTCGATAAATGACGAATTGGATGGACACAGTCGCTGTTCAACAATCAAAAGTACGTTCATGGTTTCTACAACCTAAGGAGGTATACGATGTTTATCCGAAATCAAACAACGTTCGATCACAAACAAAATAGTAGTGTCTCTGTTTGCAACATTAGTATTCTTGCGATTGTTGTGCTGCTCGGTTTCTTTACTAATCTTGCCAGTGTTGATTCGGCGGAAACAGGTCCAACTGTTAGTCCAAAGGAAATAAGAGGCAAATATGATGAAATTAAGACGATTGCTAAGAAACTTACTAATCAAAATGCGCCGGAAGAATTAGAGAAGTTAGTTGAAAAGTCAACAGATTTTATTGCAGCGTTTCCAGAATACAAACGCATAGATGAGGTCTACTATCGCCTTGGCAACGCTTCAGTTCGGTTGGGCCGTGTTGAAGCAGGTATTAAAGTCTTTGAAAAATTAGACGAGAAACATCCAGAGGCGCGTTGGATTGCACCAAGTCTGTTAGAATTGGGTATGGCTTATGACAAACTCGGCAAACATGATAAAGCAAATGAAACCTATAACAAACTGATCAACCACCCAAAGTATGGTGATCGATCTTATGCGCAACGTGCCAAAGAGATTCTTGAACAGGATATAGCCTCGCGAAAGGGTGAATTACCCAAATCTCCAGGAACAATCTCAAGTCCGAGTGAGTGGATCGGTAAACCTGCCCCAGATTTTCAGGTGAAGGATTTGAGAGGTAAAGAACTCTCCTTGAAAAAATATAGAGGTCAAGTTGTGCTTGTTGACTTTTGGGCAACGTGGTGCGGGCCGTGTCTCAAGGAGTTACCAAACGTTAAAAGAACTTACGAAAAGTACAAAGATCAGAAGTTTCAGATAATCGGAATTAGTCTTGACAGGTCAAAACAATCACTTGAGACGTTCATTGAAAGAAAAAATCTTGCATGGATTCACTATTGGGATCAAAGTCAAAAGATTACGTCTCAATATGGGGTACGGGGAATTCCATCAATCTTTCTGATTGACGGTGAAGGTATCATCCGTAAGACAAACCTCCATGGACATTCGCTTGAAACTGCCGTTGCTGAATTGGTAGGCGAGAATCTTACGAAACTTGCCGATACTTCCGCCAAAGCATCTGAATCCAATTCACAATCGAAGTCAATTCCCGCAACAAAACTTATTAAACCGAGCCCTACTCCTCAAAAAAGTGAATCGCTTGAGTCTCTCAAAGCAAGAGTGAATGAGTGGGTCGGTAAACCTGCCCCAGATTTTCAGGTGGTGGATTTGAAAGGTGAAGAACTTTCGTTGGAGAAATTCCGGGGACAGATTGTGCTTCTTGATTTCTGGGCAACATGGTGTGGTCCCTGTATAGCCGAGATGCCCAAAGTTAAGCAGACTTATGAAAAGTACAAAGATCAGAAGTTTCAGATTATTGGCATTAGCTCAGACAGATCAAAACAACCGCTTGAAGCTTATATTGAGAAAGAGGGACTTGATTGGATTCACACTTGGGATGAAAATCGTGATCTGAGAAATCTATACGGGATAATAGGAATCCCAACAGCTTTTTTAATTGACGGTGAAGGTGTAATCCGAAAGGCGAGTCTCGGTGGTTTTGATGTTGAATCTGCCGTTGCCGAGTTGGTTAAGGAAAATCTTGCCAAACCTGCTAACCCCACTCCACCTGAAAAAACTCCTTCCGATCCTCCATCAGATAACCAAAAAGCAGATGCTAAAGCAAAAGAGATTATTGACGCTGCTGTGGCTGCACACGGTGGACTTGAGAAACTGCAAGCAGTGAAAAATATTGTAATGGAATCTCGCAGCTTTGAACACTTTCCAGATGGTTCCATGCAGGATGAGGGACGGAATAAAACCTATTATTATGCTAACAAATTCCGCAACGATTGGCACAGAAGCAACAGTGTAGAAAGTATAATCTTTAGTAGCGATTCTCTGTTTCTGCTAACAGATGGAGTGGTCAAACCAATTTCAGAGAAGGCGGCTAAATCTTTTATTGATTACTTCAAAGATAGTATTTTTCGAGAACCGATTTGGCTTCTGACAAAACTCTCACAAAACGCTATACCCGTTGAATACGTGGGGACAGAGGATGTCAAAGGTATCCCCGCATCCGTTCTTCTCGTTATACAGCCTTCTGGCAAAAAACTCAAAATCTTCATTAGTAAGGAAACTCACTATGTGGTGCAGTTTAGTTATAGTCTTGAAATAGTAAAGGAAAAGGAAAATGTGGTAGCATTATTAGACAACTATCGCGATGTAGATGGTATTAAAATTGCACACCATCGTACCACAAAATCCTTTGAACATCGGGAAACTTTAATCACAGATGTTAAATTTAATGCTGAAATTGATGAAGCACTGTTCAGTCCTAAAGAGTCGAATGAATAGTCTCCAATTTTTGTAATCCTGATTTTCTGATAGCGGGATCAGAAATTAACAGATGAAAACGGTATCTGATCAGAGGAGGAAAATATGGTTCGCATCAGTTTAATTGCAACGCTAATTATCTGTGTAAGTATTTCCCTCAGCATTCCGACTGCACACGGGGAAGAAAAGGACGTTATAAGTGTGGAAATAGAGGGCATTGCAACGGCAACGATTCGAGGTGAAGTTGTTGAAGCATCACCTGAACAGATACCAATAGAAGATGTTAACGTTACAATTGTTAACACCAGTACAGGTGAAGAATATACTGTGACAACCGACATAGACGGTGCGTACGTAAAGACAGGGATACCTGCAGGTCGCTATACGACTATTGTGGCTAAGAAAGGGTACGGTAACCGGATCGTAAAATCTGAGGTTGTTGCAGCTGGCGGTGAAATTTTTGGCCGGATTAGGATGATAAAAAATGAGACAATCACCACCTTTTTTCTCGATAATTTTTTCACATGGCAACTTCTCATTGGTTTTGGTATTGGCTTTCTTGTCGCGTTAATCTTAAATCCCCGTCGATCCGGTGCTTGAGGAAAACAATGGCGCACGTCACTTTAAAAGATGTTACCAAAATTTATGATGGTGATGTCTTGGCAGTTGAAAAGGCAGATTTTCAAATCCCGGATGAGTCGTTTACTGTGCTTGTCGGTCCTTCAGGGTGTGGAAAATCAACGATTTTGCGGATGATTGCTGGATTAGAAGAGGTTACCGAAGGAGACATCCATATTGATGACGAACGCGTTAACGACATTCCGCCAAAGGATAGGGATATTGCGATGGTGTTCCAAAACTATGCACTCTATCCGCACATGACAGTATATAAGAACATGGCGTTTGGACTAAAACTTCGCAGATATTCGAAAGGCGAGATTGACCAACGTGTCAACGAGGCAGCAGACATTCTCAGTATTTCTCACTTATTAAATCGCAAACCGAAACATCTTTCCGGTGGTGAACGTCAACGTGTCGCAGTCGGCAGAGCAATCGTTCGGCAGCCCAAGGTATTCCTGTTTGATGAACCCTTGAGCAATCTTGATGCGAAGCTGCGCGTGCAAATGCGGATGGAAATCAGTCGTCTGCATGATCGGCTCAATGCGACTATTGTTTATGTCACGCACGATCAGGTTGAAGCGATGACGATGGGGGACCAAATAATCGTTCTCAATGAGGGGAAAATCCAGCAAATCGCTGATCCGGGGACGCTGTACCACGAACCCGCAAATCAATTTGTTGGGGGGTTCATCGGCACGCCACCGATGAACTTTATAGATACGGAAATTGTGAATAGTGATAATAATTCACCGAAGCTAAGGTTTGAAGGCTTTGAAGTAGAACTGAATTCCCACCTACAGTTAATTCTCAGCGAATTTTCGGGGAAGTCAGTAACGCTTGGCATCCGACCAGAGAACATTCATATTGGTGAAAATGGAAAAAATCAGGTTTTAACACAGATGGAATTGGTTGAGCCGCTTGGAAATCATGCGCTCCTATATCTACGGACAGAGAAGAACAGTTTTGTTGCCCAATCCAATCTTGTTGATTTACCACAACATAACACACCTTTGACGGTTAGCTTTGATATTGATAAAGCGCATTTGTTCCATCCAGAGACAGGTGAATTGTTGATGGCAGGATAAACATTCTGTTCTTTTGTGCATTATAATAAAGCCAACAAGGACGTGAACATTGGCGAGGTTAGGAAGAAATCAACGGTATGAATCATGGCGCATGCTTCTTTAGGCATTCCCTGCCTCGCCAGCAGTGGGTGATTAGGGATAGGTTGTTTATCAAAATGGTAACATATCTTTAGATTGGACTATAAAAAACAGATGCAAAATACACGAAATTTTTTAGAGGTACTAACGCATGAAACATACAACACGAATTGAACTTACGAATCGAAAAGACCAGATTTTAGCAGAGGCTGGCGCTATCAAACTTGAAGACATTCGGAGAGTAGTTGTTAACGATGCTGTTGTGGATACTGGCGCAACGGGGTTGGCTTTGCCCAAACCGATCATAGAACAACTCGGTTTAACACCTGTCAGAAGTAGAAGAGCACAGACCACGAATGGAATCGTCACCCGCACCGTTTATTCGGATGTCGAATACTCGGTATTGGGCCGAGAGGGAATTATATTGGTAACGGATCTACCAGGATCCCTGCCTGTCCTCGTCGGTCACATGGTTTTGGAATACCTGGATCTCTGTCTGGACATAAAAAAAGGATTAATCTACAACCCTGCCCATGAAGGTGAATGGATTGAAGACCAACTCTGAGAGGGATTTCTGGGGCTGGGACTTTGATACTGCGGTTATAGAAGTGCCTGAATTTGCTTCCAGGTTTCCGCATCTATCGGAATACCTTCTTGTTCTCGTTTGCGTTGTTCTTCCCAACCGCGTTCTCCTGGCATCCGAATTACATCAACACCAGCAGCTCGCTTTGCAGACTTGAGATATTCTATAAATCGCTCTATCTCGGCACTGAACCCAGGAAATTCCCTAAAACTCGCTACATTAATCACAAGCACAAACAACCCATTACCAACGCGTGCATCCTCGCTTGTGCTACACCCCGCCCCTGTCAGCGCCCCTGCCAGAATATCTACAATCACGCTAAGTCCAAATCCTTTGTGCGCTGCAATCCCACCAAGAGGTAATATAGCAGCAGGCGGGACTCCATAGAAACCCTCAGCATCAGTAGTTGACTCCCCTTCCGCGTTGATGAGCCAACCCTCTGGCAGCACTTCATTACGATGCTGTTTAACACGAATCTTTCCCGATGCGACAACACTGGTGGACATATCCAATACAATCGGATCTTGTCCTTCAATTGGCACTGCACACGCAATTGGATTGGTAGAGAGGCGTCCTTCAATGCCGCCGTGCGGTGCAACGCAAGTGCCACCGCCGTGGTCGTTTGCCATGAGCAATCCGATCATCTCGGCATCTGCAGCGAGGCACGCATATCCACCTAATCTCCCTACCTCATTGCATTGTGAAACGGCAACGGAACTCACGTCTGCCTGTTTTGCCTTCTGAATTGCCAACGCAACAGCACGCGTTGCAATGACAGGGCCGAACCCCCAATTGCCATTTAGGACTGCTATAGATGCAGATTCGTACAGCGTTTCTGTAGATGCACCGGGTTGGATTAACCCTGCTTCCAATTCATGCACATATTTTGGCAGATGGATAACACCGTGTGAATCGTGTCCAACGCGATTGGCATCTACCATAGAACGGGTTACGATTTCCGCTTCTGATGGTGAGATATTTAGTTTTTGAAAGACGTTGAGGCAAATATCGGTGAGTTCTTCTGCGGTGAGGTTCGGCATTGGAGAATCCTTTGTGTCCTGTCAAAACTGTTTCATAATTTAATCAAAATTTTGTGCCACAATGACCAAATCTTGAATATTCACAACACCATCACCATTCAGATCAGGTTCCGCTTCACCAAAAGCGTTTGCCACAGCAACTAAATCCAGCACGTTCACAACACCATCAGCATTGACATCACCTACTATGTCCATGTCCATTGCTATATCTATGTTCCACGTCTGTTCCCAACTCTGCCCTTCTCGGACACTCTTCAAGAAACCGTGTGTTCTAACCAAGCCTTTATCTCTCAACATCCAAGGTGCGCGGATCCGGATGGTTGGTAAGACACCCCATACTACGTAAGCCTCCTGAAATTTTTGGTAGAGCTCAGGTTCTCCATCTGGGTTTGGGACATGAAAGCCGTAGGGGATCGTCCAAGGTGAAAAGAGAAAAGAGTTGATGGGATGTGGCTGTTTGTTCCGATAAATTCCCCGTTGCGCTAAGTTCGTATTGAAGAAGGTGCCTTCATGAACGCCTTCCCCACCGAACACAATCCCCGGCATCGCTTCCCTTAATTCCTGATGCATCAGAATGTTACCTTCTGGAAAGGTTAATCCGTCTACAAGCCCATTTGGATCATTTCTAAAAAGCGTATTGATATCCAAGTGGAATCCGTCTATCGGATGGGCTTCGTACACTTTTTTATGTTGAGCAACGGTATATTTTCTAAACGCTTTTGACGCTGGATTGATATAAGCCACAGAGTCCGGGTATGACGGATCATCCCATCTATAGCCGAGTTTGTGTCCTCTGATTGGATGTCGAAGGTGAAACTTCTCAAACTCTGGATAGAGTGGATCATCCGGTGACATCACGACAACATTTGTATAAGGCATAACCCGAAACCCATGGCTGTGTGCCGCTTCGAGAAAAGCACCAAATTCGGGTCTGGGTGTAGGGAAATTCGCCTTCTCTGCCCGTTGCCAACCGAGTAGATATATCAAGGTCGTTGAAGGATTTACATGTTCTGCCAGCATCGGTAGAACCTCTATGTCTAAATTAAGGTAAACAACCAATTCAAGTTCTTTGACCCATGCGGGGGGTTGTTTGGGTTGGAAAGCGGTTTCCATCCAGTTTCGGTAAATTTCTACTGGGACTTGCCAATCGCCTCGGTATGCGTTCAATCGCCACTCAACGGATGTGATCTCATACTTGCCGCGGAAAGGTGCGAAATTGTCTGTCTGAAAACTGATACCGAAATGTTCGGCAGTTCGCCTATAACCGACCCCTTTAAACCGAAATGTTGTATCTGTACTGCGGACAAAAAACCCACCATCTCCACCCTGAAGGATAGCGAGTTGCGCTTCCCATTCCCTTGGATACCCACCTCCACCAGCGCGAATCTCAGAGGATGCATCAATAATTTCACCGCCATTTGCTGGTAATATGATGTCGACCTGCTGGTTATTAAGGTAGCCGCACCCCCACATAACGCCTATGAGCCCACCGGATGCCGAGGCACCAGTTTGATGAATCACCAAATCTTGGGTCTCTGGGTCTATACCAATGCGGATCCGACATGTTTGACCTGTTCTATAATCCCTCTGATAAGTGATTTCTATACCAAGAGGAGTTAACCTTTTGGATTCTACCTCCCAAGAATCATCTATCCATTGAGCCCTTCCATATTCTCCTTCGTTATATTGTATTGAAATACCACTTTGTTCATTTGAATTGTCTTGCGGTGGTAGTGTATACGTCTCGTTGGTGAGTTTGTTGTGGAAGTGTATCAGCACGCCATCTCTAAAGCGAACCTGATAGCGGTTGGTTTCTGCAAGAACATTCCCCGTTTCGTCAACCGTCAAAGTGTTTGCCAACCCAGCAGCCACTAAAACAAACTGCAATATCAAGATATAAACACATTTAACATAGAAATTTCTCATGAATTTATTCCTTTCGACTCTCTTCAATTTTTTTCCTTAGTTTTGGTATTAGAAATAAAGGAGGGATTATTTATCTTTGTTTGAAGATTTCTGCGATCCGTTCAGCAAAACGGAACGCGCTGTTGTCTTCCGGTTCGTAGCCTATCACCTCTCGTGCATTGGTGATACTCCAGAACTTATGTGAGTTGTCGCTGATACCGTAGAAAATTTGGAATGGAATTCCGTTTTCGTCCTCTATATTCTCCGTTTCAATGCTCTTGACAAAGAGTTGAACCTGATCGCGAACACTCAAATATGCCCCAAGCGCCCGGTGCATCTTATGATAATTTTCCGCTGTGACATCATTCATATCTGTTTCCCGCGGTGCACCGATGCGTATTTGCACATTCTGTAGTTTTTTATTTTTCCTAAACCCAGTTGCAAAGACAAAACCGAGATGCTCATAAGCCTCTTTTGCCCACCCGTAGAAATTATCTGATAACGGACGCATCTCTGGCGTTACAAAATCCCATTTGCCTGCCCAGATAAGCCGTTCATAATAGTCTGCTGCATGGTTAGAACTACAAACAACGACGCGCCGCACATCCGTTTCCCAGCAGGTATGGTAGACGTTGTATGCCATCTGAATGTTGTTGAGTTCATTTTCAAAACCACCGCCTTGGAATGCACAGTGAACAACTGCATCAACGCCTTCAAAGTAGTGTTTGTATAACTCACGGTCAGGATTGCTAACGTCAACGATTTGAAGCCCTTCGACCTCTTCTCCTTGCCGATTTGTGGTTCTCACATCAAGTAGAACGAGATCGTAACGTTCGCGGAAATCGGGTAGCATGCGTCCAGCAATGTAGCCCGCTGCACCTGTGATAAGGACTTTTCTGCGGTTTTCCATTGTTTTTTGATGTTTCCTCTTGTCACTATTTAATGAGATTTAGGGAGTTGGTTTATGCGCTGCAATTTTCCGCTTTACTTCTTCCATTAATCTGTCCAACAAAGGGTGTGATCCAGGCATCCTAAGTGCAAAGTTGTAAAGTGCATAATCGTTAAGACTTGCCTTTTCAAAACCGTGGACAGGTCTGCTCAGAAAACGAACCAATAACTGAAAAAGTTGTTTTCCTCTAAGTAAAAGTTGATATGCGGATCTGATTTGTTGAACACGATCTGGGTCGGGAATGTAGAAACCTTGGCGTGTGCAAAAGTCGGCATCCAATTCGGTTTTGCCAGGCGGTACTATTTCATCACAATGCAGATCAAGTACTGGAGAATTTCCTGCTAAATATTCCTCAACTGCAAATGCAAACCACGTGCTGATAGAATCCAAAATTTGCTGATGTTCCGCTGTTTCGTTTTCATTTAACAAACGTTCTAACTCGGCATCCGAATACAAGTCATTTTCAATACTGTATCCGCTTGTCCAAATAACATCTTCGTAACCATGCTCAATTCCTGAAAACAACCACATATCCTGATCTGCTATAAAAGCAACCGGGACTTGTGCAAATTCACTTCTTCGCTTGTAAAGTTTGAACAATTTTTCTCGTCCGCCCGACGCGTGAAAATCTATATCTAATATCCCAAACCGATTTACTAACTCCCGATAAATGATAACATCATCACGCCCCTCAACAACAATATTCGGTTTTTGAGAATTACGCAGAATCGCAATTAATTCTGTTACTTCGTCTACCCTAATTTGTGGTGTTAGCATTAAACTTCTCCACCTGGTTGTCTAACAGAAATTCTTTATCAGGATACCTTGCATAAATGAAAGGTGAATGTGTAGCAACAAAAAACTGATTCCCAGTTTTTTGCTGAAGCAGAATGGGAAACAGTAGTCTCTGCCAATCTACGTGCAGGCTTAACTCTGGTTCATCAATGAAAATAGTCGTATTTTTGCTAAAAGCATTGTAACACAAGAAACTGAGCACCTGCTTTTCACCCGCAGAAAGTATATCTGCGGAAATAGCATGTTTTGCCTCCCCAACTGTAATTCCATCTCTTCCTTCTACCAAAGTAACTCCCTCAGTTGTTTCCCCACGAATAGTTCGTCCAGTAACATGTATTGCATTATATTGTAGGATCTTCCGAGTCAACTCAGACAACACAGAAAATGGCTTACTCAGATGGTTTCGTTGCTTATTAACTTTTTGAATAGCATTCAGAACGGCAGGAGCATCTTGAAGGTTATCAGAAACTTTACCCTTATCTGAATTGTTTTGCATTTTTTCTGATATATCTTCTAATACCTGAGACTGAAGGTTTGTGATTTCTTCATAAATATCGGCATATTTCTGCGTTAACAATTCGCCTATATCTTCTGTTGAAATCGAAGCGATGAATTTGTGTCCATTGACTGACACATCAGATGAAAACCGCGTCATCGTAATCTGAAGCATTTCTGATAATGGAAGCAATCTCCCAACCGAATCCTCTATATTTATAGAGTCTTTAGAAAAGCCACCTTCAATTCTTCGAAACGTTGGAAAAAACAGACTGTTCTTTGTTGTATGAGCAATCCGCTTCTCAAGTTTATTTACCTTATCTATATCCTTTCGATCAATCGTTTTATGTTCTGGATCTATTTTAATAGTTTTCTTATCTGGTTCCTCGTCAGTAAATTTCCAGTTTAATTTAATCTGATCAACTTTAGTTTGATGCATAGATAGAGAAAATGCCTCAGTTTCAATTGAAATAGAAGAAAACGGAATTTCAGAAAGAATTTGCTTGAGATGTCCGCTAATGAGGTACCATATCAACTTCAGCAATGTGGTCTTGCCTGAACCGTTAGGTCCAGTAAAAATGTTCAAATCTTCGTTAAACTCAAATTCACCGTCAAAACGGTTATTAAGTCCCTTAACTTCAAGTTTTTGTATCATCTGTTTTACCTCACAGAGATAGCCTTCAACATAAAAATCAAATACCTAAGGAATCTTCAACTTCTCTTTACAGTGCCGCGCAAGCGTTTTCATCTCTTCAATAACCTGTGCCTCCGTTTGCATCAGTTGACTATAGTAAGGCGGGACAGGTTCTCTTCTGAAGAGTTTATCAAAGAAATTTCGTTGTGCTTCCGCCGGCACCTCAAAACGTGAGGTTTCTGCACGTGATGGATCTATTCCCAAGTATTCAATGGAGAGATAGTGCGCTGTGTCGTCTTTTTTTATTTCGCCTTTCTGGATATTGCCGGTAATCTTTCGTCCGTAACCCACGGTATAGACTCTGCCAGTTGTTTGGCTAAGGACGGTATAACCGCCTTCGTCAATAGATTCATTCCAGCACTTCCCAAATCCATTCTTTGGGAGGCGTTCGCGAAGCTCTTCTGCGGAACGCACCACGAATCTGTTTTGATGTAGGGTTTTAGTGATAGGAAATTCCTCATTCTGTTCTGTTAGTGGTGGAGGACCTGTTAGCAGATCGACGTTATCAAGTGTCCAGACAACCCCATCTCGGACACCTTTTGCCAAGTTCAGATGTTTTTCAACAAATTCCTCATTTAGCGGATGGAGGCAGTAACCTTTGTTACCATTAAACACAGCGCGCAATTTTCGACGATGATCTATCACTGAGAACCGCTTTTCAGGAATAGGGACCTCTAATTGAAGGGTATATCCAGTATCCAAATCGGTTGTCAGATTTAGTTGTGATTTGCGAAGTTGCGCGAGACGTGTCAATGCTGTTTGGCTTTTGGATAGAATACGTCCGATTAGATATTCACTTCGGAGTGCGGGGATTTCTGTGGCGAGCCGTTCAAGCGTAGCGGCATCAAGCTTCTCCAGCATTACCTTGTGTTCCCAGCGCGTGCCGCGTTCATGTGAAAGGATTTGAAACTGCTGTTTATCACCACTGGTACGGATATATCCGAGTGCTGTCCAGGGATCAAAAGTTGCGCGATAGTATCCACTTGTTTCTGCGTCTCCTCCTGCTAAAACACAATCTCGCCGCTCATATCGAGAATAGATGCCGAATTGAAATTCGTAGCTTTCATAGTTTTCTAAAGCCTTCCGCAAATCTCGTGCGAACTCGCTGCCGCGTGAATACTTTCTAAAAATTTGCTCAGTACGTTGTGGCTGATTGAGCGCGTCAAGGAACGATCCGATCGGAATACCAGCTTCTTCTATCCCTTCGTCTTCACTTTTACCAAAGATCTTCGTTTTGGTTTTGAAAGGCGGATTGCGAAGTGACACGTCACGTTGTGAAACGAGTTGCAAAGCGGGATCGTCTGCCATCCCTGCAATGGTTGGTGCATCACCAAGTATCTCCGCTAATTTCGTTTCGTCAATTTTCTCCATCAAAACAGTACCGCGTTTCAGTTCTGCAAAATGGATAATATCATTGAGACTATATTGGAGGGGCGCACTCGATGAGAGGTTGTCATAGTTAGAACGATGGAAACGTATGCGCGGCTTGATCCGAAAAACAGGTGTGAGCCCATAATCCTTTAGCAACGCATACAAGGTCACAGTATAAGATTCCTCGTGAACCTTCTGTGCCAGGACGCCGCGATTGTTTGTTTTACTATTTACGATTAACCGTTCTTGTACAGGGTGGCTATCGTTCCCAAAAATTATCATCCGATGTTCTTCTCTATTATCATCAACTAACATGGCTCTGTTCCCCCTTCATTTTAAACCTCGTATTCAAACTGGGAGGTTCATCCCGCTTTGAGTCTCTGTCTTGCCAGTGCTGCTGCACCCAGCACACCTGCATTATCTCCCAGTTCCGCCTTTACTATCTGAACGCCTTTTAACGTATCGGGTAGTGCAAACTTCTTCGCAGCTTTGCGGATGTCCTTTATAAATGTATCGTCAAGTGCCTCAACAACACCGCCACCTAAGACGATCATTTCCGGATTTAAGAAGTTAACAATTGAACCGATACCAACGCCAAGATATTTTGTGACTTCTTTGAATACTTTGAGTGTTAATTTGTCCTTGCTACGAAGTGCTTTAGCTAAAGTGCCACTACGTATTAACCCGAGATCACCATTGGTAAGTTTTGTGAGGATACTTTTTTTCCCTTTTTTGAGTATCGCTTTTTGAAATTGTTTTGCCATAGCGGTTCGGCTTGCAAGTGCTTCTAAACATCCACGGGTGCCACACCCACACTTGGGGCCATCCGCTTTAACAATGATATGTCCGATTTCTCCCGCAGTCTTGCTGGCACCGTGGAAAAGTTCGCCATTCAGAATAATACCGCCTCCAATGCCAGTCCCAACAAAAATGCCGACTAAATTCTGTATACCACGTCCAGCACCGAACGTGTATTCACCAAGCGTCCCTATGTTCACATCGTTGTCAACGAATGTTGGAATGTCTATGCGTGCTTCCAACTCAGTCTTCAGTGGCACATCTTTCCATCCGAGATTCGGTGCAAAAAAAACGACTCCTGTTTCTTGATCAAGCGGGCCCGGTGCGCCAATGCCGATTGCCTGAATAGAATTCGCTGCGACGCCTGATTCTTGAAAAGCCTCTCGGATACAGTCTGCAATCCGATCAATCACGATGGATGTCTTGTCTTTCGCTTGCGTTGGAATTTTGGCAGTACTGAGAATATTACCTTCTGCATCGACAACGGCGGCGAGAATCTTAGTGCCACCCATGTCTACTCCGACAACATTGGTGTTCATTGTTATTTCCTTTTATATTTGTTTTATTTTCGTGTGCGTTTGCTATGACGCAATCATTGCAAGTAATTTTTGTTTAAAGTCTACTGCTGATAATTGTTCCCATCTTTCTAAAAATGCCTGATAGTCGGCATTGCGAGATTTGATGGTACGTGTAATAAGTGTGTCAACTCCTGGCAATTCGGTAGATTGACGGTTTTCTTTATAATTTGTTAAAACCTCCAAAACTACATCATTATCGTGTATATCGCCGAGTATTTCCTGTAAGTCAATAATAGTTTCAATAAATTCCATAAAATGTTTATCGTAGTTTACTGCAAAAAACTCCATCGTATATCGTAACCGTTTAATAGAAATCCGCAGGTTGTGTAGTTCCTCACGTTTCTCTGGGTCTTGAATAAACTGCTCCCAACTATAAACCTCTTCAACCTTTTGTGGAAGGATGGTTCGGACATTTTCGCGAAAACTTTGCTTTGGATTGAGTCCTATAATCTTCTGCGGTTTCGCCATTTCATGCCTCTGTCTCAAAAAATGTTAGAAATTGCGTTTTAAAATCGCTCTCGTCAAGTTCTGAAAACAGATTTAACATCGGTTTTCTCGCTTCTGCCCGTTCCTGCTGCAAGTGTTCAATCAATCCTTGAATATCACCTTGTCCCGCTCCTGATAAGGTCTGCAACTCCCTTTGAAAACGAGCAATGAGGACATCAAGATCACGGACCGCTCCCATTGTCCGTGTGATCGTTCTAATCTGTTTATAATGTTGTTTGAACGGTTCTTTTTGAAAACAAGCAGCAAAGTTGTCCATTGCAGCCCGCAACCGTCGAGAGGCAACACGCATATCATGGACAAATTTAATATCTGTACCATCAATTGCGCCCGCTTTGTGAGACATCATTTCTCGAAAATAAGCCACGATAATCTGTCTTGCACAGGTTTCCAAAGTCTTATCAGGTGCGATTCCGTTGATTTCTATTGCCGTAGCCATTTTGGATGTCCTATGTTCACGGTGGTGATGAATCAAATTTACTAAAAGAGAAAAACTTTTGCCAACATAAAATAAGTAAAAATCCCAATCACATCAATCGCAGTTGTAACAAACGGTCCCGTTGCAACTGCAGGATCAATACGGATACGTTTGAAAAACATCGGAATGATTGTTCCCACCGTTGCTGCAATTATCATGTTTACAAATATAGCAAGGGCAACGACAAGCGGTAGCTTCCACGCATATTCTCGGAATTGTGAAAAGATGCTGGCAAACCCTCCAAGCAAAATGCCATAAGTTGTTCCGAGTAATGCCCCTGTGCTAAATTCACGCCATAATACCCGCCATGTATCTTTGATGTTAACTTCACCAATAGCGATACTTCGCACAATGATGGTAGAAGATTGTGTCCCTATATTTCCTCCCATTCCCATGATTATTGGGATAAAAGCAGCTAAGGCTGCAATTTGCTGCAATTGCGCTTCAAAAATACCGATGACATAAACGGCAAGTAAACCACCGCCAAAACTTGCGAGCAGCCACGGTAAACGTGCCCGCGTATTCCTAAAGATGGAACGTGAAGTAATATCCAGATCACCAGTCCCCGCCATCTTTAACATATCTTCCGTATTTTCTTCTCTAATCACATCAACAACATCGTCAATTGTAACAACGCCAACCAGCTGCCCAATGCTATTGATAACAGGAATAGCGAGTAAATCGTAGCGAGCAACCGCTTTTGCTACTGCTTCTTGCGGCATGTCGGTATGAACGGTGTATAAGTGTGATGTCATCAAATCTTTGAGAGGCGTACCTGGCTTTGTTTGCACCAATTGCCGTAACGAAAGTACTCCTTTTAATTTATTATCCTCATCAACAACATAGACATAAAAGGTGATCGGAGGCATTTCTACTTCAGAAAGTTCTCGAATCTTCTCCGTTGCTTCTGCTGCTGTAGTTTCTTGAGACAACGCGAAATAATTCGGTGACATGATAGCACCTGCAGTTTTTACTTCATACTCCAGGAGCCGTTCAATATGCTCAGCGTTTGCACCTTCAATGAGATTTAGGAGTTCTGCTTTATTCTCTTCAGGCAGCTCAGAGAGAATCCGCGTCACATCATCCGCAGGCATCGTTAACAAGACATCTGCGGCAACTGCAGATTCTGTTTCCTCAACAAATTCGCTAATATCTGCGCTATTCAGGTCACATAGTACCTCCCCCATTCGCTTTTCTTCAATTAGGAGTGTGAAAAGGCTGCTCTTTGCTTCGAGACGGAGACGCGGAAACCAACGCGCGATGTCTGCCGAATGCGTTTTTGCGATGATGTTCCGTAGGTTCGGGAAGGCACGCCGTTGAATCAATCGAACAACGGTAGAGATAAACAATTCATCAACATCATGTGTTGTAATGATTGTGTGACCTTCCATATTGTTTCCGTAATTTGCCTTTTTATAGTGCAAAGTTTTAGGATTTCGCCTGATGTCGGAGCAGATGATCTGTGAGAACAAGTGCTGCCATCGCCTCTACAATAGCAGGGGCACGCACCAACACACACGGGTCATGTCGTCCACTTGCCTCTAATGTCACCTCGTTTCCGTCCATATCCACAGTCTGTTGCGGTTTTCCGATTGTTGCTGTCGGTTTGAAAGCGACTTGAAACACGATATTTTCGCCGTTTGAAATACCTCCTTGTGTACCACCAGAATTGTTTGTGCGGGTACGGATCCGTCCGGACTCGTTGTAGAATTCATCGTTGTGTTCAGAACCTGTCATCGTTATACCATCAAATCCGGACCCAATTTGAAATCCCATCGTTGCAGGAAGAGACATCATCGCCTTTGCCAAGTCTGCCTTGAGTTTGTCAAAAACAGGTTCACCAAGACCTACAGGAACGTTGCGGCAAACCGACTCTATTATACCACCAAGGGAATCCCGATCACGTCGTGCCTGATCGATACGTTCCGCCATTTTCGGACTAACAATCGGGTCAGGACACCGCACCGGACTCGCTTCAATATCTTCAAGTGTTACCGTGTCTACATCTACTGACGCTTCTAATATATGAATCTGTTTGACATAAGCAAGCGTTTCGGTGTTACATTTTTCACGTAGAATCTGCTTTGCAATTGCCCCTGCTGCAACGCGACCAATGGTTTCCCGTGCACTCGCTCTACCGCCTCCCTGCCAATTTCGAATGCCATACTTTTGCTGATACGTAAAATCTGCGTGTGAGGGACGGTAGAGGTCTTTCAAATGATTGTAGGCATCAGGGCGCGCGTCCTTATTCCACACCAGCATAGAGATAGGCGTGCCAAGTGTTTTGCCTTCAAACATACCGGAGAGTATTTCAACAACATCTCCCTCCTGACGTGGTGTGGTGAGATGGCTTTGCCCAGGTCTGCGGCGATTGAGTTCATATTGGACAGCGGATACATCCAGGTCGATCTGCGGTGGGCATCCGTCAATAACAACACCGACAGCACCACCATGTGATTCGCCCCACGTTGTAATCCGAAAAAGGTGACCGAAAGTATTCATTTATTTCTATTCCATTGACACATTTTGAGGTGCAAGTCCTCGTTTTTAGGGTGTATATTTTCCATTTCTTGTGATATACTATATCAAATTGCCAATAAACATGCAAGCAATTTGACATTAGCATTAGTATTACTCGCCTAATTGACCTTTTCTTACTAATGCCCACCTATTGCGAAATGTCTATGTATTTCTGGATTTTCTATAGAGGATAGATGATGGTATTTTTCAAACGTTATATTGCTCTGCTTTTAATTTTTATCGCAATTGTGCTATTGTGGAATACTATGGTTATTTATCCGCTCAAAATCTTTGTTGTGTTTATGCACGAAGTGAGCCATGGACTTGCAGCAATTGCTACTGGAGGCAGCATCGTCGAAATTGAAATTAATCGGCATCAGGGGGGACATGCGCTCACCCGGGGTGGGTCTCGTTTCTGGACATTATCCGCTGGTTACCTTGGTAGTCTGTTATGGGGCGGTGTTATTCTACTATTAGCAGCAAGGACTCGCTTAGGTAAAGCGGTGAGTGTGTTAATCGGCATCGGGATGGTAGCAATCACCATCGGTTTTGGTTCTGATATGTTCACCTATCTTTTCGGCATCGGTTTTGGAGTAGTACTAATTCTTATGGGGTTGTTTTTGCCAGAGGTTGTGAATGATTGGATATTACGCATAATTGGTGTGACAAGTTGCTTGTATGCGATCCTTGACATCAAAAGTGATGTTTTGGATCGGTCACATTTGCGTTCTGATGCTCGGATGTTGGCAGAAGAAATAGGTCTCAGAACAGAGTTTTGGGGAATATTGTGGATTGTCATTGCCATCGGATTAACCTTTTGGTTTCTCTACATAGCGGGGAAATCCCCCGATTCTACCGATGCTGAAAGTAAAGACTCTGTTTCTGCGGATATAGGTTAATTCCAAAGTGGTCCTATAGATGTCAATTTTTGTAGGAGGGAACTCCGATTCCCGACTATCTAATGTGTTCGTCGCGATTCGGAGATCGCTCCTACAAGCGGTCCAAAGTCTATATTGTAGAAGTTAAGCAACCACACGCAGATACCTAACAGAAAAAGCGGAATACAGATAAGCAGGATAAGAATAAAGACTCCCCATACCCAAGAACCTTTGGATTTTGCAACAGTTGCCAAACGTGCTATCAAAACCCCACCGCCTATTATAATCAGAACGACGAACCCAAATACCACCATTACCATTTCTGTTTCCTCTCTATGAAGCCTCCAACGAAAAGTCCTATCACGTTTCGGGCAACGCTGATCGGCATTGCTCTCATCCCCCTTAACAGTTATTGGATTTTACATCTTAGTTACATCTGGGATTCTAATCGTCCCACAAGTTTGGCTTTACTGTTCAATGTGCTGTTTACACTGCTCGTTCTCATTGCGTTTAATACTGGACTGCGTCGGTTACGCCCGACACTTGCGTTTTCACAAAGCGAACTGCTAACTATCTATGCGATGCTCTGTCAAGCTTCTGTTTTTGCTGGACGCGATATGCTGCAAGTACTCGTTCCGTTGATGGGAAACGGTTTCTGGTATGCAACAACTGAAAATGAGTGGGCACAACTCTTTCATCAACATCTCCCTGAGTGGCTTGTTGTAGGCAAGCAAGAAATATTACAAGGATTCTATAAAGGTGAATCCACGTTCTATCTCCAAGCACACCTACAGGCGTGGTTGTTCCCAACGCTACTATGGGTAGGTTTCTGCCTCGTTATCGGTGTAACAATGCTCTGCCTCAACGTGCTGTTACGCAAACAGTGGCAAGAACATGAACGACTCACCTATCCGATTGCCCAACTTCCTTTTGAAATCACACAAGGAAAAAACCGATTTTTCAATAGACGGACAATGACTATGGGTTTATGCATCGCTGCCTTACTAAACCTACTTTATAGTTTACACCAAATCAATCCAGTTTTCCCTACAATTCCGCTCTACCATAATTTTCGTCTCCCCGAAAAGCCGTGGAGTGCCATGAATAACCCCGGATTTCGCATTAGTTTCTTTCCGTTTGCAATTGGCGTTGGCTTCCTGATTCCGCTTGATTTGGGGTTTTCCTGCTGGTTTTTTCACCTATTCTGGCATTTTCAACGAATTATCGGTGAGAGTTTTGGCTGGCGCGGTGCAATTGGATTTCCGAGAGAAATGGCACAAATTAGGGGTGTGTGGATAGCCCTTTTTCTATGGACGTTGTGGATGGGACGTTCACACGTTAGGGGAGTACTGCAGACAATTTTCAGTCGGGGCGAGGCTGCCTCTGATGAAGGCGAAGCGTTACGTTATAAAACGGCAGTAGCAGGCGCGTTGATTGGGTTCATCTTGATTGTGGTATTCTGTCTGAAAGCAGGGATGTCTCTGTGGTTTGCTGCGCTGTTTTTTGTATTTTATTTTGCAATGTCAATTACTATCACCCGCATCCGCGCAGAGTTAGGTCCACCTGCACACGATTTATACAACGCGGGCCCGGATTTACTCTTAACAGATGCATTCGGGACAAGACGTATAGGCAATCGCAATCTATCAGTGATGTCGTTATTCTTTTGGCTGAATCACCTCTCCTATCGCGCGCATCCGATGCCGCATCAATTGGAGGCTTTAAAACTCGCGCATCAAACCCGTTTTAACTCCACACAACTACTGTGGGTTTTAGCAATTGCGATTTTTGTCGGTGCGTTTTCAGCTGCATGGGGACATCTTCACCTCTCTTATCAGGTCGGTTTAGAGAATGCACGTTCGTGGTATGCACGTGCGGCTTTCAATCGGCTCGCTGGATGGCTCTATAATCCGGGTGAAACAAACTTGAGTGGATTGTTATATACTGCTGGTGGGTTTACCTTCGCTATCAGTCTGCTGCTATTGCGATGGCGATTTGTTCAGTGGCCTTTACACCCTGTTGGATATGTTGTATCAAGTTGGTGGACTTTTACCGGCCTTTGGTTTCCACTTTTGATCAGTTGGACAATTAAACGAATTCTGCTTTCAACGGGCGGTGTGCTGTTATATCGACGGGCTATTCCATTTTTCATCGGATTGGTTATTGGGGATGTCATTGTTGCATCCATTATTAGCATTCTGGGATTGTTTTTTGATTATCGCGTTGTTTATCTGAGTTGGTAAATCAGGTTTGTTTTTTAGTTGACACAAATAGGGATTTTATGTATAATGGTCCTAAAATCTGTAAAAATAGGGTAAAAAATCATGGATGAAAAAGTATTCCACGCTGGCGGTGTTGAATTCCACGTGGACAACCGCAATTTCGGTGAAGATGGTGGCCCTTCCGTGCGTGTTTTCGGGGAAGCAGATGGCAAAAATGTGCAACTGCTACGTTTTGACTGCTTCCGTAAAAATCCGCACTATCATTACGATCCTTCTGGAAAGAATGACCATAGAAACCTTGATAAAACAGAAGTACCAGATTCGGTTGCGTGGACAATTGAACAGCTCCGACAAAATCTCGCTGAGATGATAGGGACTGCAGGTTATGCAAGTATCGCTGAAGAGGTAGACCAAGCTGCGGTGGCAGAAGTCCTACCTGAAATAGAATCTCTCATGCGGGCAGAAAGTTAATCATATAAAGCGTAAAAGGAGGAATTTACGTGTACAGAGTTACTGTTATAAATGCCGTCTTAATGACGATGCTAATAGGTTTTAGTGCTTTTGCAGGAACCCCACAGGAATTAGGAAAATGGGAAAAAGGGGAGTTACTGCTCGAAAATCATAGTTTTGAAGATGATTTAGCCGCTTGGACTTTAGAAGATGGCACGGGCGGCAACCGGGGTGGAGAGTATAAGTGGGAAATTGACAAGAAAAACCCACAACACGGGAACAAATGCCTTAAAGTTATCGGTATCAAAGCTACTGGGACGAATTGGCACGCCAAGGTTAAGCAGCTGAATGCCTCAATGGAAAAGGGTGAAACATACACCGTCATCTTCTGGGCACGTTCTGAAAAACCGCGACAGGTGAGTTTAAATATTCAGGAACAACATGACCCGTGGACATTCTGGCAAGGTGGCGATATCAACCTTACAGGTCCGGAGTGGGAAGAATATTTTGTTACATTTACTGCGAAAGAAACAGTTGCAAGAGACATGTGGGTAGGTTTATCTATTGCCCAATCAGATGTAGACTTCTGGATTGATAACTTCCGTTATTTTGAAGGTGAACCTGAAGATGATTTGTCACGTGATGAACCGTTTCCCGTTGATGCGAAAGAAAAATTGACTACACAATGGGCATCTGTTAAGACAGACTTGTTCTAACTACCCTTGGTTTCATAAGGCGCGGTCACCTGATCGTGCCTCATTCCTACCAAAGCATTTTCAGTATCATTCTATAATCACTTTTCTAAACGTTAACGATACACGCCGCCCTCGTTCATGTTTTTGACCATCCCACACATCCGATTTTCTGGCGGCAATACCGTGCAACCATTCATATCTCGCTTCATCACTTAGAACGACAAGGCTCCTTGGCGCAAGCCAAACTGATATCTTTTTTGTCTTGTCGTCTTTGTTTGTGAAATCCATTACACAATCCGAACCTAAACTCAAAGAAGCAATTGTATCTCTAAAACATGGCTCACAATCGATATGACCTGCAATGCCTTGCCCGGGGAGGTATTCATTGATAATTACCTGATCTGCTACTTTTGGCATGTGTCCATCTGTAGGTAATTTTTGACTGAGTCTCCTCAACCACTTCGGCAATTCACCAATATGCATATCACGGTTCACTTTCCGCGCTCTGTAATCATACTTAAAGCCGTAATGCTGAACGCGACGCTTTAGGTCGTTAAGCCATTGTTGTTTGTCAATCTGCACTAACAACCAACCATGTTGATCTTCAGTGATATAGTTTTCTACATACTGCAACCCGCGGATCTTATAAATCGCTTTCTCATTTTTTAGCGGTGGTTCTTGTAGGAAAGATTGCTGATCTGAGTCAAATAACAATAGTTGCTCCATAGTTAATGCTCCGTTAAAAAGTCATTTATTGGAATAATTCTCAAGGAAAGAAAAGTTATTAAAGCTATCATAAGACACATCAACCTGATTCTGTTCTTCCCATAAAGTATCATACTTTATTTGCACCACTTGCGTGGGGTCTTGCTCCGTAAAACCTGATACATCATACATTGAAGGATATGCTATCACCCAACTTTTTAGATTATGCCACCTTTCTTGGAATTTACCACCTACAGGATCTTGATATACCATACATATTCTTTTATCGCCGGATCCTAAAATCCAGAGTAGATCACTCAATTCTTCAATGTTTGATGGTTCTTCGAATGTTTTACTTTGAAGAAAATAGCAGAAGTTAAAGATAATAAGAGTGTCTGCAGGATTACTCAAATTAATAGAATTCAGTAACTGGGGTAATTCATTGTTGTAGTCACTAATTAAGTGCAGTTGATCATCTTTATAAAAAGGTTCATTACTTTTGTCGAATCCATTGGATCCATATTGGTTTATTTTTTGTGCCATATTAAGCATTGTAACTGAATTATCAATGCCTATATAAGTAATGTCGCACTCTCTTGCCGCAGCCCAAAATGCAATGCCCGAAGTTAATGGGCCGCATCCAAAGTCAACGAATACGACTTTATCGTTCACAGGTAGAGAAAGTATCTTTGTAAAAATATGATAAGAACTATAAAGATGCATAGCATATAATGGACACAATAGAGAAGCACTCTATTTTCCGAAGAAAGTCCGTAAAACGGTTCATCAAAATTGGCCTGTCCTCTACTAATCATACGTCTTTGCCGTTCAAATTCATGAATAATGTCTCTTCTCAAGGTCTCCTGTGCTTTGGCTTGTTTAATCTTCTTCGCTTGAACCGGTAAATTTACCTCAACATGGTGTAATACCCGGTTTTCAAATAGATCCCGTAGATTTTCCCCGGGTTTATAATAGTTATCATCGGAACAGAGTATATAGGACATGTTTTAGAACCTTATTCTTAGGGAATCATCACGACGTTTGATTATAGCAATCCACCCGTGCCATGTTAATTTAAATTATACGTGGCAATATTCGTCTTGTCAAGGAAATTAGTCATCTTTATACTCTATAACTGCTCGTCTAAACGTTAGCGATATTCTTCGCTGCCGTGGAAACTTCCGCCCATCCCACACATCCGATTTTCTGGCAGGAATACCGTGCAGCCACGTATATCTCGCCGCCTCCCTCAGTACAGCAACACTTCGCAGCGCAAGCCAAACCGGAACCTTTTTCGTCTTGTCATATTTGTTTGTGAATTCCATAATACAACTTGATCCCAGACTCAAATTGACAATCGTATCCTTAAACCAAGGTTCTTTGTCAATATGCCCGCCAATGCCTTGTCCAGGTTCATATTCATTGATAAGCACCTGATTGGGAATCTCTGGTATGTGTCCATCTATGTGTAATTTGCTCGCAAGTCTTTTTAGCCATTCCGGTAATTCGCTCATAGACATACCATCTTTCATTTTTCCCGTTTCGTAGTCAAACTTAGTACCGTAATGCTGATAGCGCCGCTTGGAAAAGTAGGACCACTGTTGTTTATCGATCTGATCTAACAGCCAATCATGTTGGAACTCGGTGATATAGTCTGGTATATACCGTAATCCACGTATCTTATCAACCGCTACCTCGTTTTTTGGCGGTGGTTGAGGTTGAGAAAATTGCTTTTCTAATAAAGGAAATAGGGATATTTGTTCCATTGATGATTTTCGAAAGTAAATTATTCCTGACTATCTGGCGGATCTGCTTCCAATTCGCTGTGATAGACAAGAAGAATCGCTACAGCAATGCACGTCCCGACAATACCTACTGGCGAAAAGTTACCGACTGTGTCTACTAACCATCCGAGCAACGGCGCAAGAATAATCGTAGCTAATGATTTGGACTGCGCTTCAATGGACAATATCGTTGCGCTCATTTCAGGTGTAGACTGCGCGTTAAAACGGCTAATCAAACCTGGTCTCCAGAAGTTTTGAAGGATCGCTAATCCGACAAAAAGTGCAATAATTGCAGGATACTGACCGAACCAAAGTGCTGGAATTAAGAGCGCAAAAAGTAGTAAATCTATCCACCACATAAATTGTGCTGCACCTTCGTCTCCGCCTCGCCAATCTGAGACTCGGTGAGAATTCCTGGAGGCAAAAGACGATAAAAAATAGAGCACAAAATAGACACCTCCAACAAGCAACGCTGACCGCTTAGATTCACCCCATGTTACAAGAAAGGGTAATGCAAGAGCAGTTTGTTTAAGTATCGGTTGAAGATAGTCCTTGCTCGCTTTATACATTCCCTCAAACCCCATTCCTTCGAAAACTAAGCGGCGGAGTGGAGGGAATTGCACTGACTTCTTTATAGCACTACCGAGGAGGCGTGCAACTGCTTTGAGTGAAAATTCACTCTGTTTATCCCCATCCAGTTCCTTCGGATAACCGAGGAAGTTAACGATGTTTAAAAGATAAGGGATGATTGAAAACCAGAAGATGTCTGTGAAATTGCCACGATAAAATACCAACGCACCAGCGATAAGAACAGAAACCGCAGAACCCATTTGTGACCAAGAACGTGTAAAGCCGTATATTTTCGTTTTCTCGTCCGATCTTCCTTGTAGACGGAGCCAGTCGAAAATCATTGCCTTATGCGTGCCAGTGCGAAATGCATCGCCTAAGCCAAAGAAGAACATAGCACCGAACAGTAGAAGCAGCGATTTACTCACAGCAAACGTGGCAAAAGAGGCGATATAGGCACAGAATGAAAAAATCATGGCGCGCCGTCTACCGTAAAGGTCGGCGAGTGCGCCAGAGGGAATTTCAAATAGGTTTGTGCAAACCTCCCGAAATCCAATTAGAATACCAATTTGGAAGAAGGACAAACCTTTCTCAAGAAATGCTAAAATTAAAAATGGGTCGTAGTAGCGTTGATTTTTTAAGAATCCGTATAGCGAAAAACGGAAGAGCATCGGTATGCGCATAAATTAACTTTCGCAATCTTACTGTTTCTCCCAAATTTGCACGTTATGTCGTGGTAATTCAAAAGGATATTTGCCATATTCAAGGATCGGGATTCCATTTTCATCTACTGTAACAACAGCGTGGAGTTGATGGGGAGAAACACTTGTGTCTACACGTTCAAGAAATTGCCACTTTTCTCCCTCAGCGGTTATAAGCCTTATTTTTGTCCAGAGTATACCTTCACCATCAGTGTATGTTCCATCTGATGTTTGTAGAATAGGTTGAGGATATGCTGGTAAGGTGAAACTTTCACCGATTGTAGATGTTGAATTTAGATGGGTATGTGATACCAACACCCATGTGCCGGGAACAGGGACTTCAATACCGTTCTGGTCAACAGGCCAAACATGGTCCCGTTCTTTGATCGGAGTAAGGGTTTCTGTATGAGAATCTAATACTTGGGAGATCCGTTCACAACCGGAAAATCCGATAACTAAAACGGTAAGAGCCAATATAAATGTTAGTTTTATGATTGTTTTCATAAGCCTGTTGAATTCCTTTGTTTTCAAATAATTGTAGCAGTTGGTAGGATATGTCTATTGAGAATTTATAAACTTACTGTAGAAAGTTCATTCGTGTAAACAATCATTTGTGCTTTTTCTCTATCTGCTGCATACGCAAGACAGGCCCGGATGTCAGTCTCGGTTAAATAGGGAAAATCATCAAGAATTTCGTCCACTGTCATGCCCGAAGCAAGGTAGCCTAAGACATCGTACACGGTAATTCGCATTCCCCGAATATAGGGCTTCCCTCCACGTTTCCCAGGTTCAATGGTAATAATGTCTCGATAATTCATCTATACGCCTCCCAAGTAGTTTTACAATTCCAGATTTTAAAGTCTTACATCTAATACCATTTCTAAATTCTATAGTAAAACCCACAATTACCTGGACATTGGCGAGGTTAGGAAACCTCACCAGCGTTATGGTGTGGGGATTGTTGTTCATTGAAATGTGAACATATTTTCGGATCAGACTATAATGTCGTTCCACATTTCCCGCGAACAATTTTATCGTAAAATATACAATTAATCAGCCGTCTTCAAGACTCCTGAACAATTCGCGATATACCGGTAAGGCAAGCCCCAGTTTTAATGCTTCCTTGATTTCAAACCAACCGATCATTGAGTGTTCTTCTGGTTGTAGGCACTCTGGTTCGCCTTTCCAATCCGTTACCACAAATACGTGATAGGTGTGATCGTTATTGGAGTCAAATAGGGTCTTAATGTGTTCAAATTGAACGGGTGTAACACCGATTTCTTCTTGCAACTCTCTCGTGAGAGTCTGTATTAGTGTTTCACCATTTTCGCAATGTCCACCAATCATATCCCAGACGTTCGGATAAGAGGTTCGGTGTTTAGCCCTTTTGCCTAACAGAATCTCTCCGTTCCTGAACAAGATTCCGAGTGCGCAAACTTTTAATTCCATAGTTTGTTCCTACATAGAGAATAATCTGGAACACAATAGATTTCATAATATATCCACCTTTAACTCACGTTATATTATATCACATTTTCGTATATTGTAAAATTTATTTAATCATTCGTTTAAATAAGATTTTTGCTATTCACAAAAAACTCTAAGTCAATCATGTTTATCCAACAGTCTTATCTTTTCGTTGGTGGACGATGACGTGATTGCCATCAGGGTCTGCGACAATCGCCCAAAAACATACCGCGGATTCTCCCAGAGGCGCATGTATTTGGATCCCTGCTTGTTCTAATTCTTGGACGGTGGCTTTTGCGTCTTCAACCGCAAGCGCGACTGTCCCACCACCGGGAGGCGTAAATTCATAACCCTGTCCTAAAACAAGTGTACCCGGATTTATCTCAAATTCTGCCCATGTGCCTTCATGCACTAAACATGCCAGCGGAATCCCAAGTACATCGCGATAAAAGGCGAGCGATCTCTGCATATCGCTTACCGCAAAGAAAGTAAAATCAATACCTAATACATTCAAAACTACAATCTCCTCCGCTTGCTTTTACAATGATGTACTAAGCAGCAAGGGTTTGGATAGGGTATTCGTCATCGCATTCGGGTACTGTCCAGAACGGACTCCAATCTGTGGCTCGATCCTTTCCGATGTAAAGCGTCTTTCCGATAACTGCCCATGCTGTTCCTTCGGATGTAAACGCAATACAGCCTGTGCGGATCCGATCAGTGGGTTCTGTGAGCTGATCGTTGAGTTGAGTCCACACAGCGCCGCCATTCTCTGAACGACAGAGCCAAGCACCACCGCCTCTCGGTCCATTTTGAACTGTGGCGATCAGTAAGTCTGGGTCTGCTGGATGTACAGCAATAGTGGTGCCGTAGCGAACCGGCAACCCTTCGATCCGATTCTCCCAAGAGTGCCCACGGTCGGCACTGACATAAACACCGTTCTGCGTGTTCGCATAAACTCGATTATCGTCTGCAGGACACGTAGCAACCTGATGGACATCTTTATTGAGGTCTGGCGTGACAGGTTCCCAAGAAATCCCTTCATCGTTGGAACGCATGATACTTCCGACATGGATATCTGCGTAACAAAAGCCGTCCTGGGTTTTAGCAAAAGTCCGGACAGCTGGCGGACCACCCCACGGAGTATACCAATCTTTCCGACATTCTAATTCATCAAACGACTTAATCCGTTCAGCGGGACCTTCTTCGCCAACGAGACGATAGACATAAGCCCCCTCATCCGTTCCGATGAGCAGTGTCAACGGATCCTCACGAACAACGAGCAACGAAGCGATTGGATCCTCTATACCTGTTGGAATTCGTTTCTCGTCATCTTCTGATAAAACCAGTAGCGTTCCATCCGACAAGGCAGATACTACAGCTTGACCGTTTGACAGTGAAACCATCGTGCCAGGTTCTTGATGATCTGTCCCTTTGTAAACTTGGACAGGTTCGCCATCTCCATTATCTTCAATGGCATAGATAGCGTTATGAGTAGCAATAAACATTATGTGTTCTCCTCTGTTGTATAGCGTTTAAACGTTTTCGTACCAAAACGAAAGTGTGGATCAATTTGTGCCGCTTTTTCGGCAGCCTCTTGTTCTGTATAGGTAGTGGTTGAATAATCGCGGTCCACCCCGTCCATCAGATAATAGAAAAAACTGGTAAAAAAGACCAGTGATGAATCAAGATCAACATATATTTCCTCAGGATCGTCAAGGTGAACAGGCGCAATGTAGGAGTGATAACCGGATTTTAGAAATGCCTCCGCTAAAGGTTCTCTGCCAGAACCACACGCTGTAGAGAGCAGCGTGCCATCTCTATTTTGCACGTATTCAGCAATTCTTGCAGGTGTCAGTTCTACAACGATATGATCCCACCCTTCATCGCCAGGGGTATCGTAATCCCCATCTTCCTGATCAGTTACCTCAAGTCTTATGTGCATATCCTCCGGTGTTTCACCTGAGCCGTGGCAAAAGATGATTGTATACGCATAGTTGTGCGGTTGCGCAAAGAAATCAAGAATCTGACGTTTTTGGACAAAATAGTGGAAATCGACATGTAACCTGAAACTTTCAAGTACGCCGCGGAGTGCGTCTGCTTCCTTAAGCATCGTGCGATCACAGACAATGGCGACAGATGTAAATAATCTTAACATATTAAATTTCCTAATTTCAATTTACGATGTTGGACAGATTATGGTAGATTTTAGAATTATCTGGGCATTTCCATGGCCAGGTTAGGAAACCTTGCCTACTCAAGGGTAAATGTATTACTGATTGTTATAAATCACCAAAAAGTGAATCCATTAATCCGATTTGCCTTCATCTGAGTCAATCCATTCATCGGTAACGCGATAGTGTTTCAGCAAGTCACCAGATTTATAAGTTTCTACCTTATCTGGCGTTATCTCATCCTCAGTTACAGCTACCTGCCACGGATCAATGAAGATTTTCTTGTCCTCAGAGATTTTTGTAGGGTCTACAAAATAGATATAAATCGTTTCATTTGGCTCAAACTGATCAGGATTTTCAAAGGAAATAGTGCGTTCTGTCAAATCTATATTAGAAGTTCCCGGTGGCCGTGCCGCGCAAGCCAACGCGAAGAGAAAATCAGGTGTGAGATAGATTGCTTCTAATGCTTCTTCGGCAGGTCTTCCAGGTGGCGCATGAGCCTTACGTTTTCTCAATTTTGGAAAAGACTGCTTACTTCCGTGATATAAATACGTTGTTTGTTTCTCCATGGGTTCACCTATAAACCACACAGTTTCCTTGTTGGGTGTGTAACATCTTCATAAATGCATCCTGACTCGAAAAGTCTTCGACCCAATATTCACATTTTCCCTTTAATCGCGCACCAACACCTATGAAGTGCCATCCGAGTTTTTTAGTTGCCTGCATATCCCATTCAGCATCGCCTATGTATACGACTCGCTGGAAGCAATGTCCTAACTGCAATAGGCATTTTTTCATAATCACCACGCGTTCATCACCATCATCACTGGAAGTTAAAACCGTATTCTTCAAGTTAAATCCTGCGTACTGAAGTTTCATTTTAGCGGTATGTTCCCAACCGCCTGTCGCAAATCCAATTTTGTAAGACGAATCTGCAAGAAATCTATCTATAAGACAAATAGCCCCTTCTTTTTCATGGCATTTGCCACCGTTTTGCAGATACTGCCTAATCAATTCGCCGAATTTCGTGCGAACCTCCTTAATTTGTCCCTTTTCCGGAATATTGTTCTCTTCCATTATTTGTCGCAAACTACCCGTGTCGGTTACATTTTTGTATTGGCTCCAATCCTCATGGATGTAAACGTCACCCAGAACTTCTCTTACTGCGGAAACGTAACAAGCATCATCAAAACCGAAACTTTCGACCAAGGTGCCATCAATATCAAATATTATGGCAATCATCGTTCGTCCCCGGCAGAATTCACGAACAGTTTCCGTCCATTCAAGGGTTGTACCGGGCGGTTGTTGTCACCAATAATCGTTTTAAACGCTGCGATTTGTGCTTCAGATATCTCGATTGGGGTTGTCAGTACAATCCATTTAACATCTTCTGAACAAGGTGGGGTCGTCAACGAACCGTCGTAACGATAGTAGTTCCGGAAACGCGACGGTGCTTCGCCGGTTATCTGATCATTTGGCGAGAACATAAAACGAGGCTCGACTATTAAGCTGCCATCCTCAGTGACATTCTCAATACGTTGCGTTTCACCAGGGACTGCGGGTAGATGGGACCAGATAGGGGCAAATGCGAACTTGTGACGCCCTCTCTTAATTAACAATCCCACGACTGCCAACATGCCATCTTCACTTTTGTGAACAAGGTGCATCTCCATATCAAAGAATTTACCGGCCACCGTATGTTCGCTCGGCGCATGGAAATGGAATTGGAGCAGCTGATACCGCGTGCCATCAATCTCAATCCAGCCCCCTTCCGGACATGCAACTTCAATTGTATGCCCAGTGTTGCGGATGTTCATGCTTGTTGGATGGTAGTTGTACGGAATAGGTGGGAGTTTTGCTGGTGTAGGGTTCACAAGATCAATTGGCGATTGGTGTTTCCCCTCAGCACACAAGACGTATTCGGGACTGAGCTGCCCCCAAACGTCTGGTCCATTTTCTGCTTCGTAGCCCCATTCCACCTTCTCTGTAGTGGATGTGCCACGCCGTGCCTTTCCACAGCCCGTTATACACATAAGCACACACATAATATTTATCAATAAATTTGCAATATGATGCAAACCACGTCCTATAGTTTACTTTACATAGTTATCCATTTAACATTCCTTGCGGAGTAGATGCCTTTTGGCAGTATTAGCATCCATTGGAAAATCTCGTCAGAGTCTCCGCAGTAATCATTATACCTAAACACTCACCCTTACTTCACCCATCCATCATTTCTGGATGTTTGCCGAGGATGCACAGCAGCACCTTCTAATATGAGATAGATTTACATCCTATTTATACGGTTTGACAATCAACTCAAGTTTCTCACAATCTTTACCTAACTCAGCACTAACACCGTTTGGATTCAGCACTGTGATTGTCCCTGTGACATCTTGAAGCGGTAAATCACTGTCTTGTTGGGTATAGGCAACGGCAGGACGGTCATAATTATCCTCAACGAAACAATTGATGAAATCAATGCCGCCCATGTTTTGGACTATGTTCGTTTGCGGCAAAGATAACGAAATAGGGGACCATTCACCACCGAATTCTCGATCAGTCGCAGCGTTGATAACAGCACAATCTGTAAACGTCACGCGTGCACCATTAACCGATTTTTCCTGAACCTTAATGCCGTAAGTAATGGTATTTTCAACTGTGCAGTCATTAAATTCGATGTGTCCACCCGGACCTTTATCTCTGATTTTTGATACGCGGATGCCCGCACCGTGTTTGCTGCTAATGTAGCAATTATCAAAGCGGATCGTCACATCTTCAGACTCATCTGTGGTATGTGCCAAGAAGATTTCAATTCCGTCACCAGCGTTGTCAATAAATTGGCAACCGGAGAACTCCACATTTTTGATCCGCTGATCGCTTAAGTCGGGTTCAATATCTAAACCTGATGAAGGCGGTGTTCCCCACGTGTTTGAAAACGTGCAGTTCTCAACTGTTAGGTTTTCAGCACTAATAACGCTGATTCCCTGTCGATAATGGTTTTCACAGACAATATCCCTTAACAGCACATTTTCAGAGTGTCTGAGTTCCTTACTCCCATTAACATAAATCCCATCTCCACCACTATCTTTGAGCGTCAAACCGGAGACCTTTATATTTTTGGAACCACGGATCGCCAGCGTCATTCGCCACTCTGCCTTTGGATATTGCCCATACCACCGATGCCAACCCATCTGTTCAAGCACAAGTCCCGTGATATAATCCTGTTTCCACATACGGAAGGTTGCCTCGTACCCGCGTATGGTAAGGTTCTCCACATCTTGTGCGGTGAACATGGAATCGCCTTTGCCACGATATTCACCACGTTTTGCCGAGACGACTGTCCCCCGCTCAAAAATCAGTTCCTGATTGCTGGCAAGTTTAATCGGTCGAACTATCCAATCGGCACGCATATTAGGGATAATCAACCGTCGCGCGCCAGAATCAATTGCAGCTTGCAATCCTTCTGTCGCATCTTCTGGGTTAAATCCCCACCATGCGGCATTTGCATCTATCCTTTTTCCTGATTGAACGTCTGCAATCGCTTCAAGATTTTTCATGTTTTTAGTTTTCCACAAAGATTAGTCGGTTATTTAAAACGTCAACTGGTACGAGGCGTTTAGTCGCGAGATTCTGGGAAGAACGTTAAAAAGATTGTCAAGAAGGATGTTATTAGATTGACATGACATGCTATCAGGTCAACTCGTTAAAATAGAGTGTTTTATGTCCTAAAATTTCTCGAAAAGTATTAGGACTGTCGTGTACTTTTTTGCCGGACTGACTTTTAGGTTTGTAGGCAAGGGTAGTTTGCTTGTCAACATTAATATTTACAATGCTTACATATCGGTATCGGTAACCATCAAGAAATTTTGCCGATTGCCAAAATGATTTTCCTACACATTGGCAGTAACTAATCAAGCATTGTGTCCCCCTCAATTGTTGTTCAACATATTCTGAGTCTTTACCAGTCTTTTTTTGGGTTTCAATACATATAATCCAATTCCCTGTTTCCCCACTGGATACAATCACAAAATCAGCCCGTCTGCGTTCACCTTTTGAACCTCTAAAAATGTTAGGTGGCTTAAAAAAGTCAGATTTGAAAACAATTGATTCGTCGGGAAGATTCACAATTTCTACATTCGTCTTTCCCTCTTTGTCTTTTAGCATAACAGAGAGTTTTCCTGCCGTTTGTTGTAAGGGGACTTGAGCACCCGTGTTGAGCATTGCTTGTAATATGGCTATATCGTTCACTTATCTTGCCCTGCTCCCCACACAATGTCTCGCTGAATTTTGTTCATTGCATCAATCGTCTTGTCAAAGCTGCCAACTTCAATACCGAACTCAGGATCAATATCGGATGGAGTGAGTGTGTGTGCCCTTCTACGTTTTTGTTGTCCCTCTTCCAAAGGCATCAACGCCGTTTCTGCTACATACACTTTAACCTGATCTGCCTTAATCAACTCACTTTGCTGATAACCGTTTTCTTCGGCGATTGCTTTTAGATGCGGTTTGTCGTGGTTGAGCATGATGAGCGTGTTCAATTCTTTAATGATGTAATCACTATGGGTGGTTATGAAGACTTTAATCCCTAAATTCACGAGTCGTGCGAAAAGTCTGGCAATGCGGCGTTGGTTTTCGGGATGCAAGCTTAATTCCGGTTCATCCACCATAATCAAATCCCTTTTTCCAGCGATGTGCCGTAAATAAAAGCCGATGTCCAGAAGTGAACGGACAACACTTGAACTTTCAACCATCGTCAGTTTTGTCTGGGTTCCTTTTGGAATGTAGTAGAGTTGATCGTGTTGCGTTGTAGTATATTCGCCACCGACAATATCTGTAAAGTCATCTAATACTTCAGGGTGTTCTTTTGCAATGAAACTTTTGTTTTTTGCGAAGTCGTCGAGTCTGCGAGAAAAGTCTATGTTTTCTGTAATTGGCAATGGGTAACTTTGATATGTTTTGGACAACAACTGACGCGGATCTATATTTTTATTCGCGCGTCCTGCCTCATCAAGCAAACGATTGCGGGCATAATCAAGTTCCTTCCGAAAAATTGAGGCCCCGGTCCGCTCAGATGAAAAAATAAAGGGTATAGGCACAGAATCAAAAAAAGGAGCGTTCTTGATAATGGCGTTAATAGCATTTCTCACAATAGCGGCATCAATTTCTCTTTCTTCTTCTTTTTCCATTTTCAAAGTAAGTGTAAGTTCTTCACTTCCTTCGCTCTTTGAAAAGAAAAGAAACGATCCGTAACTTCCGTTGTATTCTTCATGGCAGATATCAATTTCATCTGATAAGAGGTGAAATTCACTATTCTGAAATGTGCCTTCAGATGCAGCAAAAATTTCATCTAATCGCTTAGTATAATTCTCACAAGCATCCGCAAGTATCCAACCGCCTGTACGTGATAAATCAATCTTGAGATTTTTCTCTGTAAATAGGTGTTGGATCTGTGCATCACTAATCGTAATAGGAATAAATTTACGCCAAGACTTCAAGAAGCCATACAATGCGTAAGCAGTATAAGTCTTACCAGTGTTATTTTCACCGCAGATGATCGTCAGATCACCCAACGAAAATTCCGCTTGTTTTATAATTCCAATGTTTTTTAAGCGTACTGTAAGACTCATACTGGCACCTCACCAGTTGTCATTGTAGCATCCCTACAACCCCTTCAACATCCGTAACAGGTGCTTGGCAAACATAATTTTCACAGACATAAACCGTTGTGCTGTTGTCAAGCTGCGGTTTGTTCGCAAGAAGGGGTAACGTTGTTTCCTCAGTCGGTTCACTAAAAGCCACAATTTTATTGGGCAGATACATGCCGTGTAACGCAGCTAACATCGCTTCTGTTTTCGTGTCTACCTTTTCTCCAATTATGGCGATCTCTTTCGGCGTTGACAGCAAAAATGCTAATTCGCAAAGCAGTTGACCTGAACCCGAAGGCATTACATCCATCTGGTGAAAATAGAGTTTCAATGTTTTTACCGCTTTGTCGTGAAATTCCGGTTTGTCCAAATGTTTAGCAAGACGCAGTAGACTATGGATTGCCATAGATGCCCCAGCGGGTGTAGCACCATCATAAGCGGATTTTGATTGCACGATAAGCGACTCATGCGCTTTACCTGTAAAGAAAAATCCATCCCCTGACTCATCTCCAAACTGGTCAATCATGATATGTGCAAGACGTTCTGCCTCAGATAACCATTTCGGTTCAAAACTCGCTTCGTAAAGTGCGATTAAACCAGCGATGAAATAGGAATAGTCTTCAAGATAGGCGTTGAGATGACTTTTGCCAGCACGGTAGGTTCGCAACAAAAGTCCATCCTCTTGAGAAAGTGTTGTTAAAACAAACTCAGCAGACTTCTTGCAGGCAGTTAGATATTCAGCTTTTCCTGTCAATTGGTATCCCATCGCCATGCCGCGGATCATAATGCCATTCCAACTGGTTAAGATTTTGTCATCAAGACCAGGTTTAATCCGCTTTTCTCTTTCCGCAAATAGTTTTTGTCTGCCATCTGCAAGAAGGGACTCCAATTCATCTTGATCCATTCCCAATTTTCGAGCAAATATGTCTGATGGCGTTTGAACGTGGAGGATGTTCTCACCTTCAAAATTGCCGTGCGGTGTAATGTCATAATACTCACAGAAAATCTCAGCGTTTTCTTCACCGATAATATCTTCCACTTCGGAAAGTTCCCAGACAAAAAACTTTCCTTCTACCCCTTCACTGTCCGCATCTTGTGTGGAATAGAAACCACCATTTTCTGTGTCGTACATCTCACGCAGCACATAATCTAACGTCTCTGTGGCTATGTCGCGATAGAAAGGACTTTGTGTAGCTTGGTACGCTTCAAAATAGGCAACAACAAGTTGGGCATTGTCGTAAAGCATCTTCTCAAAATGCGGGACAAGCCAGTGAGCGTCAGTGGAGTATCGGTGAAACCCACCACCGAGTTGGTCATACATACCGCCACGTGCCATTTTTTGCAAAGTGAGTTGGACCATCTCTAATGCATTCGCGTTGCCACTATGATGCCAATAACGCAGTAAAAAAGGGAGTCCCATGCTTGGTGGAAATTTGGGAGCGTTACCAAACCCGCCATATTGCGCATCGAATTGGGAACGGTAGTGTTGGAAGGCTTTGTTCATCAGTTCTTCCGTGAGTTCATGTTCGTGCGGATCCACAAGGTTGCTCATCTGATTAAGCTGTGCCGTAATTTGATCTGCTTGTTCCAGCACTTGTGCATTTTTCTCGTCGAATGCTTCTGCAACGGCGCTCATCACTTTTGGAAAACCCGGTCTGCCGTATCGATCTTCGGGCGGATAGTAAGTGCCGCCGTAAAAAGGTTTGAGATCAGGGGTGAGGAAAACAGTCATAGGCCAGCCGCCGTGCCGTGTCATCACTTGGACAGCGTTCATGTAGATTTCATCTAAATCGGGGCGTTCCTCTCTATCTACCTTGATGTTGATAAAAAGTTCGTTCATGACTGCAGCGATCTGCTCATTTTCAAAAGATTCGCGTTCCATGACATGACACCAGTGGCAGGCAGAGTAGCCTATACTTAGAAGGATAGGCTTCTGTTCGCGTTTGGCAAGTTCCAACGCTTCTTCACCCCACGGATACCAATCAACGGGGTTGTGTGCGTGCTGGAGTAGATAAGGACTTGTTTCATGAATTAGGCGGTTTGTGTGTTTAGGGGAATTGTTCATTTCTATTTCTCCATCGTGTGAGTTTTAGTTAAGAAGAACTTGGAACGTTGCAAAACGTACAGGCAGTATAACACCGCCTGTCCAGTTAAAAAGATACCGCTACGGGGATTCGAACCCCGGTTTGATGGCTGAGAACCATCCGTCCTGACCCCTAGACGATAGCGGCTTATTATGTCGAATTATAAAAAAGTTGACACCTTCGACTTGGTAGGCGAGGTTTCCTAACCTCGCTGATGCAGAATGTCCAAATAATTATAAAATCTACCATATATAATGTTTTTTACAAGGGCAGTCCTACTGTCCAATATTTACGATTCGCTTTCAGTTGTTATTCTTCCTGCGTGTTCAATCATCTCACGTAACACATCCAGATTAACATCTGACAAGTTCCGAAAACTGACGCTACTTTTTCCGGTCTTAACTTTGCCGAGTTGGGATTTGTAGATTTCAGCCAAATACTTTTTCCCTTCAACTGCATTGACATACACGCTGAAGTAATTTTTCTGTCGAGCCAATCCAATGAGGAACCATTCTACTTTCTTTTTATCAGATCGCACGTAAGAAAAATTGCCGTAGCCGATGATTTGTTGTTCACTGCCACCCCAGAAAACACCTTCCCACAGGCAATAGTCTTGGTCTGGTAACGCTGTTTTGATCAACGTGTGAAGTTTCTCTAAAACTGTCTTAATTTCTGGTTCTTGGTTCGCGATGTGATCCTCTGGTGCGGTTTCAACTCGTTCCATCTTGTCTCCTTTTTGGTTGCTATACTACGTGCGCGAGTAGTTGCTTTTTCAGAAAATGACTGCCCGGGAAGGACTCGAACCTTCACTACATGGTCCAGAGCCATGCGTCCTACCATTAGACGACCGGGCATTGGCTTTGGTGTTAAGTATACCCTAATAGACGCTATTTGTCAATCTATTTGCTGCTATTGCCTTTAGAGGTGTGTGCTTCTATTACAGAGGGTAAGAAAGCGAGTGAACCGGTTGCCTGTCAAGCGTGTCAGAAACCTTGTTCTAAATTGCGTTTTCAGAAAAAGTATTGGACAACACTTTGTGGTAAAATAGGTGTCTATCGTTGGGTGTATCAATGTAGCAAGGGCATCGGCATGCGCCGTGGGATGTAAAGCAGAAGTTATTGGATAAATACACACATCGTGTAGCAGAAGTGATGTGTCGTCTGGCTGCCCTTCTTGGCTTTACTTTAGCACAACCGACAACCCACTTTGATTGTCCGGACGGATCCCTGTGCCCGCCCGTTGTTTAGATATACCAACAGGGGCGGGGCACAAGGTGTAGCGGGATTTGTCCGCTAAATTGACGCATAAGGGGCAGATTGAAAACTACCCCTACAAAACGGAAATCGGTTTTAGGCATTTGCCACATAGATTTCGTTGACCCGTGCCCAGTTGACGACATTTTTCCACGCCTCAACATAGTCTGGACGACGGTTCTGATAGTTCAGATAGTATGCATGTTCCCACACATCAATTCCGAGAAGAGGTGTGTGTCCCTGCATAATTGGACTATCTTGATTTGCTGTGGAGTAAATCTCCAATCCATCGTCACCGAGAACAAGCCACGCCCAACCGGAACCGAAACGTTTGGTTGCAGCAGTCGTGAATTCTTCATTCGCAGCCTCAAGTGATCCAAAGGCAGATTTAATTGCTTCTCCAATTTCACCACTGCTGGGTTCACCACCGTTGGGGCTCATAATTGACCAGAAAAGTGAATGGTTTGCATGCCCACCACCGTTGTTAATGACAGCCTGACGAATGTCTTCTGGTACTTGATCAATATTTCTAAGTAGTTCTTCAACATCTAATTTAGCAAGGTCGTCATGACCTTCTAATGCAGCATTCAGGTTGTTTACATAACCTTGATGGTGTTTACCGTGATGGATTTCCATCGTTTGTGTGTCAATATGTGGTTCCAATGCATCGTGTGCATAAGGCAGTCTTGGTAATGTGTGTGCCATTATAAATAGCCTCCTTCTAAATTTGGTCACAAAAGAGTATAACAGATTTATATAAAGTATGCAAGTTTTTTGGGTGTGTAAAGTTTTTTGCATGAATTGAAGGGTGTGTAAAGTTTTTGCACAAGTCGTTATCTTAAGAATTTATTACCCAAATTCTATTTGTATCAGGTATAATAATTATAAACTTATGAAGGCAGGAACTATGAAAAATCTTTTCTTTGCACTCGGTTCAGCATTTAGTTTACTTAGCGTTGTGTTCGGTGCTTTTGGCGCGCACACACTCGAAAAGAAACTATCCGAGGAAATGTTGCACATTTTTGAGGTTGGCGTGCGATACCAGATGTATCACGGGATAGGATTGATTGTTGTTGCATGGGCATTGTCGCAATGGCAAAACTCGTTGACAACAGCTGCGGGATGGTGTTTTATTGCAGGTATTCTAATCTTTTCAGGTAGTCTTTACATTTACAGTTTGACTAACACGTCTTGGCTCGGTGCAATCACACCGATTGGCGGATTAGCATTCATCGCTGGATGGGGATGTTTAATAATAGCAGTCTTTCGGAAGTGAAAATGTTAATTTTTTACTTGTGCGATTTTCTCCCAATCCCAAAGCAGGATAGTGCCATCTTCACTCGCGCTGGCTAAGGTTTTTCCATCTGCTGAAAACACGAAATCTTTAATCAATCTGGTATGCCCTTTATGTGAAGACATACGTTGTCCTGTGCGGACATCCCATAATTGGATTATTCCATCTACACCGTACGCCACAAGCACTTTACCATCTGGAGAAAATTGGAAGGTCCCAATCCCCGCCTCTGTTGAGAGTGTTCTGAGTAGCCCACCTGTTGCTACATCCCACAAATAAATTTCCTTATACCCTCTACTGGCCAGGGTTCTTCCATCTGGCGAAAATACTAACTTCCTACTACCTTCTTTATGTCCAGTAAGCGTAAGACGAGTACTAAATGTTTCCAAGTCCCATAGGTAGATTGTAACACCATCCCCTGCACTTGCGAGTGTTCTTCTGTCCGGCGAGAATGCTAATGCAAGTATGACACCCCGATGTCCTTCAAGTGTCCATTGCGGGCGGATTGTTTTGAAATTGAAGAAAAATCTTTTTAAGAACGAACGTGGCGGTTCGCCAATGTCCCACAAATGAATTATACGAATATAATTTCCCATAGATGCGCTCGCTAACATCTTTTCATCTAAAGAAAATGCGAATACAGGATTTAGGGGCCTTGACGAATATCCATGCCCTTTCAAGTTAGTCTTGAAACGTCTGTTGAGTATATCCCACAACCTTAATTTTCTTTCTGATAGGTCATGCATAGCAAGTGTGGTGGCATTTGGTGAAATTTTCTCAGAACTATTAAAACCCAGGTAGGATACAGACAGCTGGTGTCCTTTATCAATATCCCAATGCCGAATCTGAGTATGCATAGTATCTATGCTGGTCAAGGTATTTTCTCCTTTTGGAGTAGCAATGTCCGAGATTCCATCTAAATGTTCCCTACAAGTAAAATGTTGTTTACCAGTCGTAGTATCCCATGCCCGAATTGTTCCATCGTAGCTGCCAGAAAGCAGCATTTTCCCATCGGGCGAAAACGCCAATGTAAAGACCTCACTTTTATGCTTTTTGAGCATTAACGTGGGCAGATATTGGCCTATTTTTCCTCCCACCCCTTGTTGTTTTGCGGTGGTATTCCACAAGCGGACACTCCCATCTCGACACCCGCTCGCAAGTAATTTGCCATTCGGTGAAAAAGCCAACACAGAGAAACCTGTCCCCGGCGCTTTGAAAGTTGCTTGAGGTGTGGCGGAATCTACTTCCCACAAATAGATTGATTCGTAATTACAAGCTGCTAATGTTTTACTATCAGGTGAAAAAGCTAAATCTCTTAGCCATCCGTTTGTAGGTTCTGTCAGGTCATACAGAAGTTTTCCAGTAACAGCATCACACACATGAATTAGAAAACTTCTGTCTTGAATCTCTGGGCTTGTCACAGCCAGAAAACGTCTGTCTGACGAAAGTGCGATAAATGTATTGTATCCCCCTTTAAAATCAAAGCCCAATTCAATCTCTGAAAAAATCGGAGACGTTGTGTGGTCACCGATATCTCGGACATGAATCTTTTTATCATTCACTCCCCCGACACTGTAGAGCTTTGTTCCATCCACGGAGAAGACAGCTGAAGTTAAGTGTCTACTCTTTTCATTTACGAAAGCAGCACGGAGTTCGCCTGTATCTTCATTCCATTGCAGTATCCCTCCTGCAGAGTTGACACCAATAAGTAAACTTCCATCCGGTGAAAAAGTAACTGCTTTGATATTCTGCCTATCTCCCTTGAATATGGAGATTTCTGTCCCAGTCTGTGCATCATACATCCAGACACCGATAGTGGTTGCCACTGCAAACCGTTTGCCATCAGGTGAAAACTTGATGGCATTTATGCTGCCTTTACCTAAACGGGCTTTTGCGCCTTTAGGTAACTCCCATCTGATATATTCAACATTGGATGGTTGTGGTATTAATTCTGTTGAGTCTCGATTCGCTGCCCAACGGACAAACACAGTGAGTGCCAGCATGCACACAATTACCAACAGTATCGTAAAGAAGATACGTGAGATTTTCATGTTCAATTTCCTTTTGCACTATAATTTCAAATAGTTTACCACAAAACATGGCTAAAGCATAGTCTTTTGAAAACGGGAGGGCAGCATCAAACAGGCAAGGTATACTAAGGAAAATGGAAGGAATTTGCTATTTCATTAACGCTTGGTAATTATAAGCGGGAGGCTTGTTGATCTGCCAGCACCGTCAATACATGTCAATTCATGTTTTCCGGCAATAGGGGTTAAAAACGTTGGATCTACCGCTTTTCCTTTGAAGATAAGCTCACCGTTCAGGAACCAGAAAATCTCCTGCGTATCACCCGATACTGAAGCAGATAACCTAATCTTTTGATACTCCACTGGAACGTCAGAACGAATATAATACACAGTGTCACGTGCTGGAGATAGGATAATTGGCTGTGTGCCAGCAAGGAGGCGTGTGCAGTCAGCATTATGTGGGGGAAGTTGGGGGACAGCAAACCCGTTTGCGCTTAACCATGTTGCTACCTCTGCAGGCCATACTTCAATCGTTCCCTCACGGAACTGTCTTCCGGGCCGGCACGATGAGCAGAGGCGTTCGCCTGTTGCTATATCTACCTGTATGTTTTTGTGTATATGGCACTCACGGACGGAAGATACTCCAGGGATATATACATCAGATGTTGAAGTTAGGCAGTAAGGCGACAGTGGCAACCCTGTTAGTGCACAGACCAGACGAGTCTTAAGGTTAGTAGGTTCTGTGAACCACTGATGTGCTTTTTCGCCAGATAGTGCTGTGAAAAGTGCGAAAAGAATCGGTGCTGCTGCTTCAGAACCCCTGAGAATAGGTGCGCCCGTACCATTGAAATTGCCGATCCACACACCGATAGTCAGTTCTGGCGAATAACCGATACTCCATGCATCTCTATGTCCATAAGATGTTCCCGTTTTCCACGCGACTTTCGGCATGGTGCCGGTCCGCTCAAAAGATTCGGGAAAATCGGGACGCTTCAAGGTCGTCAACATTTCAGTGACAATCCAACTGGTTTCAGGTCGCAACAGACGCGACACAGATGAAGCAGCAGGTGCAGAACCAGATGTTTTCTCTCTTTTTTTATTAACTGTATTGCTATCTACTATTATTTTATATGGTGCAAACTCACCCATATTTGCTAATCCCGCATAAAGGTTTGTTAACTCAAGCAGATTGATACCACATCCGCCAAGTACAAGCGAAAGTCCATATTCTTCTTGATCTGAAAGAGTAGAAATGCCAGCATGCTTAAGGAATCCGAAAAGGTGATTTTTACCCATCTTAGCGTAGAGATTGACAGCAGGAACATTGAGGGAACGTGCTAACGCTTCTCGCGCCGTAACATACCCTGTGAATTTTTCATCATAATTTATAGGCGTGTATCCGGCATAATCAACAAGCACATCAAATAACAGTGTCTGCGGTGTAATTAATCCTTTGTCAATCGCGAGTGCGTAGACAAAAGGTTTGAGCGTTGACCCGGGTGATCGCAAGGCAAGTGTCCCATTAACTTGTCCCGCAGATGCCTTATCAAAAAAATCATGCGAACCGACCATAGCGAGCACCTCACGGCTTTTTGTATCCAGAACCACGACTGCCCCTGTTGAAACACCTTGCCTTTGTAAAGGGCGTAAACGTTCCTGTAAAATTCGTTCAGCAGTATCTTGATAACGTTGATCTATTGTTGTGTGTATCCACTGATTTCCAGCATTTTCAGATGTAGAAGATGGCTGTCTGCTGGTAAGGAGTCGAGATAGATGTGGTGCTTTGAAAGGGAGTGGGTAACGTCTTGTTGGTATCGGTTCTTGTCCAGCCTCTTGCAGCTGCTGCTCAGATATTTTTCCTGCATCTTTCATGCGGAGCAGGACCTTCTTTCTCGCCTTGCGTGCACGTTCAGGAAATCGATCGAGACGCAAACGTTCAGGTGAATTTGGAATTGCGGCTAAAAGTGCAGCTTCTCCGAGGCTAAGCGCACTTTGTGGTTTGTTAAAATAAAGACGTGCTGCCGCACCTGAACCGACAATGTTTCCACCATAGGGCAACATATTGAAGTAAAACGTCAAAATCTCCGATTTTGTGTAGGTCAGTTCCAGTTGAATAGCTCGAAACATTTCAATAAATTTATTTGGCAACGTCCGATCCTTTGGTTCCATAAGTCGTGCAAGTTGCATTGTGATTGTAGAACCGCCCCGCACAATTCTTCTCGCTTTGAGATTGTCTATGGTCGCGCTTACAAGCGAAACAGGATTGATACCCCAATGATGATAAAACCATTGATCTTCATAAGTCAACATTGCGGTTTGGAACCGAGGTGAAATTGCATCAAGAGAAGTTTCAGGCAATCGCCACATATCGTCAGGCGATGTGAAAGCGCGAAGCCATGCACCGTTTCTATCAAGCACAACAGTTGATGGGAGAGATTGGAGTTTTTCCTTAGGCAGTGGAAAAAACCAGTTAGCAAGCGCAAAAAGACAGAACGGCATCAGGCAAAATGCAAAAAGGGACCATCTTTTTCGCATAATCTTCCTAATTTTGATGATCAAAGAAGTTGGGAAATGAGAAAAATGGGAGTTTGTCAGTTTCATGATTGGTATTATAGTGGGAGAGTGGAAGGGAACCCTTCTACTCCCCCGCGGCTGTTGACAGCGAATTTGGGCTAAGACTTTTATGCATCTGATTACAAAACTACTCGACTACTTTGAGCTTACCACTACCAGCGACAGAAGATTTTGTTGGGTCATACATGGCTTCTGCAGAAACAGGCGGCAAAGTAAAAGTTCCGCGGGTTACAGCTCGCAGCGCATAATGGAATTTCCGTTCCCGTTGACGTTGGAAAGCACCGAAGAAGATAAGTCGATCATCTCGGATATCAACGTAATCCGGTTTAAAGTCTTGCGTTTTCAACCACGGAATTCCCGCGCGCGAGGCTAACCTTGCATTCTCAATTTCAAACCCCGCAGGTAACATGTCTACGACAACAACATTTTCGAGATTGGATGTGAGTGCCTTTACTGTAATTTCTGCGATCACTAACTCCCCATGTCGGAATTCATCATCATAAGGTATTCCATCCTCATTCAGATAGCGTCTCCGCACCTCTAAATCACGATCATATTCCTCAAAAAAGGAATCCCGTCGAATTCCGAAGGCTGACCAATAGTAATAGCAACTGCCTTTACCTTCAATCGCAATTTTGACCTGTGCGCCATCCCAATCTGTATTAGCAAATCGAACTGATGGCGTTGCTGAATCAAAATTAGCGAGATGATTACCATTTAGGGTAATCTTGCCTGTGTAATTGCCATCCATTTTCTTTTTCAGTATTTTACCGAGCGCAAGGAAAGCAAACGCATTCTCTTGAGTCGTCCCCCATCGTTTTCTTTGAGACGCAGCATTACTAAGATTACTAACAAGCATGGGGATTGATGGGTGGTTTTCGTTGACTTCCGCGAGTACATCGAGGATAATTGCCTGTGAACGAGTAGGTGAATCGAAGTTTGTGCCTGTTTCACGATTTCCGCCGTTCTGAGACGAAACAGAAATAGGTAGCATGGAAAGTGCTGTCTCCAACTCACCACTGAGTGCGAATGCCCCCGCTAATTGAAATTGGCTATAATCATTTAGGCTGCTGAGGAGATTATTTTTTAAGTAGTGCATCATGGGTTTTTCTGGTTCCCCGGCTGCCGCTAACACATAGCATGCATAGACTACTTGCGCAATCTGATATCGTTTGCCAGTTGACATTTGTTTTGCTTGCTCTTTTAATCCATCAATCAACCCATTGTAGACGCGATCAGAAACTTCATAGCCAGCTTTGCGCGCTTCCACCAAGAAGTGGGAAGCATATACACTACTCCAATGGTTTATGTAACGTCCACCCGGCCAATAAGAAAAATGATTTTGCGGTGTCAGCATACTTTCAAGTTTAGCAATACCAGACGTAATATAATAATCAACTCTTTCATCCGAAGCGAGTTCTGGGTCAACAGTACGCGCAACGTCGCTAAAGTAGAGTAGCGGAAACACTTTGCTTGTGGTCTGCTCAAGACATCCATAAGGATACTTAAGCAGATAGCGAAGCCCACCGGCAAATTCAATTGCAGGAAAAGGTGAAACAGTAAGTGTAAACTCAGAAGACTCCGGTAGCAAATTGGAAGGAAACACGAAGTCACCAGTATTGCCTACGCTAACTACGCCATTCCCAGTCTCAGTCACCGGCGGTACAGCGGAGCGGAGTGGCAGCTGAACAGACATCTGTGTGCTTTCGTTATTCCCAGAAGCAGACAACGTGAAAGAGGTTTTGCCTATTGCATCATGTGAAAGCAGTTCAAAAATGAGCTGTGCTTCCTTCCCTGCTGCGATCTGTACCTGTTTTTGAGCCATGTTTTGTTGGACTTGAGGTTCCGATTCTATATCCCTGGATAGGAGTTTCACATCACCTGTTGCTTGTAACTTGACATGGAAATTGCCATCTTTGCCAGTGCCATTGTGAACACTCACAGGGAATTGGATATGGTCTCCACCTGAAAGGAAACGTGGGAATGTTGGTGTTAGGACTACCGGCTCACGAACAGTCATAAATTTCTCGGCAGAACCGTAGTATGCCCCGGAAAAAGCAACAGCCATCAGACGTATTGAACCGTTGAACTGCGGAACATGGAAACTTGCTGTGCCTCTTCCGTAACGATCAGTTTTCAGAATCCCTGACCAGAGTGAAACGGGTTTCACTCGCATGACACTGGAAGTGTTAAGTCGTTTCGCGCGTCCACTTAAGCGCCCCATTCCATCACCACCTACGCTGGAATCACCTTGCACAGCTTCAATTTCGGGTAAAATAGCGGAGTAGAGATCATAGGCGCGTGTTTTCAGACCACGCTGCCGGTAAAAGTAACCGTGTGGATCGGGAACACGAAAATCCGTTAACTGAAGTATCCCTTCATCAACCGCAGCAATGGTAACACGCGAGAACGCACTTTGTCCTCCGCGCACGCGGAATTTGACAGTTACATCGCTATTAGGACGAATTTCTTCAGGAGCATCTAATTCAATAGAAAAACGGTTGGATTTTGCGTCCAGTTTGAGCGAAGTAATACCAAAAGCACGCACTGGCGCGTGTTCTTCCAAAGACTCTGTTGAACGAATTAATGTTCCAGAAAGATATATATTCGGTTTATAACTGGACTTAACTGGAATGCTTAGGCTTGCAGTATTCCCTCTTAAGTTGAAAGTGCGGTAACTCAAAATCTTTTCCCGCTCTGTTGTCAATATTAGCTTGCCGGGAAATGGTGCTTTAATCTGAAGTTTCGCAATTTCTCCAGGTAGATATGCTTGTTTATCTAACGTCATCTCAAGCAAACTTGGATTTTCCATTGACAAAGGAACTGATCCCCAACCTGTGGTTTCCAGTTTGAGTTCCGTTTTAGAGCCAGATTCGATATCTTCTAAACGGACACGGTATTCACCGTATTCGGAAGGTGTAAAGATAAATTTTCCCATCTCTGCTGTTGAAACAAATTGATGGGATTCCAAAGATGTCAACTGTTCATCTGATACGTACTCATAGCGCCCTTGTGAATTTCTACGCATTATGGTATTCCAGTGAACTTTGTAAACAGTGAGTACTAAGTCACGTCCAGCTGCTATATTTCCATTTTTATCCACAGCAATATAGTTAAAGGAAACGTCTTGATTAGGTTTGATAACGCCAGAACTTGAACGTTTGATGCCGACGTAGTGTGAATATGGATGAATTGCAACGCGATGTGAAGCCGTAACGGCTCTGCCCCCAGGTTCGCTCACTGTCGCTGTCAGGATACCATTTAACTGAGAAGGAGCTTTTACAGAATCGGGGAGTTGGAATGTATAATGTGCTTTGCCATCAACATCCGTTTTCTTATCTTCCAAAGTAATTCGTTGTTTCTCAAACGGCATAGTACGCGAAAAGTGGAACGAACGCCACTTCTCAATCGGAACGAACGGTACAGCCTGAAGCGTGTAAGACGCTGTCACTTTTCGGTTAGTAGCAGGCGGCCCAAATAGATTGACCGCTGATACATCCATTCCTACCTCAGCCCCTAAATCATACTCAGATTTGTCTGTTATAACAGCGACTTTCATCCGGTCAGGCATAAACTCTTCAACTTGAAATGGCGTACGCCCAATCTCTTTACCAGCAACGCTCATCTTTGCGATATAACTTCCCGTCTGTGTGTATGCAGGTAAAGAGACTGTTACCTCACAACCCCCGCTTCTGTCGGTATTTTTCTTAAATTCATTGATAACTCGTCCATCAGGTGCTAATATTTGTATGTAGGTTGGGAGTGGTGGCGGTGTTACATTTTTCTTCCCACGTACAATTGCAGCAAGCGAGACTTTTTCCCCAGGACGATAAACCCCGCGACTTGTATAGAGAAATGCCTCGTAACCTGCTGTTAAGTAAGCAGAACCACCAACATTAAAATCACCTGTAGAGAGTTGATGTCGGTTTAGTTGAAGAAACGAAAGATCACCCGCTTTTTCCACAGTCAATACAAATGGCGTAAAGTCATCAATTTTCTGAGCAACTGAGGTAAACTTAACAAAACCTGCCCAATTTGTTTTTCCACTCAGTAGGGTTTGATTGTTATCACTAATCAGTTTTACAGTCACTTGTGAAACAGGTTTTAAGTTGCTGAGAGAATTAACCCAAACCCATAACTCATCTCCCGCTCTTTTAGCAATAACACCAAGGTCTGTTAGCATTACCCATTGTGTCGCACGTACCCAATAATTATTGGGATCACGAACAGAAACTCTGAATATTCCGACACGTTTATCGTCCAAGTACTGTCCAAGATCAATCGGCGTACGCACTTCTTCGTTCAGCTTTGAATCAATAGTCAGCGCGCCGGAATGAATTGACTTACCCAAATTTTCTGTCCAAGAACTCCAGTTTCTCACCTTAGCTGCGTACACAAGGTTGTTGCCAAAAACCTTTTCTATATGCACATTAACGTTTCGTACATTGATCGAAGCCAAACCAAGATTCATATTCTGATTTCGAGTTAAGAAAAAACCGTTCCCAACAAAACGAATCTGCGGACGAACATCCGGAATCATGAGATTCACAGAATACGGTTTCTTTAACACTGAACCGTCGGGAGCAGTCAAACCTTCTTGCACTGTAACCTCATATTTGCTCCGCCGCTTGAAATCACCATGAATTTCGATATCACGGGACCGGGCTATAATTTGAGTCTTCAGCTCAGGTTTAACATGAATATACGGCTGCACAGTGTCAATTGGAATACGAGAACTGAAACGGAGCACAATACGCGGTCTTCCAGAATACTCTTGGACATTAGCATACGTAACACCGAGTGTGCCACGACCAGTCAAGGTCATTGATTTTACGTTAGCTTCTTTTAAACCGATTTTCCCACCTATACATTTGAATCCTTTTTCAATTTGGACTTTTAGGTTTTGGTTTCCAAGTAGGCGCGGAATCTCTTCAGTTTCTAATTTAATCTCCCTTGCAATCCCATTCTGTGGCTGAAGTGTATATGGAATTTCAACATTCTCTTGAAGTCGAATAGAAAGGTTCGCGCGCAAATCGGCAATATTGACTGGATAATTAAATGTTATATTTCCAACAACTTTTGCGTGTGTTTTCGTGTATTTAAATTCAAGGCGTCTGTTTTGTATGTGAAAGGGGTCTGTTGCAAAAGTGAATTTTCGGTCGCCAGTAATAACAAAGCCGAGGAAACTTTGTTTTAACTTTGGGGCAAGTTCTGCGGTGTAACTTGCGGAGGGGGCTAAGGGGCTCTCCAAATAGAAACGGATTGTATCGCGCGTTATCCAACGTGCGCCTCCCTTAACAGTAGGAGTAAATTGAACTGCACGATCTGGCAATTCAGTATTAATCAGAGAATTATCAACTATTGGTTCCGAAAACGTAAACGTAAAATCATCCCAGGGCGAAACTTTTTCACCTTTCGGTGTAAATGATTTGACGGTGACACGCGTCTTTGCTCCTGATATCAAACTATGAATATAGAGCGAACCGATAACTAAAACGAGCACAGAAAGTATTGCTACAATACCAATTAAAAATTTTTTTGATGCCATCGTAAAATGTCTCCTAAAGCCTGCTATTTTTATCTTCTGAAGGTCATTTTATCTATATGTTGAGGTATTAGGCAATTTTCGTGCCAAAAATCAAGTTATCTTTCGATAATGTTCCAAAATCGTCGGTCTCATATCGTTTTCCCTCCTTTATCTATAACACATCACAATCCATAGTCAGACATTTAAATCAAGACGTATACATAACCATGTTCTGCCCTTGGCGTTCCTTATAGTCAACTAAAACGATATGTTCTGTATCCAAATTAACATTCTATAACTGATGGTAGATTTTAGGAGAACTTGGATATTCTGTAACATGTAACAGGCGAGGTTAGGAAACCTCATTTATCGGGAGGAAAGTATCAATTATCTTTATAATTCTCACCATAAACCTGAATCTAAGCGAAGAAATAGAGGAAAGGTTTTAACATGTGTAAAAATTAACACATCTGTTTTCTAAAATAACGTGAGCCGGTATAAGGGATATAAGTTCTTCAGACTTTGATTTGGACTCTCATAACCACGGTAGGTTCGGTTTCCTAACCCGAACCGGGCTTATCCTGGCAACGGCAGACACGGAGCGGTTAAGAAATCGCCCTTACCGTTTCCAAAATTGCTTGTCTCGAGCTCACGTTAAAAATATAAAAATTTTCAAAATCTAAAACCAGAATCGTGACATTAAAATAATCTGATCCGATCCTTGAAGTTGTCTTAACATACCTTTGTTTGTGATCTTTTCATCAGGTTCTCGATCCGCATTCGGTAGGTTTGCCCAATAGAACAGTGAAATTGCTCCATTTTCCATAAAATTATATTGAGCAATAAATGTGAACCTTCTGCCAGCATCACCTAAAATAGTTCTGTCTGGATCAAACAAACCGTAACGTCCCGCTACAGTCAGCTGAGGGAGAATACGGTACTTTGCACCAAAATAGTACCCCTTAGAGTTAACATCGTCTATGGCAAAGGATGCAACATCTTCGTTATTTTCAAAGTTAAATTCCCCTTCTAAACTTAAGCCACCGTAAGAGGCAGTGATAAATGCTCCGATAAGACGTTTCCATTCTTCGCCGGGCTGCTCAAATATACATGAGACCCCAGCACGAATTGGACCGAGTTGCCCTCCGACAGTGCCGAGAGCTCCCTTCGCTGTTGCATTTCCAGCATTAAAAAACGCAGCATTATAGAACACTTTTCCTAAACTACCACCGAGTTCAACACCAACATCTCGCTTATTAGAACCGAGTTCGTAGCCCTCTCGGACAAGAATATTATGATCCTTCTGTTTGATACCGAACGGTAGACGAAATTGTCCAGCTTTCACATAAAGATGCTTCGGAATAGCATCTACTGTGGCGAAAGCATTGAGTGTAGTACCAACATTGTTTGATAGAGTTAATCGAACCTTTTCTGAGGCTTGGGCATTGAACGTCACCTCAGCTTGCATAAGAAGAAACCTGTCAACTGAGGAATGGCAAGAGTTACATCCTGCTACAGCGCCTTCATCTCCATCTGCATGCATATCTTTGATAAAAGCAGTTTGCAGATCAAGTGAGGTTGTAAGTTGCTTAACAACCTCTTTGGCTTCTTCTGTAACCGCATCCATATCAAAATCTTCGGGGAACTCAAAATAGTTCTCTTCAAAAATTTCCCCAATTCGGTTTCGGGGCCCCCCGCCTGCGGGGTCAATGTGACAGAAATTACAGTCCTTATCTAATTCAGCTGCAAATTCAGGACGCGCTTCAGCGACGTTTGTCCAAAAACCCATACACAAAAAATTAATTATCAGCGTAAATATAAACAGTGCAAGGAAATGCATTACAAGTCTATTGTTATACATATTCAAAAAGCGTACTCCTTTTTTAGTGTTTTATCAAAAGCCCAATATCCAACTTCAGTCAAGTTCAGTAAAAACATAATCTATATCTTCGACTCTGATATGACACCCCCAACATATTCTACCGGAGGCGATAACTTTGAAATCGGCATCTGGTGCGTTTCGGGTATATTCTATGAACTCCCAATCATTATGATCTGGATCAGTTCCTGCTTTTTTGCGCATAATTGCGATGAGTCCTACATAATCCTTATTTGGTCGAAATGCTTCTTTTACAACAATGCTTCCATCAGGATATGGGAATTGTTGTTCACCCTCCGGTGCAATGGTATCCCGTTCTTGGTTGACATAAACGTTTTTTGTACCATTGTGCGGGTCTCCACCTGCAACAGGCGGAATCGGTTCTGCGTTTAATTTAAGCCACTTTTCATAACCTGCAACATCTTCAGGGAGCCCTGGAAGTGCCACCACAGGTTCTTCAGTTTCTTGTTCTGTTTCTTCTTGATTTGCTTCCTGAACAAGCTCATCTAACTGCTTTTCTTCCACACAAGACGTGAAGATCGCACAAGGAATTAACACAACAGCAATACCAAGAAGTGCATTCAGAAATAATTGCGCAAATTTTCTATTTTTCATTGTAAACCTCCTTATTCAATTATACCTTTAATATACAAGAAAAAGACAATTATAGCAATAGCTAATTTGTATAACACATTCGCTCTTTCAAAGTAAACACTCAGGATTACTAATTGTTTTACATGTTCACGCTTCTGAACAAGAAATTGGAACTCATGTGAAATTCTATTTTTATTTGTCTTTCCTGTTAGGTTACTGTATTATATGATATGGAATATATTAAGACTAAACATAATCCGCATAATGTGTATAAAATTTAGGTGATTTTGGAACAAAGGAGAATTGGATGCTCAGAAACCTATTTAAAGGCGGTAATAAAAAAGGCATTGAACAAGATGCTGCACCAGAAGTTGAACAGGATGCTGCACCACAAAAAGAGAATTGGTTCGATCGCCTCAAATCCAGTTTAACAAAGACGCGAAACCGCTTCATCTCTCAATTATCAGGACTACTTCGGGTCGGTAGAAAAATTGACGAAGAACTCATGGAGGAGATTGAAGAGATTCTAATCCAAGCTGACGTTGGTGTTGAGACAACGCTGACGCTCATGGAGAACGTCAGGGAAACTGTGAAGGAAAGAGGATTAGGGGATTCTTCTGAATTGGAAACAGTCATAAAAGAAGAAATCCTGAACCTTCTCGGTGAAGACGCTCCCTTGAAACTTGAAGGTGAATCACCTTACACAATTTTGGTTCTCGGTGTGAACGGTGCAGGAAAAACGACAACTATTGGCAAACTCGCAAGCCGTTTCAATACTAATGGCAACCGTGTTCTTGTTGCTGCAGGGGATACATTTCGTGCCGCTGCGGAAGATCAATTGGCGATTTGGTGCGAACGCGCTGGTGCTGAATTAATTCGTGGTGGGGAAAAAGCGGAACCCGCTTCTGTAGTTTTTGATGCAGTTCATGCTGCAAAAAATCGTGAAGCTGACGTGCTGATTGTAGATACAGCAGGCAGACTCCACACCAAAAAACCGTTGATGGATGAATTATCAAAAATCGGGCGTGTGATGGGACAAGCGCATTCGGGGGCGCCTCATGAGGTGCTACTTGTCATTGATGGAACAGTTGGGCAAAATGCCCTGATGCAAGCGAAGATTTTCAACGAGGCTGTGCCGATTACAGGTGTAGCAATCACAAAGCTGGACGGTACAGCTAAAGGTGGAATAGTGTTAGCAGTAAAAGCCGAACTCGGCGCTCCAGTCAAATTAATCGGTATTGGTGAAAAACTTGATGACTTACGTGATTTCGCAGGTACTGATTTCGTTGAAGCACTCTTCGCAGTAGAAGAAACCGCAGAAACTTAACCAAGAATTTATTTAGTGTCTACATTATATCATCCTTCCCACAAGTGCACTTTCGGATAAGGACAGAGCGGTTAGGAAACAGCTCCTAACCAGGGAGTGTTCATATATTGTTAGACTAAACTACACATAAATATTAACGTTCGCAACAAAATCCAAAACCAAATAATCCTGTAGACACCAGGGCATTTATGGAAAATACATTAAAAAATTTGACTTATACCCTATAAATGAGGTATAATTATAATATTACAAATTAATTTTATGCCAAAAACGTTATGTTAATACAACTTTTCTATCCCCATCACCATTCAATCCATTTCTGAGTAGGGCGGATTAGAATGGTGTGATGGTTATCCCATATATATCATAGTGGACACGAAGCAAGGTAACTTGCTTGAACCCTTGTAAACTAACCGCTCTCCTCAATGCCGACCTGTCGTGCGTTGAGGTTAAGAAGTTATCTGTTTACGGGGTTTTTTGTTTATAGAACGTCTTGTGAAAAGGATAGGGAAATCCGCTCATATTTTATTTGGAGGAACGCATAATGGAAGAGTTTACGAAACCTGCCGGAACGAACGATTTTCTACCTGAACAGATGGTGCAGCGAAACTTTGTTGAAAATATTGTTCGTAAAACTTATGAAAGTTACGGGTATTCGCAGATTCAGACGCCGTTGTTTGAATCTTTTGCACTTCTATCCGCGCAGTCCGGCGAAGAGATACGTCACAAAATGTTTACGTTTATCGGTCCAGATCGGGTTGATTACGCGTTGCGACCTGAACTCACTGCCCCTGTTTGTAGAATCATCGCAAATGGAGACCTAAAACATCTTCCGTATCCTTATAAACTTTACTATATTGGGCAGTGTGTGCGTCAGGAGCCGAAAACCGATAATCCAGATGTCAGGCGCGAATTTCGACAGGCAGGGGTTGAGCTGATCGGCCCCTCATCGGCACTTGCAGATGCTGAGATTATTACAATTCCTGTTCGGATTCTTGAGGAACTCAACATTTTCAAAACAAAGTTGAAAATCGGTAGTCCTGGGATATTCCGCGAGATTTTTAAACAGGTTGCACTTGACCCAAAAGATCATAGTGAAGTAATATTGGACATTGATCACCTTTCTCGACTACGGATAGAAAGCCAACATTTAGATATAGAAACGCTTCGTGATGAACTAAATGTTTTGCGGCGTTCACAAGGATCTGATTATCAAGGTGACCACAAGATAGAAAGCACCACGGTTCAAGAGTTAACAGAAAGTAATGCCGATGATTGGATAGAGAAATTGCCGATGATTGCTGAGGAAACTTACAAAGCCAGATGGCACCGATATTTTAACATCTCGGAAGAGATAGCACAGTGTTGTATTGATGTTTCAAAGATAAACGGTGATAAAAGGACAGTCATGGCAGCGTGGAAAGCGAGTCTTGGTGCGACTGCGCAAGAAGTTCGCCAAGATATGTTGGCTCTTTGTGAATGTTTGGAAAACAACGAAATTACGGATTTTGAAATCAATTTGGGAATTACGCGCGGATTCGATTTTTATACTGGAACGGTTTTTCAAATTGAATTATCAGAGAAGAACCTACCGATCTGCGGTGGTGGAAGATACGACCACTTAATCGAAAGTTTTGGCGGACCATCGCTGCCAGGAGCAGGTTTTGCATTCCAATTTGATTTGCTGATGGAGGCATTTACTGAAACACAGAGTGAGCCTATTCAAGTAAAAAAAGATTACTTTATCGTAACAACATCTGCTGATCTTATTCCTGAAGCACAACGTCTTGCTGAAACATTAAGACGTTCCGGTAAAACCGTGGAGATAGATTTAATGGCGGCTGATCTGCAAGCACAACATAACTATGCTGCCAAAGCGAGTTACGATTATGTGATTAACTTGATCCCAGATCAACCGATGCAACGAATTGATTTAAAATCTGAAAACACGGAGGAAGTCACCATCAAAGAACTTTAGATGGTTGTGGGTGGATATGGAGGGATACCCTATACCTTAAGGATTGAGGGAAACTAATATGCAAACAGAGAAGATTTTGAATCTACTTTTGCCGAAAGGCACTATACAGTCTGAAACCCTTGAAACATTCCAACGCGCAGGCTACGAAATGAACGGCTACAAGTCAACTGATCGTTCCTATCGTGCTACTTTTCACAACAACAGCGAATTTCAGATAAAGATTTCACGCCCCCAAGAAATACCTGTTTATGTTGGGATGGAAGATTTTTATGATTTAGGAATTACTGGGCAAGATTGGGTTGAAGAGACCGACGCGAATGTTGAAGAGATACTACCATTAGAATATGGGTATGTTAGTATCGTTTTGGCGGTTCGAGAAGAAAGGGACGACATCAATACGTTTATGGATTTGGTGAATCTTGCGGATAGGAACATCCGTATTTCTACGGAGTATCTAAACATTGCGGAGAAATATATCCTTGAAAAGACAGAAAACCGTGTTGCCCCAGCGATCTTAACCCCGTGGAAACGACTGAACACTCTTGGGACTTACCAGTCCCCCATTACCCTTATACTCTCTTTCGGCGCAACAGAGGGAAAGCCGCCTGAAGAAGCTGATGCTATCATTGATAATTGTAGTTCGGCACGCACACTCAAGGCAAACCGTCTTAAAATCATTGAAGTGCTGCGAGAATCTGAGTCTACGCTGATTGCGAATCCGAAGTCACTTAGGGATCCGTGGAAACGCGAAAAGATTGATGAATTGAAGCAGACATTAGAAAAAGGATTGCGGAGACGAAAAAGCCAAGCACTTCCCGGACATATATAAGGAGCAGGACTTATGGCAACCTTTATTAAACCGCGTGTTCCCCGCGGTATGCGAGATATTTTACCTGAACAGATGATTCGTAGGCAATATGTTATAGATGTTATTCGCGACGTATTCGAGGAATTTGGGTTTGAACCGTTACAAACCCCCGCGATGGAATTATCTGAAGTGCTCACAGGAAAATATGGACCAGATGCAGAAAAATTGATTTATCAGGCAGGACACACGGGGGGCAAGGAGGATATTTCGCTCCGCTACGATCTTTCTGTGCCGCTCTGCCGAGTCGTCGCGATGTATCCACAATTGCCTAAACCGTTTAAACGCTACCAAATTGACCCTGTGTGGCGCGCGGAACGCCCGCAAAAAGGACGTTATCGCCAATTTTTTCAGTGTGATGCGGATACCGTTGGCAGCGAGAGTATGTTGGCTGACGCTGAAAATGTTAATCTCATTTATCAAGTATTGTCTCGCCTTGGTTTTAAGCAATTTGAGATTCATATTAACGATAGGAAAATGATTACCGGAATAGGCCAGTTTGCAGGTGTTCCTACTGCGCAGCTGGGTGGACTTTATCGTTCTATTGATAAATTGGGTAAGATCGGGTTAGACGGTGTTACCGCAGAATTAAGGGAAAATGAGATAGCGGAAGATGTGATTGAAAAATTACTCACACTACTGCAAATTGAAGGCGATGCTACAACGGTGCTTAATAAAATGAATGAAGCACTTGGGGATTTAAAAATTGCTCGTGAAGGTATTGCTGAATTGAAGGAATTGATCGACTATCTCACTACGCTTGGCGTTCCAGAAGAATGTTACAAAGTAAACGTTGCTATGGTACGGGGGTTGGAATACTATACGGGCCCGATTTATGAAACGGTTGTTGAAGAGCCGAAGATTGGCAGTATCACTGGTGGGGGTAGATATGATGAACTCATCGGAAGTTTTAGCAAACAAAGTTTCCCCGCAACAGGTACGAGTTTCGGCATTGAACGGATTATTGACGTAATGGAAGAATTCGATATGTTTCCGTCTACTGTGGGGAAAACGGTGACGCAGGTACTAATGACTGTTTTTGATGACGAGCTGATGAAAGAATCTCTTAAATTGGCTACGCAGCTACGTCAAGGCGGTATCCGAACAGAGGTCTATTTCCGTCCTGCCCGCCTCAGCGTACAGATGAAATATGCCGATGCGAAAGGAATACCTTACGCTGTCATTTTGGGATCGGATGAGTTATCTGCAGGCAATGCGGCTGTACGGGATTTGGTAACCAGAGAACAGGAAAATGTGCCATTGGATAAGGTTGTTGAACGTATTAAACAGTTGATTAAAACATCATAAGGGAGGCAAACATTCTAAACAGATGAAGGCTGTTCTTGTATCACAGGAATAACATAACTCCGAATTGTAAAACCGTCCAATGTCTCTGTTTCTACGCGAGGTTCAGGCACTGTGCGATGGTCAAAAACAACGTAGTATCCTTCCACAGCACCTTCCGATTTGAGGTATGCAGCGAGCTGTCGTTTACCAGACTGATAGCTGCGGTCGCTTTCCCAAATCTTAGTTTCAACGATGTATTTGTGTGTGTTGTGCAGGATGAGTAGGTCTATCCTGCCTCGTCCGGTTTGTACTTCAAGATACATTGCCCCGCGTACGATTCGAACAAACTGATCAAGGTAAGCGTAGAGGAGGTATTGTCCGACAAACTCTTTTGGAGTCTCTGGAACGTGTAAAATTTTAAATCCAGCACGCGCAATAAAATCCTGAAAATTGTCAAGAAGCGGCATCATCTTAATTTTACCATCAGCCGTGAGGTAATCAATAAAATCTGTATCCGAATTTTCCGGAAAATAATCTCCTTCAAGTCCATTAAATAGAGGCTGGAGTGCTTGAATAATGCAGTGTTGATATATCGGATTGACTATTTTACACATGCCGTCAGTGTCTTCAGTAATAACACCATAGGTAGCGAGTTCGTTGATGAGTTCATCATATAAATTGAATTCTATACCTTTATCATAAGAAGTTATCTTCATGAGAAGTGTTTCAAATCGCTCATCTCTACGTATATTTGTTATCAGGTGATCAATGTTGGTGTTTCGTTCACGAATGAGTTTGACGTGTGCTTTTGAAAAGTGGTCCATTGTGATCGATTCGTTTTTTGGGATATTTAATTCCTCAGTAAGAATCTGCCCAAATCGGTTCACGAGGAAAGGTTGACCAGCAGTCTGTTTATGGAGTGCTTCAATAACTTCAGGCAAAAAGGGTTGTCCAGTTTCATCTGTATACTGTGCAAACAACGTTTGTACCTGTCTTCGGGTGAAGTTAGGCAAATGAAACTCGTCTTGAACATTGAATGGAGAAACGGACCTATCGTAGTTAAGTTGCGCGATGCTCTTGACTCCGATAATGCCGACACTATAAGGACAACGTGTCTCATCGGACAAGTAGATATCACGAAGTGAATGCAGAAAATCGCTTAGAACGGCCTGGGGAATTCCATCAAACTCATCTATAATGACAACGACTTTCTGGTCGGTATATTGACTATGCAGCGCACTTGGAAACTGTTCAAAAAAATCCATCATTGAAACGTGATTTGTGATCTCGGCATTTTCAAGAAAGTGCGTCAGTATATTACAAGGGGCGTGTCCACGTTTTTGGAATACTTGCTTAATTTCTTTGCGAATTCTATTGCCAAAAGCCTCGTAAAAATCTGAAGAGGAGAGATTTTTATACGTTTCAAAATTGAGTTGAATTGGGAAATAAATTGACGACTCAGTCGCGAGTGTATCAAGTGCCATTCGGAAAAAGGTTGTCTTGCCAGTCTGCCGTGGCGCAAAGAGAACGATATACCGTCCCTCTTTAACACGCGCGAGAAAATCGGAAATTTCCTCGCTTCGAGGAACAACGTAATGCTTTCCTGGATATACACGGCCTTGGGTTCCAAAACGTCTCATATTTTCGCCTCGTTTCGTAAAATCCTCAACAGCTTATTGTATCACATCATTTTTTGAAAATCTATAGTTAATTTGGTGATCATAGAAATGGTATAACAATCGAATTTAAAACATAACTGAATCGTACCGCTAAACATATTGTCAAAATAGAAAAAAATAAAGAGAGAAAAAGATGATGAAATTTTACAAACGTTCTCGTATCCTTTGGGGTATTTTTATACTCGGTTTGATTGTTCAGGTGGTGCAACTAACAATTGTTGGGTGCAGTCATACTTCGCCTTACTACCATCCGGACATTCCTGCCAGTGGGAAACAGGATATTGTATCGGAAGATACGCTCCATTACCGTATCTTGCTACTTGGGGACGGTGGGCAACCGAAACCGGATGAACCCGTTCTAAAAACGCTCAAAGCATGGGCACAAAAAACGCCTGAGAAGACCAGCATCGTTTTTTTGGGGGATAATATGTACCCTGATGGAATGACAGAACAGAGACAACACGAAGCATCCACACGCCTTGATCCGCAAATAGGAGTTATTAAATCTACAAATACGCAAGGTCTGTTTATTCCAGGTAACCACGATTGGGCAGGCGGCAAAGAGGAAGGGTATCGTGCACTTTTGGCACAAGAGAAATATATTAACAATGCGTTATCTCGTTTGCCCAAATTCCTACCGAGAGGCGGTTCTCCGGGCCCGGAGGTCGTTGAGTTTCCAGAAGCAGCACCTATTGTTCGAGTTATCGTACTCGATACGCAGTGGTGGCTACATCAACATGAAAAACCGCAAAAACCTCCAGAGAAGATTATAGCAGAACTCAAAGCTGGCTTGGATACCGACTTACCTGTTATTGTTCTTGGACACCATCCATTGCAGAGTTACGGGGTACACGGTGGTTTTTACGACTGGAAAGCACATCTCTTTCCACTCAGAGATGCCAAAAAATGGCTTTGGGTGCCAGTGCCAATCGTCGGTTCCCTGTATCCGTTGGCGCGGTGGCATCTGGTAAGATATGATCAAGACCTCAACGGTGCACGCAACAAAAAGATGGTATCACAACTCAATACTGCGTTTTCGACTGCAAAAAAGACACCCCTTTTAATATACGCTTCCGGGCATGAACATTCCCTACAGGTTTTAAAAGGAGATGTCACAGATTACCTACTTGTGAGTGGACTTGCTTCCAGTGAAAAGGCAACAGAGGTTAGCCATGGGGATAATACGTTGTTTGCGCACCAACACACTGGGTTTATGGCGGTAGATTTTCTCGAAGGCGGAAAAGTCTTACTACGAGTAGTTGAACCTGGAGGCAAAGAGGTGCTGTTTCACCATTGGCTGAAATGATGAATTCTTACGGAAGGCTATAGTTTTATTGTTATAACTTTTACTCAGCTTTGTCACTTTGACGAGCATATTTCAGGAATTCCATTTCCCTTAGGCGCGGTTCAACATCGTCCAATTGTAAACGAATATCAGTCAAATCAGCGGCGACCTTATTCAAATCCGTTTGTATTTGTTGATATGCCACCTGTGACATGTTAGAACGATATCCTCTTTTCTTAAGAAGTTGAGATGTAATCAATTTCACAGCAACGAGGATTGTAATGGTCAAGCTAACTGTTATAATCAGTATAAGTGTCGCAGCAAAAAATAAGAATTTAGGCATAGCTTTCTCCTCTACTCAGCGATACCTTTCGCAATTTGGATAAGTTCTTGTAAATGTTTTTTTACAGCATCAACTTCATTCCGCATTTCGGTGACTTGTTGTCGTAGTGTCTCTATCTCGCGTTGCGATGCGCCTTGTTGAAGTCCACGTTTCTTTTCGGCGTATGACGTTCCCATTGAGACACAACCAAGTACCGTTACTGTAAAACATCCACACACGATCAATGCTACGAATATGAATCCTGACATTTCAAAGTTCTCCATATCTGTTGTACTATTGGGTATTAGAGTATGTTCAATCCTAAAAAGATAGTTAAATTTAAAAATTAGAGGTATTAAGTCTAATTTACTGAAATTCTTGAAAGGTGTCAATTGCTTTTTCAAAAATTGAGAACATAGACATATTCATCCAGTAGATAGCAGTATGTAGGAAAGGCAAGGTCCGGAAGGATAAGTTCTATTAAACTTTTTGGATAATGTAAAGTCTAAAGGCAAATATGGATTATACTTCAAAAATAACTGGATAGAGATTGAGGTGAAAATATGCTCACACAAAAACAGAAGTTAGAATTCTATGAAAACGGCTATATTACAGTTCCAGGTGTTGTGCCGAAGTTGATGATAGATGCCGCCCGTAAGATGATTAACCATTCTATCGGTGCTGTAGGACTGCACGAAGGCGATTTAGAAAAATTTCGGGCGCAATCGTATTGCAACGAAATCCGAAACGCCCCGCAAATTGTAGATATTTTCAGTAAAACACCTATCCATAACGTAGCTGAATCGTTGTTAGGTGAAGGTAACGTCCAAGTGCCGGGTTCAGGACAGATAGCACTCCGCTTCCCGATGCCGTTGGGACGTGATGCAAAAGAACCTGGCGGACATCTGGATGGATTGGGCAGTGGAACAAACGGTATGGCAAAGGGTGTTTACCGTCGCGGTTTTACTGCGTTAGCAGTTGTTTATCTTGCAGACGTGCCAGAGCCGTATAGCGGGAATTTCACGGTATGGCCCAAAACACACAGTTTCTTTGCGGATTATTTCAAAAAGGAAGGGCATGAGATATTGGCAAATGGAATGCCACGTCCGGAATTTCCTGAAGGACCAACACAGATCGTTGGCAAAGCTGGAGACGTAGTTCTGACACATCATCAGATTGTCCACTCAGCAGCGCCGAACGCATCTGCCGACATCCGCTACGCGGTTATCTTCCGTTTACGTCATGTTGACTGCGAAAAAAACGGCTACGACAGTTATACCGATATCTGGCGTGAATGGCCGGGTATACAGGAAGCGGTAGAAAACGGTAATGCCTAAAAGAACGGGTGATTAATTGAATCACCCGTTTCGCTTTTTATTTTTTGCCCTTGATCTGTGCCCACGTAATGCTCAATTTGCCCGCAGGTTCAACAGGAGTAAATGGATTTCCAGGTACATTAGCAAGATGTGTGACTTCTTCTGCAGAAAGTACTCGGTGGAACATTAGAAATTCATCCATCAAGCCGTTGAATGCCCAGTTGGGACCAACGTTACCATTAAAAGCTGGAGCTTCTGAGCCAATTCCAATGAACCCGTAACGTGTTATCACCTTTCCAATCATTTTGTTGTTTGTGTCTGTGGCCACTTCCGCATCCAATTCACCGTCAACGTATATCCGTTTCATTTCAGCATCAAAGGTTGCGACAACATGATGCCATTCGTCATCAGCAACATCAGTTTCACCCCACCAATCCTTTATAGGGCAACAGACATCAAAAGCAACAAAGGTTGTCGCTGCGTTTCCACCCACGTCATCACCTACAGCAAAACGAAAGAATTCACTCCGATCCCAAGAGGCGATCATACCTCTTTGAGCCGTCTTAACCCATACCGCCAGGCTAAGTTCCGGAAATACGTCGGCATAATGATGGTTTTGCACCGAAATATAGTTGGCTGCGCCACCTGGGAATGCCATACACCCGTTAACTTTGCCTTCCACAACGTTAAGATCCCCACGTATCAAACCGTGATTCTCATTTTTTGACCCATCCAAAACCTCTCCATCTTGAAGACTGTCCGCGTCAAAGCTATAATAGATGATAAGCTCGTTTTCACTGATTCCCTGCGCGTGGGCAGTTAGCACGGGAACTGTTAGTATAAGCGTTAATGTCAAAAGTTTAAAAATAGAAGTGGTTTTCATTTTAATTCTCCTTAATTTATGGACACCATTATAGGTGTATTAACTGAATTTCATGAGATTGATTTGAACAAACCTATCTCATGTGATATTTATGGTGGATATTAGAATTAATGAGACACTTTGCACCAGCACGGTTAGGAAACCGTGCCTACCGCGGGAGAGCGAAAGTGTGTATTTATTCTAAGCTTTACTATAATGGCATAAAAGTTCTACACCAATAACAATTTGCCTGTTTAGGGGTAACTCCGGCTTTCATCTGACACTCTTAATTTGTCCCCATGTGGACACTCTTAATTTGTCCCCATGTGATACTCAATTTATCCGCAGGTTCAACGTTAAAAGGATTTCCAGATGCTTTAGCAAGCCGTTCAACTTCCTCTGCAGAAAGTGCTCGATGATACATTAGGAATTCATCCATCAACCCATTAAATGCCCAGTTGGGGCCTACACCAGCATTAAAAGCAGCGGCCTCCGAACCAATGCCGATAAATCCATAACGTGTTATTACCTTTCCGATCATTTTGTTGTTTGTATCTGTGGGTGCCTCCACATCCAACTCACCGTCAACGTATATTCGTTTCATTTCAGCATCAAAGGTTGCGACAACATGATGCCATTCGTCATCAGTTACTTTAACTTTACCGTGCCAATCCTTAATAGGGCAACAGACATCAAAAGCGACAAAAGTCAAATTTCCGAGCACATCATCACCAGCACCAAAACGGAAAAATTCACTGCGATCCCAAGATGCAATCATGCCCCTTTGTGCTGTCTTAATCCATACTGCGATCGAAAGTTCCGGAAATAGGTCAGTATAATGGTGATTTCGCACCGAAATATAGTTAGCTGCGCCACCTGGGAACTCCATGCATTCGTTAACTTTGCCCTCTACGATATTGAGATTACCCCGTAGCAAACCATGATTTTCATTTTTCGACCCATCCAAGACCTCTCCTTTTTCAAGCGTGTCCTTGTCAAAACTGTAATAGATGACAAGGTCTCTGGCACTGACTCCTTGTGCGTGGGCAGTCAACACTGGTACTGTGAATATTAGCGTTAGCATTAAAAACTTTAAAATAAAAGTGGTTTTCATTATAGCACTCCTTTATAGGATACGCGTTCATTCGCGCATAGGTTTAGTTTGTTTTAAGAATACCCACCTACACCTAACAACATCTTTTCTTCCATATCTGCCTCTTTGAGGAAGGTTTGGGTTAATCCATCTTCAGGCGGATCACCTCCGTGAGGCGATCTACGTAGCCATGTCGGCGTATAGCCAAGAATTAACATTCTTCGCTTAGAACGCAGCGTTGGCAAAGCACGGTGCCAGAGATTACCGTGGATAAGGACCGCACCTCCAGCTTTCACCTGTAGTTCTATTTCGCCCGCTATCGGTTCATAAGTGTTTGGCGTTGCCTTGTCTAACCAGTTGTGAGAACCGGGAACAACGACAACTGCACCAGTATCTTCGTTTAAATCATCAAGATAGATAAGACAATCAATACAGTGTGGTCGGGAAAACCACGGCGGTATCGGATTAGAGACAACGCGCATGTGTTGATGCCATGGCGTTTGGTGCTGTCTGTCATCACCAGGATAGGTGATTCGCGCGCTCAACCCACGTAGTCGGACAAGTGGTCCCATCATTGCCCGTACAATTGACAAAACCGGTGGGAATTTTAGGAGATCGAGGAACACCTCATCCTTATCCATTAGGTGCCGCGGAATAAACCCCCACCCACGTTTTGAGGCGATGGCATTATCCCGCTTCTCCCATTCGCGTTCTTCTAATCTGTCAAGTGCGTCTCTTAGCTTTTGAAGTGCGTCTCTGCGAAAAAGTTTTTCACGAATGAGGTAACCCGTCTCAGCAAATGTTTGCAACTCTTTGGGAGTAGCATGCACTTCCACATCCCAGTGTTGTCCAGTTTCACCCGGGTTATGGACATTTAAGACTTCGTAATGGAGCGTATGTTGTTCCATAGTCACCTCGCTATGTCCTGTTTGGTGTGATGCTGCATAATATTTCACATAGCACTACCATTGCAAAAAATCTCCTGGCAGCCGTGAACCTGGGTAGTTTCCATTTGCATCTCGATTAGCAATGGGTTCAGGAATCTCGTCATCCCAATACTCTGGAACGGTGTTTGGTCGGCTGTGCCATGCCAGAATCAAGGTGCGGCGTATATCAGTCAGATTTCTATGGGCAGCGTGTAAAAGCCTTGCGTCTGCCATTACTAATGAACCTGCTTTGGCACATATATCTACCTGATCTGGGTGGTCGATGAACATGATAGGATGGTCTTCATCAATAAACCTCGCTCCCTGTTCATGTGCTGGTACAAGTTGGTCGTGCAGATCAATACGTTTGAGATGTGTGCCGGGAATTACCTTTAAACACCCGTTTTCACGTGTGGTATCCGAAAGATAGTAATTGAGAAAAATGGTTTGGGGCCACGGGGAACAGCTGAGTGGGTCATTCCAACGCATCCAATCCTGATGCCAATAGAGTGGTGGACCACCGGCTTCTTTTGTTAAGATGATGATACCCCCGGAAGCGGCAAAATCTCCGAAACCGAGTTGCTCCAACGCATCACGCGACGGTTGCCACTCCAGCAATTTCTGAATGCACGGGTTATCTGCACCATGAACATTCACGTGTTGCCCCTGATAGATCATCTCGTCTGGCTCCACATGTCCTGCGATGAGTCGTTCCGATTCATCGTGCAGTTCCTGCAAGAATTCCTCTGTCAATATATCGTCTACAACACAGAAGCCATCACGCAGCATGTGATTCCGTGTTTCTAAGGCGACTTCAGGTGTCATCCATTTACTCCTTAAAAGTTTTAAATTTAACCAATTTTACACAAAATTACTTAAGAACACAACAATTTTTTGTGATTTCTAAGTTTTCAAAATGGCTCAATGCAAATTTTAGGTGAAATTATTTGTTTAATGTGGTAATATATCCTATATTAAAATTACTGTGCATTCTTTCAATGCACAAATAACATTAAAAACTTGGAGGCAGATATGTTTAGTGGTCCCTGGGAAATAATCGCTATTGTCGTCGTTGCCTTACTCCTATTCGGAGGAAAACGTATACCTGAGTTAGCCCGCGGTCTTGGCAAAAGTGTTACAAATTTTAAGGCTGGACTCAACGAAGAGCAGACAGACGAAACCGAAACGACTGCACAACAGGAAAAAGAAACACCACAAAAAGAGGAAGTTAGCTAAGTTTTTTACTAACAATGAAAGAGAAATTGCCCGACTTTCTTCAAGGGGTTATAGAAGAATATCCGGAAGTTTGGAAAGCGTATCAAGGCTTGGGTGAAGCGTGCGGTACTGCCGGACCTCTTGACCCGAAAACAGTGCGGCTTACTAAGCTTGCCTTGGCTATCGGCGCGAAGTCTGAAGGTGCAGTGCATTCACATACTCGCCGTGCACTCCGTGAAGGAATCACGCGAGAGGAGATCCAACAGGTGGCACTGCTCGCGGTAACTTCTATCGGTTGGTCATCAAGTATGGCAGCCTTGTCTTGGATTAAGGATGTCATTGATAAGCAGTTCCAATCTGATTGAGAAATTAACATGGAAGTTGATCAAATACGCCAACGTTTCATGTTCGCAAAACGAACCTGCGGGGTTTTAATTTTTACTACTGTTTTATTGCTTGCTCCGTCTGTTGTTAGTAGAACTGAAACAACAGCATCAGAGATGCAGCAAGGTATTGAATACGCCAAACTGAGGCTCTACCCCAAGGCAGCTGGGACTTTTAAATCAATTTTATCGCGAAATCCAACGGATATTAACGCGCTTTTTCAATTGGCGAATGTCTATAAGTTACAAGATGAGTTAGAATTAGCGATAGAGACGTTCAACAAAATTTTCTCAATTGCTGAGTCGAAAAATATATCTACAAACGAGCGAATTTACGGATTTACGCACCTCATGCTCTCGGAAATATACTGTAAACAGAGCAAATTGGATATTGCCGAGCAGCATGCGATGGAAGCGGTTCAGATATGTTCTACGGATGCTGATACGTATTACCGCCTCGGTTATATCTACACGCATCAAGCGAAATTTGATGCGGCACTTGCAGCGTTTAAACGGACACTCACACTTAAACCTGATTTTGCCGAAGTCTATGAATGGCTCGGTTTAATTGCACTTATGCAGCACGAACCGAAGCAAGCGATAGCATACTATAAGATCGCAATTCAGAAGAAGCCATACATTCAAAGTGCCTACTATAACCTCGCCAAGGCATACCGTCTTATCGGAGATGTGGAATCAGCAACGGAACAACTCAAACTTTTCCAACAGATGAAAACCTACTATGATAAAACTTACGCAATTGAGGGCACTTTGGCAGAAGACCCTTTGAACGCGGCACTTCGCATGAAATTGGCAGAAATCCATATCGCACACAAACATATATCTGCTGCAATTACCACATACCAAGCAGTGATTAGGTTGAACCCAGAGTTTATAGCAGGATATGACAAATTGGGACGGCTGTATATGGATCTCAACATGCCGCAACGCGCGATACCTTTTTTTCATAACGTGCTTGAATTGAATCCTGATGCTGTAGAAGCGCATGTCCGATTGGGATGGCTTTATACCGCACAAAAAACGTTTGACAAGGCAGAAACACATCTGAAAAAGGCTATAGAGAAGATGCCAAAACTTACGCTGGCATATCACGGATTGGCTGAGATTTATATAAAACAGGGACACATCGAAAAAGCAATTAACACCTACCAACATATTACACAGCTCGAACCTGACGATAAAGACGCTTGGGCAGCGTTGCACAAATTAGAACGTCTGAAAAGGGGGGAATAAACGAAGCGGTAAATTCTATAGGTTATCGGTTATTTTTATGCTAAAGATTAACCATTTTCGCACTCCGTATCTCTTTCTCCTATTCATATCATCTCTCATCAATCTCGTATGTTTTCAATATTGTGTCCTCGCTTCAGCTGAACCAATTTTTGTTGACGTTACCGAACCTGCGGGTATCTTGTTTGAACATACAGATGGCAGGAGCGGTAAAAGGCTTTTCAATGAATTTCTCGGTTCTGGCGGTGGCTTTTTCGACTATGATAATGATGGGTACCTTGACATCTATCTTGTGAACGGTGCAATTCAAACAGAAAACACTCAAGGCAAAGCACCGCATAACGTCCTTTACCGAAACAACGGTGATGGCACTTTCACTGATGTTACCGAAATTGCTGGCGTGGGTAGCACCGCCTATGGCACTGGGGCTACCGTCGGTGATTACGATAACGATGGTGACCTTGATCTTTACGTTACCAATTTTGGCAAAGATCAACTTTATCAAAACAGTGGTGATGGAACATTTACAGATGTTACAAAACAAGCTCAGGTCGGCAACCCAAACTGGGGAACGAGTAGTGCTTTTGCCGATATTGATAATGACGGATACTTAGATCTTTATGTGGCGAACTACGCTGTGTATGATCCGAAGAATGATAAACAGTGTAAGGAGCGAGGTGTTCACGTTTATTGTGGTCCTCATGCCTATTCCGCAGTTCACGATACTTTTTACAAAAATAACGGAGATGGGACGTTCTCCGATATTTCTACCTTATATCGTCCCTCTGACCTGATCCCACAACATGGTTTAGGTGTAACATTCGGTGATTACGACGGTGACGGTGATGCGGATTTATATGTGGCGAACGATCAAGACCCAAACTTTCTATTCCAAAATGATGGAAAAGGTAAATTTTTAGAACTTGCATTAATTTCTGGTGTTTGCTACAATGATATGGGTAAAGAAGAAGCTGGAATGGGAACCGATTTCGGTGACTATGATAACGATGGGAAACTTGACATTACTGTCAGCAACTATCAGACAGAGACAAATACCCTTTACCATAACTACGATGCCAATTTTTTTATTGACAGGACGATAGCGTCAGGAATAGCAGAAGCAACACACGGTTACCTTGGATGGGGTATCAAGTTTTTTGATTATGATAATGACGGGTACCAAGATATCTTTGTAGCGAATGGTCACTTGATGGATAATATCTCTGTGCTTGAAAAGCATGTATCCTATCCACAGAGAAATCTACTGTTCAGGAATTTGGGTGATGGCACGTTTGCCAATGTGATGCCACAGGAAGATGGTTTAAGTTTGAAAAAGGTTAGTCGTGGTGCCGCTATTGGTGACTACGATAATGATGGTGACCTTGATATTCTTGTTACCAACTGCAATCAACGCCCAGACTTGCTTCAAAACGTTGTCGGCAATCGAAACAATTGGGTCCAAATTCAGGTTGTTGGGCAGAAAAGCAACCGTTCAGGTATCGGTGCAAAAATAAAAGTTGTGACTGGAACACATGTTCAGTACCGGGAGGTGCAGAGCGGCGGGAGTTATCTCTCTTTTCATGGCTTACGTGCCCATTTTGGTGTTGGAAAAGCGGAACAGATTGATCTGCTTGAGATTCGGTGGCCTTCAGGTCAAATTGACAAAGGCACACACCTTTTTGTTAACCACATATATTTAGTTGTTGAAGGAGAGAAAATCGTTTCTATTCAATAATCTATTTTAAAGTAGTCGCTACTTAGACAAATTTACAGAGGCACATAATGAAAAAATTACTTATTATGTTAACGCTTTTAACGTTTGTTGTGTCTTTCGCTCACGCAGCAAATGAACCAGAAGATTCGCTTATCCTCTACATGTCTTTTGATACAGTTGATGGCAAAACCACAATTGATCATTCACTGTATGAAAACCATGGTGAAATGATGGGAAATCCGAAACATGTTGCTGGCAAATTCGGGAAAGCGCTCAAATTTAACGGCGTATCCGAATTTGTTCAAATCCCACACCATGAAATACTCACTGTTGATAAGAGTGTCACGGTTATGGCTTGGATTCATGCTGAGAGACATACAGGACCTGATAATGCGCAATGGCAAGGTATCTTAGCTAAAGGTAACAATCCACGTTCCTATAGTTGGTGGACAGAGAAAAACAGCAAGTGTATGCACTTCAGTGTAGGCCCACCGCAAGGTGGTGGTAGTGTTTGCAAAGGTGAAATCAAGCTAAACGAATGGCAACATGTTGTTGCGCAGATAGATAATGGGACTCACCGTTATTGGATTAATGGGCAAAAGGTTGGTGAAATCGGTAACAAACCGGATCCGCCTGGCTTAGAGGATACATCCCCTGTTGTCATTGGCACTGCTGGCGGAGGTAATAAACGATATTTCCTCGGTATGATTGACGAAGTTCGTATTTGGAACCGTGCCCTATCTGAAGAAGAGATTAATAAACATAAGGATAAAGGGCATTTTGAGATTTTCGCTGTTGATCCGCAACAAAAATTAACAACCACTTGGGGCAATCTAAAGGCACAACATTAGTAAGATGGACGGTCATTTAGGTTCGTCCAAACTTGGTTTCAACTGTGTCAGGAAAGGATACTTGCAAACCTTTTTAATCTATATGAGGCAGGAAATATGAAATCACTTTTGGTTATGCTGACACTTTTAACATTTATAGTTTCTTCCGTATACGCCTTAAATGAACCAGAGGATTCGCTCGTCCTATATTTTTCTTTTGATGAAGTCGACGGTAATAACACCATTGATCATTCTAAATATAAGAACCATGGTCAAATGAAAGGCACACCGAAACTGGTAGAGGGTAAATTCGGTAAAGCACTCCAACTTAATGGGCAAAGCGACTGGGTTGAAATCCCACATCACGAGACGCTCACCGTTGACAAAGATGTTACCGTCATGGCGTGGATTCATACCGAACGTCATGAGGGCCCAACAACCAAAGATGGCAAGGAATTATTGCAAAGAGCAACAATCCGCGTTCTTACAGTCTTTATACCGAAATTCCAAGTAAATGTATGGCTTTCAGTGTCAACAATGGCACGAGTGTTTGCACTGGGGAAGTCAAATTGAATGAATGGCAGCATGTTGTCGCACAGGTTGATGGTTTAACACATCGGTATTGGCTCAACGGTAAAAAGGCAGGCGAATTTGACGATAAAAAACCTCCGCCCGGCAAGGCCGATACACAAAATGTCATGATTGGAAGAACGCACGAAGCACAACGGGAGTTTTTAGGTATGATGGATGAAGTTCGGATTTGGAATCGCGCCCTTAGTGAAGAAGAAGTTATTGAACAGATGGGAAAGGGATATTTTGAGTTTTTCGCTGTTGACCCGAAACTGAAATTGGCTACCACTTGGGGTAACTTGAAGGCACAACAGCGATAAAATGGACGGTCATCTTGATCTGTCCGCAAAAGGGTTTCTGCTATATCTCTAAGAAAGACTTGCGGAGATTCTTTTAATCTATACAATAAGGAGAAAAAAAAATGAGACATATTTTTATAGTTTTGGTACTTCTAACGTTTGTGGCTTCTTTTGCCTACGCGTTGAATGAACCAGAGGAATCGCTCATCCTTTACATGTCTTTTGATACAGTTGATGGGAAAAACACTATTGACCATTCAAAGTATGAAAACAACGGTGAAATGAAGGGCGACCCAAAACATGTTGATGGCAAATTCGGCAAAGCATTAGAATTTAACGGTACATCCGACTGGGTTGAAATTCCACATCATGAAACGCTTACCGTGGATAAGGATGTCACTGTCATGGCGTGGATTCACACTGAGAGACATACGGGGCCTGGTGGTGCACGTTGGCAGGGTATTCTGGCGAAGAGCAACAATCCACGTTCCTACAGTTTCTATACCGAATCACCGAGTAAATGTATGCACTTCGTTGCTGGGGGCGGTAGTGTCTGCCAGGAGGGTGAAGTCAAGTTAAACGAATGGCAACACGTGGCTGCGCAGTTGGATAGTGGTACCCACCGGTACTGGATTAACGGTCAGAATGTCGGTGAATATGGTGGCAAACCGAATCCACCGGGCAATGCAGACACATCTCCTGTCTTTATCGGAACTACAGCGGAAGGGGCCGGTCGTTTGTTCCTTGGTTTAATTGACGAGGTGCGCATCTGGAACCGTGCACTAACCGAAGAAGAGGTTATTGAACAGATGGAGAAGGGACACTTTGAGCTCTTCCCTGTCGACCCTCGCCACAAATTGGCAACGACGTGGGGAACTATAAAAACCCAAAAATGATAGTTTCAATTAGGGTGAATCATAAATATAATTAGACACTTTCATTCCGCGGTAGGCGAGGTTTCCTAACCTCGCCGTACAGAAGTGTCCAATTAATTCTAAATCTACTATAATAGTGATAGGATTGTCCCTTTCACTATTATTTTTATGATACGACTTCGGAATTTTCCGAAGCAAAATTTGGAGGAAAATAATTAATGAGAAGTTTGTTTGTTGTATTAATTCTAACCGCGTTTGTTGCATTTTTCGCTTACGCAGCAGACGAGTCGGATGATTCGCTTATCCTCTATTTCTCTTTTGACGAACTGGATGGGGATATGACAATTGACCATTCGCAATACGGGAATAATGGATCTATAAACGGTGCCCCTGAATTGGTAGATGGCAAGTTCGGAAAAGCACTCAAATTTAACGGCACAGATGATTGGATTGAAGTGCCACACGACCCCGTTCTTACCGTTGAAACAGGTGTAACCGTGATGGCATGGATTAATGCTGAAAGACACATGGGACCGAATAACCAACGTTGGCAAGGTATCCTTGCAAAAGGTAACAGTCCGCGTTCATACAGTTTTTACACCGAATCACCGAGTGAATGTATGCACTTTGTTGCTGGGGGTGGTAGTGTCTGCACAACGAAAATTCCGCTTAATGAATGGCAACATGTCGTAGCACAATTGGATAGTGACACGCACAGGTATTGGCTCAATGGTGAAAACATTTATGAATCTGGCGGCAAGGGTGCTTTGCCCGGTGCTGCTGATACATCTAATGTCTTTGTTGGAACTACAGCGGAAGGCGCTAACCGAAGGTTCCTCGGATTGATTGACGAAGTGCGTATCTGGAATCGAGCTCTTAGCGAGGAAGAAGTCATCGCGGAGATGGAATCCGGATATCAATCGGGAACTGCTGTCGATCCACGTGCCAAATTAGCCACAACATGGGGCATCATAAAATCCCATAGATAGAGGTTAGACGGTTATAATTCGAGTATTTCTTGTAGGTGAGCTTAATACGCTCACCTACACCCTTTCAGAAGAAAATGAATTGAGGTTGAAGGACGCCTCTCTTACTGAAAAAGGAGAATATGGATAACGTGAACGGAAAATTTATAGCATCCCAAGAAGTAGAAAGGGACCATTTAGATTGGGGAACAGTCGGGTGGCTCAGTCGTCCCGAAACGACGGGCGCGAAAGATATTGTCGCAATGGAAGTGAGCCTCTCACCTGGATATGGACATGATTTTCATAAACATCCCGATCAGGAAGAGGTTATTTACGTTATAGAAGGTAGCGTGGAGCAGTGGTTGGAAGATAAAAAACAGACGTTAAATGCTGGTGACTCTGTGTTCATCGCAGCGGATATTGTTCACGCATCTTTTAATGTCTCAAATCAACCTGCAAAGTTGTTTGTTACGTTGAGTCCGAGCAAAGGTGAAGAGGGATACCAGCTCATTGATGTTTATGATGAGGCACCGTGGAATACCTTGCGCTCATAAACGTGCAACTGACTGTAGTCCAACATATAATTGACTTGGCACTACAGCGCGCGGATCCGCAGATTGATTTTACTTTATCTTGTTATCCTGCCACTAAACGGATATAATTTAACGTAAGTTCGGTATAAGCAATTTGGGGAATTGGTGCGGTTAGGAAGCCGCACCTTATGCGTCAATTTTAGAAATGTTTGGGTTATTGTGAACACCTCTAAATACCCATGATTATTGAGATTGTCCCGTATTTAGTCCCGTCCGAACGATATGCAGATGTCAATAACATGTTCATAAACATTGCGTCCTCGACAAATACCACACGCGTATTTGGCGTTGATTCACGGGACTGAAGAGCATTATTCTTTAAATTGACGCCTATGGCACCGTTAGGAAACCGCACCTACCGTGGCTATAAGAGTAGAATTCAACGCATTGAGCACTTCACATCTCGGACATTGTACTTACGTTAATTTATAAGAAACCTTTGGGATTGAACAATTATGCTGGAAACACCGGTATCTGAAACACCATTACAACTCCGCCAGCGAATGCGCGAATTCTACGAAACATCGGAAACCTATAAAGACCTCTTAGCTGCGCATAATGAAGTCTATCTCCGACATTACGTAGCATTAGTCCTCCGTTATGCGCCATCAGATTCCAAAATTCTGGATCTTGGGTGCGGAAATGGTATCTCTGCTCGGTTGCTAAATCAGGCAGGCTACGACGTCGTTGGGACTGACATCTCTCCGCTTTTTCTTGAAGAAGCGCGGAACTGGGAAAATCCGAAACTACGATATCAGGTGTGTGACGTTTTGGAACTACCTTTTGATAACGATTCTTTTGATGTTATCTGTTCAAACGAGTTAATAGAGCATCTGCCTGATGTGGAGACAGCATTAAAGGAGATGGCTCGCGTCGTCTGCAAAGGTGGCAAAGTTGTTTTTTCCGGACCGAATTTATGTTCGCCCTTAACACCGTTCCTTGATTGGGTACGCCTGATGTGTGGCAAACCCGGCAGGCCCGTTTGGGGAGAAACAAAACAGCAAGCATTGCAACAGTTGAAGCGAAACTGTGGACTCTACATAAAAAAACGTTTCTTGACCAAAACACCACACTTTATTTATCGTAATCCTGATTTACAAGCAGATGCTATCGGTGGTGATGCTGACAGTGCCTATTACGCAAATCCGATTGATCTTGCTCAATTTTTCAAACTAAATGGGTTCAGCATCGTCAAAAAAGCAGTTGGTTTCGGCATAAAAGGTAGAATTGTCGCGAACTTGTTTCCGTATATGAGCCCTTATATCACTATGGTTGTCCAGAAATGAACATTCGTCCAAACGATTTTGTTTTAGAAATTGGAAGCGGGCATAACCCAAATGTCCGTTCGGATGTTTTATGTGATAAATTCATAGATGATGACGAACAACGCGGTGGTGTGATTGTCGCGGATCGGCCGATGGTGGAAGCAGATGGGCAGTTTCTCCCTTTTGCAGACAAGGCGTTTGACTACGTCATCTGTGCACATGTTTTGGAACATGTTGAGGATCCAGGTTTACTTATTTCCGAATTGATGCGTGTAGCGCCTCGCGGTTATATTGAAACACCCTCTGAAATCGGAGAGAGAATATATGGATGGCATTATCATAACTGGGTTGTCAATCTGATTGATGGTAGATTAGTACTACAAAAGAACGATGGGCGCTCGGAATTTGGACAACTTTTTCACACGTTGGCTGCAAAAGATAAGTCATGGGGAAAGTTTCATATTACGCACCACAACCTCTTCCTTGTTCAGTATGAATGGGAAGGTAAGATTGATTATGAGATATTGGATGAGAAAGAGTCACCGTTAGATTTACAATCTCCACAGACCATTGAAAAACTTCTGACATCTACATTTTCAAATCAAACGCATAACGGTTTTTGGTTAATGTTTAAAAGTGCGGTGCCGCGCAGTCTTGTGTCTCGTGCAAAATCGCTTTTAGCAAAAAGTAGAAGTCGCCAAACAAAAACATTAAGAGATATCCTCGTCTGTCCGCAGTGTAAAGGTGAAATTAGATGGGAAGAACGAAGCCTTGACTGCAATATATGTGATCGGTCTTATCCGATTATTGATGGAATTCCAAGATTTTCTTTAACACAATTGAATGGACAAAATGGAAACTAAAACAAACAACATTGAAAATAGAAATATTGTAATTATTGGTGGCGGTACTGCTGGTTTTGCTGCGGGGGTTTACACATCTCGCGCCATGCTGGAACCGGTGCTAATTACAGGTGACGCACTCGGCGGGCAGCTTTCTCTGACACTTGACCTTGAAAACTACCCCGGTTTTTTCGGCAATGAAGCTTCAGTCTTTATTCAAGGCATGCAGGAACAAGCGGAACGGTTCGGGACTGAGGTCAAATTTGATACGGTAACCGCAGTTGATTTCGAGCAACACCCGTTTGTTGTCAATACTTACGAAAAGGAATACCACGCAAAATCTGTAATTATCTGCACTGGTGCCTCGCCTCGTACGCTCGACATCCCTGGTGAAGAGGGGTATGGGGGACGTGGTGTCTCCTACTGTGCCACGTGTGACGGATTTTTCTTTCAAGACCAACGCCTCATCGTTGTTGGTGGTGGGGATGCAGCATTGGAAGAAGGCATTTTCCTAACGAAGTACGCGTCTGAGGTTTATATCGTCCATCGACGCGACCAACTCCGTGCAAGCCAAATTATGCAGGAACGCGCATTTAAAAACGATAAAATCAAGTTTATTTGGGATACCGTCGTCGAGGAAATTTGCGGAGATGACGAAAAAGTAACAGGTGCGAAACTCAAAAATGTCAAAACGAATGAGACTGAACTTTTCCCAATTGACGGTGTGTTTATCTTTATAGGACATATCCCGAACACTGAACTGTTCACAGATGTCATAGATATGGACGAACAGGGATACATCATTGTGGACGGGATGCAGCGCACGAATATAGATGGTGTTTTTGCCGCGGGTGATGTGCATGACCACGTATTCCGTCAAGCAATTACGGCTGCAGGGGCAGGTGCAGCGGCAGCGATTGCATCCGAAAAATTTATCGCTGAATTAGAGAACCGCTCCTATCCGGGGAATTAAATAGATAGTGCAAACTGCTAATTTACGATCAGAAATCAAAATATTAACGTCCTAAATGTCTGAATCGTGGATTAAACAGAAATAGTTTGATGTTCCACACAATTTTGTGATACACTTTTGAGAGACATACTTAAAATCTCTTATTTCTCAATTTTACATCGAATTTTGAGTGATCCCTGAGTGATAACGTTTGCACACCTAAGAAGGAAAATCTGTGCCTTGGAAAAACGGTTCCCTTATCCTTTATCACGGTACTACTGATATTGCGGCATCAGTTCTGTGCAAGTCTTCGGGATCCCTGCCGCATAGCATTGACATTTCACTCTGTAGAGCTCACACAGATTTCGGTCAAGGTTTCTATCTAACTACGTTTTTACAACAAGCAGAAGGTTGGGCAGATAGGCAATTCAGGGATCAGCGTAGGCGTCGTAGGGTTGAGTTGTCAACGCGTGCAGTGATACTTAAATTTGAAGTAGATAGAAACCAGTTAGCATCTTTATTGAGTTTGTGCTTCGTGACAGATGGATCAAACCCTGACTATTGGAATTTTATTGAGCATTGTCGGACTGGAATGGGCTCACACTTGCTACATGGCAATAAGAATTATGATGTTGTGTTTGGGCCCGTTGCGCTTTGGCCACAGAAGTTCGTCATCAAAAATGCGGACCAGGTTAGTTTTCATACGAAAGCCGCGCTGGAAATACTTCCCGCACCTGTACTGCATAGCCAAGGAACACCAACCTATACTACTTTGTAATGGAGGCTTGCAAAACCAAGTCTTATATGGAGGAAAAATGGCACCTGTGAAAGAACCCAACGTCTCTTTGCCTCGCAGCCACGTAGATGCTTACTGGGAGTTAGTTCGCAGAACTCTGAGCGATATCTTTGATAGATCGCCAAGCGAGGCGGATGACTACCAACAAGAAATTGAAAATCTACCTCTGCCACAGCAAGATTTCTTCTATAATGAAGAGGCGTTATATGTTGCCGCTGCCCTTGTTGATGAAGAACCAACTAAAAAACAACGAGCTCACTATCAACGTTTACAAGCAAAGATATACCGCCTTTCCGAACGAGAGGAATGATAACAACGTCCTTCAATAGACATTAAACGAAAAGACAAAATTACTCTCACTGCCCACGGGTATTCGGAGCAATCTTCTGGTTCGCGGTGGGTTATGAGTGGTTTAATTCATCCGCATCAAGCAATTGCTGGTTTTTTACAGGAGAGAATCGTGCAAGAATCTTCAGTTTATCAACACATTTTAGAAACAGCAAAAAAAGAAACTGATCAGCAAGTAATACAACAGGTTGAACGACAAACTGCGCTTGACTTTCTCTTTCGTGCCCTTGAGTTTCGTTTTGATGGGCGCGCCGTTCAGACACTTAGACCCACATTAGAAAGTATCCAGAATCTTGAGCTTCTTCAAGAGCTGCATAACGAAGCTTTACGCGCAGAGAACTTTGAGGCGTTCACTCACATTTTGGGCATGAATGGCAACGAGAAATAGGTTACGAAGACCTCGTCGGATGCTGAAGTAGTAGTTTGATTTATTCTTTGCGGGTAGTGACTTTTTATCGGAGGTAGTTATGCAAGAATCATCAGTTTATCAACACATTTTAGAAACAACAGGAAAAGAACATTACGAACGCGGGTTACAACAAGGTGTGCGCCAAAATGCCCTTGAATCTCTCTTTAATGTCCTTGATTTTAAGTTTGATGCTATCACAGTTCGTTTACTACAACCTGCGTTGGAAAACATTAATGATGTTAATGTTCTCAAACAGTTGCACGACGCAGCACTACGAGCAGAAAACCTTGAGACGTTTGTCCAGATTTTAGAGACAAGCGAGAGTTAACTTTGGCCAGTTATGGTTGATAGGTTACCCGATGGAGAAATTATAGGGACGGTTCTACATTGTGCGGGTTGGTACAGAACTGTAAAGATATCCATATCCACCGGAATTGAAGGGAACTTTCAGTGAACAAACACAAAAATCAACGCCTTGCCCTCGGCTTAGACTCAAGTACACAGAGTTTATCTGCTATCGTTATTGATGTAGACACAGCAGAAAAATGCTTTGAACACGCAATTGACTACCGTGCAGATGATCGGACTAACTGTTTTGGTATCAAAGAGGATTATATCTTGCCCCCGAGTGAAGAAGGTGAGGCAGAACAACCTCCGTTGATGTTCCTTGCGTCACTCAATGCCATGTTCGCTGACATGCACGAGGCAGGGGTTGCGTTAGAGAATATCGTTGCAATCAACACATCAGGACAACAACACGGGCATGTCTATCTTAACCGAAACGCTGCGATTATATTCTCTAACTTACAAAGGGTAGAAAGCAGTAGATTAGATTTAAACACACTTTTAGCGGGTGTCTTCTCGTATTCCACTGCACCGATATGGATGACTGCCAATACCGTCGCACAGACAAACCATGTGCGAGAAGCAGTCGGTGGAAAAGCAGAAATGATTGAACGTTCCGGCTCGGATGCGCCCCTACGATTCACAGGCGCAGTGATCCGTCGTGTGGCTGAACAATCATCACGCGCCTACGCGGAGACAGAAAAAATCCAACTCATCAGCAGTTTTATCCCCGCAGTGCTGTGTGCCAATCCATTTGTGTCGATTGACACAGGTAATGGATGCGGTATGTCCCTGATGAATTATCGGAACAAGATATGGGATGCGGAACTGGTTGCTGCTACTGCCGATGGTTTGCCCGGAGGCTCGGAAGCATTGTTGGGTAAATTGCCAGAACTTACGGCACCAGATTCTGTTGTAGGAAATATTGCTACGTATTTCGTAGAAAGATATGGATTTTCTCAAGAATGTTCAATCATAGCAGGGTCGGGGGATAATCCGCAGGCGAAAGTGCCAGTTGCGGGAGACCTCCTCAGTCTTGGCACGAGTTTTGTCAATATGGTGTCTACAGATGGAAATACGTTAGACCCAGAAGGGTTTGCGAATGCAATGTATGATGGCATTGGGCGTCCGTTTATGTTCGGATGCCGCACCAATGGTGCTATGGTATGGGATGCTGTTAGAAATCAGTATGGACTTGCAAAAGAGGAATACGAACCAGCAGAATCTGCTTTGCAAGATGTTTCACCTGGACAATTTATGACGTTTTGGCAACCGAAGATGGAATCTTTTCCTGTTTCTGGTGCCTTTGACTTTGTACGCTTAGCAGAATCGGAAACACCAAATTTAGCGAAAGATTATACCGGTATAATTGAGACAAGTCTTGCAGCTGTTTATGTCTATTCTGAGGTTTTTACAAAACCATCGCAAGACCCGCTATATGTTACAGGCGGAGCGACTGGGAGTCCGCAAATTATGCGGCGAGTCGCAGGAATTTGGAACAGACCTGTCGTCTCTGTCCAAAAGGGAGGGGCTGCGCTCGGTGCTGCTGTGGCAGGTGTCAAAGCATATTGTGATCATACAGATGAACAGTTTGACGTGGAGGCATTTAGCGCTGCTATCCTAAAACGTGGTGAACTTATTCAACCTAATCCGATTGATATTGAAGCGTATCACGGAGATAAAAGTTATCTCCAACAATTCCGTGAAATGTACGAAAAAATTATGAGAGAAAACCCGCTATAGCAAAAAACAACTAACGCGAGTGGCATTTGACGACCAACAATCAGTTTTGAGGATAGGAGTGCAAAATTCGCAAATGCTCTACCGACAGCCGATAGCCAAATGCTGACAGCCACTATGAGCAAACTAACACACTTTGATGAAAAAGGCAATACACGGATGGTTGATGTCGGAGAAAAACCCGAAACGTTGCGTGTTGCTATTGCTAAAGGACATGTGACGGCTCAACCTGAAACGCTTCGCCGCATCGCTGAACAACAGATGAAAAAGGGTAATGTTTTGGAAGTCGCCCGACTCGCAGGTTATATGGCAGCAAAACGGACGAGTGAACTTATTCCGTTGTGTCATCCTCTTAATCTTACCTCTATCCGCGTAGATGTGACGATTGTAGCAGAGAAGATAGAGATTGAAGCAGAAGTGCAAACCGTCGGTCGAACAGGTGTGGAGATGGAAGCGCTCACTGCCGTATCCGTTGCTGGTTTGACCGTTTACGATATGTGTAAAGCCGTTGACCGAGAAATGTGTATATCCGAAATAAGGTTGGTCAAGAAAACCGGTGGTGCAAGTGGTGATTTCAATTTGTAATACCAAACTTCATTCCACTGGTAGGAGTGCTTTCGGGTAAATTTAAAGTGTAAAACCAATAAATTTGCCCAAAAAAGTTGACATTCAACAAAATTTAAGGTACAATATAGTTGACATTCAACAAAAATAGTTGACATTCAACAAAATTTAAGGTACAATATATTAGAGTATTAGATCATATTCTTGCATAAGGTGTTGCAAACAAAAGCATCTTTACTACCCATTTTGTTATTTCGTGAAAAAAATATCTATTAATTTGCAACGGCGATAGTTTCAGGCACATAAAGTATCTTTCATACGATTCAAAGTGTCTAAACCACTTTAAATCGTATGACAACGTTACGTTAGTTAATGCACGCATCAGGAATGGTAATATGCTTGATATATTACCATTCCTACGTTTTCAATTTTTATTACGATTGAAACCCTTAACCAGTTATCAGAAGGAGATAATAAGTCATGAAATTTATTAGATGGATAACAATAATTGTCTTCGTTGTCGCAATTTGTACTCCTTTACTCGTTTTTATAGAGAATGGGATAAGCGACGAAGATGTACTCCTAGTAATAGAAGTCATTGTAACTATCAAGAGTGTAAGTGGGGAGATATGTGATATATATAAATATTTTATCCCCATCGGAATAAGTAAGACAGAACATTGGAAAAAGTATCATGAAGGGGAACCAGATCCTTCTCTTCCTGAACACGAATCGCACCTGACTGTATACTTCCCTGTATATACTTTCATTGGAGGGTACGTAGTCAGTGATTGTGGACATCCCGACCCAGAAGATGGAGACTCGTCTGGAAGTTGCGACTCGTCTGGAAGTTGCGACTCGTCTAGCAGCTGCAATGGATAGGCAGGCATAATGACTGACGCTGTAAACACTATCTTGGTGATAACGTCTAAAATCTTAACGGTTTAATCAGGTGGAATGAATCAGCTGATTCATTCCACCTGCCAAAAAGGATTAAAACTATGAAAACTTTTTATGTTATATTTGCTACTATCATTGTTGCCTCTATCGGGTTCATTCTCTATACTCAGCATGAAACAAAGAAATTTATCGAAAATATTATTCAAGCACCAGAGATAGTCTCGGAGGTAGAAAACCCTTCAGGCACCGGTATCAATCTGCCACATCAAACAAGGAATAAACAGGAATTTTCCAAACAAACCGAAACGAAATTGAGACGCGCAACCCACTATCCCCAAGACGTAGAAGGACAAACTCCCAAAGCGAGAGATGTATCAGAACGAGAGAACGCCACAAGCGATCTTTATAAGCAAATGCATCCAGATACCCCACAGACAACTCCTAAAAATCTCAAAAAGATGGTTCACTATAAGGGCCTGGCAACAGACCAAAAAATAGCGAAGTTGAGAGAGTGGCTTGTCAAGAATTATCCGGATGACATGGCTGAAATCAACGAATATTTAGATTTAGAAAAAAAAATCATGGTGAGTCTACGCCATATTCCCTCTCAAGACATCTTGGTATTGGATATTCCTATAGAAGAAAAGATAAGGCATACGGAACTTGCAGCGAAATTCTATCCAAATAATGGACATGAGAAAACGCTCCAAAGCCTTCAAGAAATAATAGCGAAATTCAAATCAGGAGAAATTCTCCCTATAGACTCACGAGATATAAATTGGGATAACGTTGTTATTCGGTAGATTTCATGTCAACTTTGCATTGGAAAATTATTACTTGTCTACTACTTTTGTGTCTCATGTTTATTACCTTCTGGATACGCATTCAGGGTGTGCAACGCCTTCCCGAAGGACAGTTTACTGAAAATGATGCCTATCTTTACCATTGGCAGGCAAAAGAGATTATTGAACACGGTATCCTCTTACCTGTGAAGGATATGCACCGTTGGTTACCTGTGGGTAGAGACAACCGGCAAATGCTCTCTCTTTACGCCTACACACTTGCCTACACCCATAAAATGTTACCAGGGGTTTCCCTCTACCACATCCAACTCTATGCTCCAGCACTCTGTTTTACCTTGGGGCTCGGTGTGTGGTTTCTTTTTCTCACCTACACCGTTATACCTCTATCCGATATCTCTGCAGGAAAATCTGCCCAGACTACCTACGCGGTCGTTTTTGCTTCCATCGTCACTCTGCTTCTCGCAACGCTCCCCGGAAGCATTGAACGAAGTGCTGTCGGCTTCGGTGACAGGGACGCATGGTGCTGGTTTTTAGGCACTCTTACTGTGATTAGTTATCTCTGGAAAGAACAAATGGAACCAGGATGGCGTAGATGGATTGCAACCGTATTGTCTGGCTTTGCCGCTTTCCTCGGAGGGCTTTCATGGGAAGCTTTCGGCACTTTTCTTCTCATAATACTTTGTGCAGAGACTTGGAAATTCTGTACCACAGACAAAGAACTGCATTTAAAAGAGTACATTATATGGATATTTATGTTCGTCCCGTGGCTCTACCTCGCCAGCCCTGCCTATCGGAGTGGATACGGGTTCACAACACATCTCGCCGCCCTTATGCTTTTCCCAACCCTTGTAGTATTAGCAATGCGAGGGTTAAGATATCTACTCCTTCATTTCTACAAACCGTTACGTTCTCATGCCCGGAAACTGGCGTGGGGTTTAACATTGCTTGGCATCACAGTTGGTGTCACATATCTTTTTATCCAATCCAGTACGTTCGAGACAACTACCTTCGTATTTCGTGAGAGCCGGCTCATGAAAAACGTTGGAGAATTAGTAGACCCGCATTTTAAGTATTGGCTACGCCGATACGGCACAGTTTTCATTTTAGGTAGCCTCGGATTAATAGTCGCCAGTTTGCACTTGTGGAAGTGGAAAGGACTTCCCCTCACCCTCTCTCTCTCTCTCTTTATCGCAACAACCTTCTTTCGTGAACAGATCAATGGATTGATAGGAGATGGCAAATGTGATATACTCTTTTTAATTTCTTTGGGACTCACCGCCTTCTGTTTCGCTATCGCGTGTTTACGTAAAGAGGAGATTTCGCCAAGCGTTTCTATTATGAAAAACGAATTGGTGACAATCACTGTGCTTGTATGGTTTCTGTTGTGGGTAGGGCTCTCACGCGGTGGAAAAAGGCACGACTTCTTTATCGGCGTACCGCTTGCTTTCGGCACTGCATGGTTGCTCTGGCTCTTGCCTAAACTTCTCATACAAAAACTCAAAGATACTAAAATTCTTTACTCACAAGTAAACATTCAAAGAGCAGCTTCTTGCGTTACAATCGTTGTCTTAATCCCGGTTCTCTTTTGGAATCCCCTCGGTGGACACGCTACGCGGGCAGTTTACGCTACCGTTGAAATGCGTCAACCCACACCAGGACAAGGAACTCCAATTGCACAAACGTTAACATGGATGAAAGACACTCTGCCACAAAACGCTGTTGTTGCTGCAAATTGGGGATATGGAAGCCAGTTAAACGTTCTCGGCGGGGTCAATACAATTATAGATCAAGATCATTTCATACCGCATTGGATACATCTTTATTATAGACACGTTTTCTGTGCACAATACGTACGTGAGGCACTTGAATTTCTAAAAACACATGGTGCCACACACCTTATGCTAACAGATTGGGGACTAGCAACTCGTTCCGAAGCATATTCATTCATTGGGAGTATTGGCAGTGAAGAAAAACCTGATAGGCGGTTCAGACTTACACGCCTTGCCGTGCGAAACAAATATATCTATAACAGAGAACATACTCCTTTTTTATACATTGAGTTACCTGATATAACGGCCTTCCCCGACTTCTTAACAGCACGCCTAAAAAACGGGAATAGCGCGCGACTTCCTTATATTGTCTTTCAAGACAAGGAACGCTATACTTATAAAACATCTAACGACGAAAACCTACACGGCAGCGTCATCCTCTATTATGATGAAAATCAAAACCTTGAAAAAGCCTATCACGTTTCTGTTATCGGTTGGCAGAGTCTCGCTGTTCGTCTCTATTACCTCGGGGACCGACCCGATATCTTTGTTCCCATCTACCCTACAAATGGTGATGACACTGCCCCTGTTAAAATCTGGGAAATTCACTATCCACCTGACATTAAAACAAATCCAAAATACCTTGAAATAGGTTTTCCTAAAAAATATAGTAAATTATAGGCCCTACGCAAACTATACAGGCCGCAACATAATTAAGTCTAATTGCTTAAGAATGCACAATGAATTGTGTTACTACGAACGCTGTAACGCTTAAAAAAACCAATACGTAAGCCCTAATATTTTAAACTTTATGTAAGCGCGCTGTCAAAAATGTAGAATTATATTTTTACCAACAGACACTATGCTAAAGCGGAGAAATAAAAATGCGTCGAATTATCATAGCAATTCTTGCTGTTTTTCTATCGATTTCCACAGCGGTTTTTGCAACAGATTACGTCCTAATTCTTGGGGGTGTTGGCGGTGAGAAATCCTACTATGACCAGTTTTGGAGTGCGACTTCCCGATTCCACCAGCTACTTACACAGGAATACGATTGTCCTGCTGAGCAGATTATCTTCCTTTTTGAAGATGAAGGCACGCTCCCGGGGCTCGTCACGGGTGAAGCTAAGCGAGAACCTATTTTAGAGGCATTTGCACAACTTGCTGAGAAAGTTCAACCATCAGACAGGTTTGTCCTCTTCATGGTTGGACACGCAACGCGCAACCCATCCGGTATAAAATTTAATTTGCCCGGGCGAGACATCAGCCAACGAGAATACACCGACAGTATTAACAGTATCCGCGCAGAACAGCAACTCCTTGTCCTTGGATTCCCTTATAGTGCGGGGATAGTCCAAGGCATTAGCAAATCGGGACGCATAATTATCACATCAAGTTCTTCGCGTGAAGGTTATGCCTCTCAAGCCGGTTTCGGAGACCTTTTTGTTGATGTCTTCTCTGAACCTTATGCGGATACAAACGATGATGGTGCAATATCGCTTTTAGAAGCGTTTATGTGGATACAAACTCGCATAGACGAATGGTATGTACAAGATGGTGCGATACAAGCAGAACATCCGCATCTTGATGATAACGGGGATGGTCGTGCCGCGCGTAAGGATTTAAAAGCAAATGGTGAAGGGACACTTGCTGATAAAACGTTTTTAGGAACGCGTCGTACGCCTCTACCGCCAAAAGAGCAAAGTGCTGTAGAAAACCAACAAGAGGCAGAAGACGAATCGTCATCTCAGCATACACACGAGAATGGTCATAACCATGGCGAGCCCCCTTCAGAGAAAAAAGAACAGGAAAGAATGAAAGGGAAATCATCACTGCCGTACAATTTTGTTAGCGAAGCAGACGAACAGACCATCCAAAAGAGCATTGAAAACGCCCCTGCCGAACCAAATAATCCAAAGGAAAGCGCTATTGTACTGTGGGAAGCAGAGGTTTATGACGTTGACGAGGATGGTAAGCACGTCTATTCCACACGGCGAGTCGTGAAAATATTCAATGAAGATGGGTATCATTTTGGTGAAATTAGGATCCCTTATACGCAGAATGCGGATGATGTTACTATCCATCATGCACGAACACTTAAACCTGACGGTACTCAAGTGGAATTGGAGGAGCGTAAAATCGTCCGTGGGATTACGCCAGCCAGTTTTACTGAAGCAGGATTGAACGTTGATACCCGTTTGATGTATTTTGAATTGCCGAAAATATCCGACGGTTGTATCATTGACTATGCCTATTCCGCCAGAAATCCGCGAAGTGCCATGAAAGGTGAATTTTGGCGACAGGTCTATTTTCAGGTCGATGTGCCTGTCCAGTCCTACCGTCTTACAACACATATTCCCAAGAAAACGTCACTACTTTACCGAGTAAATGGACCTGCAGTTGAACCGACTATAACCGAAAATAACTATAGTCGCGCCTATACATTTGAAGCGAAAGATGTGCCAGCTTTACGGCGGGAACCCTTGATGCCTGCTGTTTCAGATTTTGCTTATAACATTAGTCTCTCCTCAATTGATTCATGGGATAAATTGATCACATGGTACGCCACATTAATTCGTGAACAGGATAGAATTACGAAGGAAATCGAGGCAAAAACCAAAGAGATACTTACCGGAGCATTTTCACGGCAAGAAAAAATTAAGCGATTATACGAATTTGTTGCAACAAATATCAAGTACGCAGGAGATGAACGCGGTATTTGGGCTATCAAGCCATTTCCTGCTGCTGAGGTATTAGAGGGTGAATGGGGAGATTGTAAGGGTAAATCAACACTACTTTCAACGATGCTGCGTGTTGCAGGGATCGATTCTTATCCAGTCCTTATTTCCGCTGGCAAGCCGAGTAGAATTGTTCCTGAAGTCCCATCACTTGCATATTTTAACCACATGATTCTCGCAGTAGATGGCGGGAAAGGTAAAGACCTGATATGGCTTGACCCAACTGCACAAACATGTGCTTTCGGTGATTTTCCTGCCAGTGACCAAAATCGGTGGGCACTGATTGTGAATACTGATGCGCCAACAACAGATGGAATTGGTGTAAATACTGCAAATATACCTGTCCAAGATCAGGAAAAACTGGATGGGAAAAAAGTGAAAGGTCTCCTTTATGCTTTCCAAAAGAGTCCAGCACTACCAGCAGACTCAAATGTGAGACAGACTACAACTCATGTCAAGGTCAAAAAGGATTTGAGTGTGGAAGTTACACATGAATTGCGGGTTTCTGGAGATTTCAACGCGAGATTACGAGCGCGTCTTTTAGGGGTAGATCATCGCGAAGAACGAATTCAATTTCTGCGACGTACTTTGGAATTAGATGAACGTGCCAAAGTAGAACATTTTGAAATATCTGAAATTAAACAGTTAGAACCTGAATTAAAGATTAGCCTCACGTGGTCATGTAGGGAATACCTATACAAAATGGGTGACCAATTTATTTTGGAGCTGCCTGTTGTTGAACATCCGTATGCCGAATTATTGCGAGAAGAGGAACGCGACCACCCGGCTGTTCTTGGTAAGGCGCTTACTTTTGAAGACCAAATTTCTGTTGAGGCAGAGGCACCATTTACCATGGAGATGGTGCCTGAGACACAAAAACTTCAAACAGATGTCGCTGAAATCCACATAGATTATACAAAATCTGGAAAGAAAGCAGAGATGAAACAAACGATTCGTTTCCACGCACCGGAAGTGGAAGCTACCCAAATCTCGAATCTCACAAATGTTGTCAGAATTGCTTCAAGCCAAAGCACAAAACGATTTATCTTAATTCAAAAACCGTAGATAGCAGCGTATTTCCATAAAAGAAAGCGTTGATGTTATATTTTACAACTTTATTATCCATACAAGGAGTGAGTAGATGCCAGCAACTGAAGAAGTCCAAGCTATTGAAGAGTTAATGAAAAGCCAAGAATCAATTGTGGAGCAGCTGAAAAAAGTGATTATCGGTCAAGAGGAAGTGATCAATCAGATGTTGATGGCCCTCTTTGCCGGTGGGCATTGCCTCGTTGAAGGTGTGCCAGGATTAGCAAAAACGTTGATGATTAAAACGCTCGCTCAGATCCTAAATCTCAAATTTAAACGAATTCAGTTTACACCGGATTTGATGCCTGCCGACATTATCGGCACGGATGTACTTGAGGAGGACCGCACCACAGGACATAGAACGATCCGCTTCATTCAGGGCCCTATCTTCGCGAACATCCTTCTTGCTGATGAAATTAACCGAACACCTCCGAAAACACAAGCTGCACTTCTGGAGGCAATGCAGGAACATAATGTTACTGCTGGGGGAGAAGAATACCAATTAACAGAACCCTTTTTTGTGTTGGCAACACAAAACCCAATTGAGCAGGAAGGTACATACCCGTTGCCTGAGGCACAACTTGACCGGTTCATGTTTAAAATTGTTATAGACTATCCGGCAGAGGAAGAGGAAGTTAATATTATCTCCGCAACAACAGGCGCCGAAGAACCTGAATTAGAAACTGCACTTTCAGGTGAAGCTATTGTGTCATTGCATCAAATCGTGCGTAGGGTGCCTGCAGCAGATAATGTAGTGCAATATGCTGTCAAACTTGCACGGGCAACCCGTCCGAAAGAGAAAGATGCCCCAGACTTCATTCAACAGTGGGTGCGATGGGGAGCAGGTCCTCGGGCAGGTCAGTACCTGATATTAGGTGCGAAAGCCAGAGCTATCCTCAGAGGACGTTACAACGCTTCTTGCGAAGATGTGAAAGCAGTTACGCCAGCGGTGCTACGACACCGAGTTCTAACAAACTTCCATGCCGAAGCTGAAGGCGTTGATACTGATATAGTTATTGAACGTCTCCTTGAAACGGTGCAAGAACCCGCGGTCAAAATGTAATTTCTACGCGAACGAACAAAGCAATGAATTATTTCTGTTTTCCATCTTTGGAGCGCAAAAACCGTGAAAGTTTCGGTCATCATTCCTGTCTTGAACGAAGAGGGCGCGATAGCAAATGTCATCAACGATATTCCGAAATCGTTAGTCCAAGAAATTATCGTTGTTGACAACGGATGTACTGACCGGACCGTAGAAATTGCACTGAAACATGGCGCAAAAGTCGTCCGTGAACCGCAGAGAGGTTACGGCAGCGCGTGTCTCACAGGAATTGCCGCTGTTCAAGCAGCGGATATCGTTGTGTTTTTAGATGGTGATTATAGTGATGACCCAACAGAGATGCCATCGCTTGTGCAACCGATCCAAGATGGTATAGCAGAGTTTGTTATCGGCAAGCGTATACCGAGTGAAAAGGGCGCGTTGCTCCCACAGGCACAATTCGGAAATAAACTTGCAACCTTTTTAATGCGAATCTTTTTCGGCGTCCAGTACACTGATTTAGGACCCTTTCGTGCTATCCGTTATGAACAACTCAAAGCATTAGGCATGCAGGATAAAAACTTCGGATGGACAATAGAGATGCAACTCAAAGCTGCGAAAATGGGTATGAACATACGTGAGGTGCCAGTCAGCTATCGCAAACGTATCGGCACATCAAAAATTAGCGGGACTTTCATAGGCAGTCTCAAAGCCGGGTTCAAGATATTGACAACGCTTTTTCGATATAGAATTCTACGTTAATTACCTAACTAAACGTGAGTTGATAAAAGAATTTATTTTGATAGGACAAACGCATTTCCCCTTTTCATAAAGGGGGTTAGACGGGTTTAAAGTCGCTCTTTCAGTGATTTATCTCCCTATATACGCTATTGCTATGGGGACCCGTCCCCTAAATCCTCCTTATCAAGGGACTTTTGAGCGGGCTGCGTCTGTCCAACATTATTATCAAACTCACGTTAACAAAGGAGAGTTGTAATGAAAAAACGAATAGATCTTCTTATATTGATGTTGATCTCCATAACAATGAGTGGCATCGCTCATGCTGGGACCGTTATTACAGATGGATTAGTAAGTTATTGGACCTTTGATCTAAACCATATTGAAGATGGCATAATAGAGGATGTTTGGGGAAAAAATGATGCGATAATTAAGGGAAATCCGAAAGTAACTGGCGGACTTATCAGACAAGGTCTCGAATTTGATGGAGCCGGAGATTATGTTGTCTTGGAAAACCTCGGAAATCTTCAAACACGAACCGGACCATCTACTATTGAATTATGGGTGAAAACCAGTGATACCACAACTTATAGAACACTCTTTAGGGTTCTTGAGCTCCCTTGTTCCATCAAAGATAAAGGTTGGGGGTTGAGTATCAACGCATCATGGGAAAGTCCTGACGTTCAAGGACCTGTTCGCCCTAATCCATTACCTCAACAAGAAAAAAATATATTCTTCAAAGAGGGGTATCTGCTTTTTGAAAATAATCGAAATGGGAAACGAACTCGGTGTCGTACTTTATTAGCAGCAGTCCGGCACACAATTTCGGATGGGAAATGGCATCATATTGTATTTGTTACTGATGCGCTTTATATCGACGAGAAAGGTACGGAATGGAAAACAAGTAATCTCTATATAGATAACATACATCAACCTATGCCTTCTCTGCCTATGCCTTGGGGAAGATTTAGAGATAGCGATATTGATGATTTGATCCCATTTACGCAACCTGTCTATCTTGGCGCTACCAACAATAAAGGTAAGGCAGGAGCGTATTTCCGTGGTGTTATTGATGAGGTACGAGTGTATAATCGTGCGATTACTCATGAGGAAGTCACGCATAATTTTGTATCTCGGTCCGGTCTTGCAGTTGAACCTACCCATAAACTGTCTGTAGCCTGGGGTGAACTGAAGACCAGACGTTAGCATGATACACATGCACATAAAAGGAGAGTTCACATGAAAAACTTAATTACTCTGTTTTGTTTGTTTGTAATTTGTCTTCTGCCAGTTACCGTACGTGCGGATGTGTCTGGTGAAATCGTTTTTGTCCATCCAGTGAAACAGCGCGAACTCTGGATCACGCATTTAAACGCCGGCGGCACCACACATCAGGTTTATGAACACGAACCTGAGCCTAATTTTCGTATATTAGATGTAGCCACACAAAAAAATGGAAAATACATTGCTTTCTTAGCCCGTTCTGGTGACGAAGCCTCAGGTATACATTTACATAACATATACTTATGCAGTAAATATCGAAGTGGTGAAAAAGCGTTAAACATCACACAAAATCGTTTTGGCGAGATAGATGAACGTGGCTTTGACATTTCAAAAAACGGGGATATTGTCTTCGCAAGTAAACGTCCACCCGCGGGTGTAATGAGTGGAATCTACCTCATTACACGTACTGAATTCCAGGAAACAGCACCCCGTGTTACCTTGTTAGTAAAAAATGCTTACGATCCTGTATGGTTTCCGGATGGAGAAAGGATTGCTTTCGTTGAAGACCACCACATATATATCCTCACGGTTGCCACAGGAGAGAAAATCCCGCTAAATATTAAGGGGTACTTACCTGCTGTTTCACCAAACGGTCAATATATCGCGCTGACAAAAAAGATTTTGGCTCTGGCCGTGGACCAAATTGACGTTCATTCACTTTCCACACAAAAGTTACTTAGCACAAGAAATCCGACACACAATAGTTTTTTCATGGATTTCAAATGGGCACCGGATGGCGATCACCTTGTTTTCACGACCCTGACGGGTCGCAAACATCATGTAATGTCTTTCAATCAGCAGCTCCAACATCTTGGGAAGCAGAAAGATTTTCTGGATCAAGGTATATTTGGACACCATATCGTCATATACGATTGGACTCACATCGGAGCATACCCCGTTGAACCTACTTCCCGCCTCACAACTCTCTGGAGCAAACTGAAGATGTAATCTCACAAACCATCCTTTAGGTCGGTAGAACTTGCAAAACGCGATGTTGTGTAAACCAGGATCTCCAAGTTTATAGGATTTACAGAATTGTTAGCCATCCTAATAGTATTTACTCATGTAATAGTTTTATTTTTTATTTCATTCCTTTGAGCAAAACAAATGAAAAATCTTGTTACAGAACAATTCTGGTGTGTCAAACAGATTCATGTTTTCCGAGACCTATCTGAAGCAGATGCACATGCTTTAGCACAAATAACCACCTTCAAGTATCTAAAACACGAAGAACCTATTTGCGAAGAAGGCGTTTATCTGATTAAAGAGGGGCGCGTTAAAATATCTGGAAATATGTCAGATACTAAGAAGGACAAAAGTCGCACTAAAAATTCAGACCCCAGTGAAGAGCAAGACTCAGAAACAAAAGATGTGCTGGAACAGGGTGAAATACTTGGAGTAATCTCTAAAGATACGGAGATTTTGAACGAAAATCAATCCTCTTTCGCGGAAACTTTGACAGAGGTTTGTGTCGGCATTGTGACAATTCGTAACTTTTCGTTCTTTCTCAAACGGAAACCGTATTTAGCACTACCACTACCTCGTAGGAGACAGCTAGACTTCTCTAATATGTTTGGAGTATCCACTAATCCTTTTTTTAAATACAGGAGTAAGAAACAAGATAGACAACTTAATTCGCACAACATATTAAAAACATCCGTTGCTCCAGGTTGTCAGCGCGCCAACCTATTCGGGAACATTATGTTCCGCTGTGCCTCCTCTCGTCTGGCACTATTATTACAGAATCTTGCTTTGGTCTCAGATAGTAAAGGCATTGTGTTGGTGCCCCGTATGTCAATCAAGCGTATGTCAAAACTTATTGGAAGTTCAACGGAAACAATTGAAATACTCTTGAAGACGTTCAAACAATATAATATAATTGGGACACGGCGAGGGAAGATTCAGATTTTAAATCCGTGGCAGTTAAAGAAAATTGCGGATGCGCGGATGAAAACGTTGTCACCGCCCGAAACACCTGTTACTACTTCCGATGATGATATTGATTTGGAAAAAATCATCAATTTTCAAGAAGATGGTAAGGTTGATACTACTTCTACTGCATCTTCAGTATAAAAGTTTGTTTACGTCACGAATACAACAATAGAAACTGAAATTTTAAATTATGAAAAACAAAAATCCACATCTTGATATTGACCAGCAAATGGTCGGTGATATTTACACGAGCAGCGAAGTCATGGATAATCTGACCGTTTTATGTGATGATTTCGGTTCTCGATTTGCAGGAACCCCTGAAGAATATAAAGCCGCTACTTTTATCTCTGAAACATTTACCCGCTACGGACTTAAAAATGTTAGATTGGAGGAATACCCCTATGCAGGTTGGACACGCGGCGCAGCTACGCTTACAATCACAGAACCTATTGAACGATCTTTACACTGCATTTCGTTACCCTACTGTCCAGCAGGTGATATTACTGCTGAACTCGTTTCTGTCGGGCATGGAAGTCCGCCGGAATACAGTGAACTCGGTGAAACTGCCCGCGGTAAACTTGTGATGGCAAAGAGTTCATCACCGAGGGACCTTGGAAGATGGGTGCATCGGAAGGAAAAATATGAACGTGCGGTTCTCGGTGGTGCAAGTGCTTTTATTTTTGTGAGTGAACATCCTGGTGTGGGACCTGAAACCGGTAGTCTTCAAAATAATAGACAAGCCCCTATCCCCGGTATTTCTGTTTGTAAGGAAGATGGTGATTTCCTAACGCGGTGTATTGATCGTTATGGAAAAGTGATGATGCGGCTTCAAACGACGGATATTAATGAACCTCGCACCTCTTGGAACGTAGTTGCTGACTTACCAGGGAAAGAAATTTCTGAAGAGATGATTGTTTTGGGTTGCCATTACGATGGACACGACATCTCGCAAGGCGCACACGACCCTGCCTCAGGGATGGTATCTGTGATAGAGGTAGCGCGCGTCTTAGCTACCTATACGGCGGATATGCTAAAACGGACTGTCCGATTTATCGCCTTTGGAACAGAGGAAATTGGACTTACCGGCGCATTTCGTTACGTTGAAGCGCATGCAAACGAGTTAGATAACGTCCGATTCATGCTGAATATGGATGCAGCGGGTGGCACAAGCCGAAAAGGGATTGTCTTACATCAATGGGATACGTTGGAACCGTTCTTTAAAAAAGCACAACAACAGATGCATGCAGATATGCCTGTTGGGCAGAAGGTGCATTCTTACTCCGACCATTTTCCTTTTTTCCTTGAAGGTGTGCCATCGTGCCACATGGGTGATCCCTCTTCCGCTCCTTCTGGACGTGGGTTTGGACATACTGCCTATGATACGCTGGAAAAAGTAGAGTTAGATAACCTTCGACGCGCAAGTTCAGTAGGTGCAAGGATAGCACTCCGATGTGCGAATGCAGAAAAATTCCCCGCCAAACGCCGTTCCCAACAAGATGTGCAAAAAATTGTTGATACAGACCCAGGATTGGAGGGGTACCGTATCTCCCTGAAATTGCAAGCATAGACAATGCGAATTATCACAAGGAACTTTTGAAACGGTGACAGAATACATAAAGAAAAAATGTTAAACAAGCTCCTTTCATATATTGTAGGGATTTCATTGTATTGTAAGCGCAAATGGATTATAATTCTGCTTTTGGTGATAGTCTCTTCACTTTTCAGTCTTTCGTTTTTAGTGAATGTATTTACTGAGCAGGACTTACAACGTGCCGTTACACAATCAAGACGGACAGCGATCGTAACAGCAGTAGAACGTGCCAGCCCCGCAGTTGTCAATATCAGTGCTATACGAAGTGTTTCGCAGCTAACAACCTATGACGAATGGGTTTTGAGGGAATTTTTGGGGGAAGTTCCATCTATCCCTAAACGTTCGCTGCGTGAAGTCGGTTCAGGTGTAATTATTAGTGAAGACGGCTATATCCTTACAAATCATCACGTCATTGAGGATGCCGAAAAGATCAAAGTTGCCACTGCTGACGGACGTGAATTTGATGCACATATACTTAGCTACGACTTTTTTTCTGACCTCGCGCTTTTGAAAGTTGATACTAAAGAGGATTTACCTGAAATTAAGTGGGGCGACTCTGATGATTTACTCATTGGTGAATGGGCACTTGCAATCGGAAATCCTTTTGGACTTTCAATCGGCACTGCTCAACCTACAGTAACAGTTGGTATTGTCAGCGCAACGCAGCGTTCTCTGGCAGTAGACAATCGTATTTATGAGGCATTGATTCAGACAGATGCGTCTGTTAACCCTGGAAATAGCGGTGGCGCTTTAGTTAATGTACATGGCGAACTCATCGGTATAAACACCGTTATCCGTTCAACGAGCGGCGGATCACAGGGGGTTGGCTTTGCAATCCCTGCTAATAAAGCAAAAAAGGTCATAGAGAAAATTACCGAACATGGTTGCATTGTTCCGCCTTATCTTGGCGTGGAAATACAGTCTGTAACAGAAGAAATGGCTGAAAAACTTTTGGGGAAGGAAGCTTCACAAAAATCTATTTTTTCTCGTGGGGTTTTAGTATCAGAATTGGAGGAACAGAGTCCTGTTAATGCTGCTGGTATTAAACGAGGTGATATTATCCAGTCTATCTCAGGACATCGAATAAAGAATGAAAACGATTTTAAGGCGATCGTGCGTTTGCTTCCACTCAACCAAAATATTCAGTGTGAATTCATCCGGCGTGGTAAAAAAAGAGAGACGGACTTGAAACTAAAGACGCTGGAATGGGAATACGCACCGCGAAGATGGGGACTCACCCTCACACAGCCCGACAAGAAAAGATCTAAAAAATATAAACGCCGCGGTGTTCTCGTCACAAACATTAAAAGAGATAGTGGATTAGCAGGTGTTCTCAAGAAAGGTGATATCGTTTACCAAATAAACGGCATTGAAATTCATACTCTCGAAATTTTCAAAATTGTGGATGAACAGATTCAAGCACAGATTCAACCACCAAGTATAATTCAACTCTACTTTGAAAGAAATGGTGAACCGAAGTCTATTCCTATCACCTTTGATAGGAACAATCGTTGGAGATAAGTGTTTTAAGAGTTATAAAAGCGAACACAGCGAGTCCATTGACTGATCACTAAAAAACAAAAAGTCCAGAAATAGAACCTCAATCATTTGAATGAGATACTAATTCCATTAAACTACGACAAGGGAGAATGAAAATGAAATTGCAGTTGCCCACAATCATTATCGTTTGTTTGTCCGTTGCGTTGATTCTCACTATATATTTCTTGGGAGAGAACACTCAATCCGTTCAAGAAATTAACGAGGAAAGCGAAGAGTTTCAAATAGTTCGAATTGATGCTGTCAATGCTTATAACGCACAGGATTTCAATGGAGCTATTGAATTTTATGAACAGGCATTAGAGTTGCGCCCTGAAAATGCTGAGATATATAACGATCTCGGTTCTGTCCACTACGATCTTGGGTTGAAATATGCTGGGCCGAAATGGCCTTCATGGCGTATTCTGAAAGAGTCGCTTGAGGGCGCGCTTGCAGACCTTGACCTCGCTATTCAAACGATAGAGTCTGGCTACATCGTTTTCGAAACGAGTTCTTCCAAAATAGCAAAAGCATTTGAAGAAAAGGCAAAGGCTCAAGGTGCTGAGGTTTTTCCTTACCGTGGAAACATACAAACGACACTCAATATTCTTATTGGATCTACAAAAGATCACCTGCTACAGGCGCATTGGATGTATCTTAAAGCTATAGAATTGAAACCTACCTATGCCGCCCCTTATCGCAATCTCGGTGCGTTGTATATGAAAATTGGTATTAGAGATAAAGCTATCAATTATTTGCGAGAAGCCCATAAACGTGAACCGGGTGATGAAGAACTCGGGGAATATCTACAACAATTTCGAAGAGAATTTTAGAAATTGACTCCTGTAGGTCAATTTTGTGAAAATGTTGAAATTTATAGTGGATTTTAGATTTTTTTGGACACTTTGCACCAGCGAGGTTAGGAAACCTCCAAATCAACGGTATGAATCATGGAGCATGCCACACGGGGAATGCCTAAATGGCATTCATACCGTTGATTTGGCGCATGCTTCTTTAGGCATTCCCCACCTACTGAGGGGTGACAGTGTATAATTATTTTCATAATTCACGATAACATTTCCAAATTAATCTTTCGCTTTGTTAGAGCTACTCTTTGCTTGGTAAATACCAATTCCAAATTTTTCTTGGCATAATCAATTTGTCGGTATCCGGAAAATCAACAATTTATATGTTATGAACGTAACGGAGGACAGACGTTACGATCTATAAAAAGAAAGACTCATAAGACTTCATGGAGTTCGTGCTATAGATTAACAAGATATTCATTATGGAAAGCCTAACGCAAAAACGTTGCCCTGACTGTGGTTTTATGAATCCAGCCGTTAAATTCTGTGGTGACTGTGGTCGCGCACTTGATGACACAGACACACCGCTCAGCGCAACTTCTATCAGCAAGGCAGAAAGGCGACAACTGACAGTTTTGTTCTGTGACGTTATAGATTCAACGGCATTGACAGAACAGCTGGATCCCGAGGATTTACGACAGGTGTTAGATGCATATCGTGCATCTGTTGCAGAGGTCGTTTTAAAATATGATGGCCACATTGCCAGATATTTTGGTGATGGTATCTTAGTATACTTCGGGTATCCGCTTGCGCATGAGGACGCAACGCGCCGTGCTGTACAGGCAGGATTGGGTATTGTTGCCGGATTAGAAAAGCTGAATTCACGTTTGGTAGGAACGTTTGGTATTCAAATACAGGTGCGCCTAAGTATTGATACTGGCTTGGTGGTCGTCTGGGAAGTAGGGGTGCCTATTAGAAAGTCCTACCAGCGCATCTCTGCTCTTGAACGTTATCATGGAGATGCAATAGATATTGTTGGAAAGACACCGAATATAGCCGCTCGCATGCAGCAAATTGCGCCTCCAAACGGTATTGTCGTTGGTGAGACTACGCTTAGATTGATTGAAGGTTTTTTTACATATCAAGACTTAGGCACAATAGCATTGAAAGGGATTTCGCAACCCGTTTCGATTTATCAGATACTAGACGAACATCCGGATAGTGAACTTCCAGATTTCAGACGCGAACAGGCAAAACTTCCGCTACAAGGCAATGTGACGCCTTTAATCGGCAGAACTCGACAGGTTGCAACGCTAAAAGAACGGTGGAAACTCGCTGCAGCATCTTCGGGACAGGTAGTATTGATAGAAGGTGAAGCGGGTATTGGTAAATCTCGTATTGTTGCTGTTATTGCTGATCAAGTGGCAGAGGCTGAAGCACAAATATTAGAGTGCCGGGGTTCACCCGATTCACAAAATAGTCCGCTCTATCCAATTCTATCACTTTTGCAACATCAACTCTTACGATTCGGTGAGATGGACGACGGAAGTACACGACTGGAAAAACTGAAGCAATTCCTAAATGCCCATGAACTTTCGTTAAATTTGCTCCCACTTTTAGCTGAACTCTTAGAGATAGAGGCGGACTACCAAACCGTAGAATTAAAACCTGCACAACGTCGACGCCGCACTTTACAAGCACTCGTCCAGATTTTGTTGAAAACCGCTGAGCAAAAATCGCTTTTATTGATTGCTGAAGACTTACATTGGGCTGATCCATCTACATTGGAATTTTTACATCTTTTAATTTCTCGGATAGAGACCGCGCCTATCCTTGCAATTTTGACGTCGCGGGCCGAAATGGACGTTAATCAGGATAGCACACAAGCAGAAGCCAGAGCAAAACTGAAAACACTTACTGAATTAGCGTGGGGAACCCAAATATCGTTGAAACGTTTAAACAGAAGGCAGGTCTCACAGATGGTTACGGAAGTAGCGGGTGAGCAGGCGATACCTACGGATGTATCTAAGCAAATTGCAGATAAAACAGAAGGGGTGCCACTGTTTGTAGAGGAATTAACACGCATGGTGCTTGAATCTGACCTGCAAAATATTGATGTTTTAACAGAGATACCTGCGACATTGCAAGCATCGTTGACAGCAAGACTTGACAGACTCGGTGCGCGAAAAGAACTCGTTCAAATCGGAGCGACGCTTGGTAGGGAGTGGACAGCGGAACTTTTATATAAAGTTTTCGTGAGCATGACTGAAGAACCTGAAGCCGGCGAGTTTCTCGCGCACCCTGACCAGTTTGCATCATTCCGCCCATTTCCGAAACAGCAGAATGACCTCACGTGGCTTGAAAAAGAATTGCAGCAGCTTGTTGAAGCAGAAATTTTGAGGTGTCGACAAACCCATGAGAATAAACAAATTTATACTTTTAAACATCCGTTAATCCGTGAAACTGCATATCAAGCCTTACTTAAAAGCACAAGACATGCGTACCACCGACGTATTGCGACCGTATTACGGCAAGCCTTTGAGGATGTTGTGCGTGCACAGCCGGAGTTGGTGGCATATCACTACACAGAAGGCGAACTGCCTGAGCGGGCAATTGAATTTTGGCAACAGGCGGGACAACGAGCGGTAGAACGATCAGCAAACGTTGAAGGGGTTCGACACTTGACACAAGGATTGACTTTGTTAGAAAAAATGCCAGAAACACCAGCACGCGCAGCACGCGAATTGGTGATTCAAACAACTTTGGGCCCCGCTCTTATTGCAACAATGGGTTATGCGGCACTGGAAGTAGAAAAAACATATACACGGGCAAAAGTACTGTTGGAAACCATGCCCAATAACGAACGCATGCCGCTCCGATTTCCAATTTTGTTTGGATTGTGGCTTTCTTATTTGGTGCGAGCAAAGTTACAAACAGCACGGGAACTTGGAGAACAGTGCCTTGTGATGGCGCAGCAACAAGCGAATACAGTATTGGAGGTAGAAGCACATCGGGCATTAGGCGCGACACTTTATTATCTTGGCGAGCTGAAAATGGCACATGCTCACGTTGAAGCAGGGATTGCATGCTATAACCCGCACCAACATCCCGTACATGCATTTTTTCACTATCTCGCTGATCCAGGGATGACCTTGCGTTCTTATGCCGCACCGTTGGTATGGTGTTTAGGATATCCTGACCAAGCTGTGTCGCAGCTACAGGCAGCACAACGTATGGGTGAAGAACGGCCACATCCGTTCAGTCAAGTGGTTTCCCTCCATTTTGGAGCGTTGTTGTACCAGCAACGGCGCGACGTAGAGAAAGTTAACGCGTATGCTACGGAACTGCTCGTGATTTGCAGAGAGCACGGTTTTTCCGTGTGGGAACCGACAGGTAAAATAATGAAAGGATGGGCACTTCAACAGAATTTTGATGGCACACACGAAGAGGGAATTGCCTTAATTCAAGAGGGAATTGCCGAATGGGAATCTAACCGCTCACGGGTCTTACGTCCTGTTTATTTGGGAATGTTGGCACACGCTTGTGGACAAGCAAACAAAATTCAAGATGGACTTCAGGCAGTAGCAGAAGCGTTGGCTGCTGTTGCTGAAAGTGGTGAACGCACTAATGAAGCGGAACTTTATCAACTCAAAGGAGAACTTCTGCTAAAATCGGAAGGGTGCGTTTCAAAAACTTTCGTAGATACATCTGTCAAAACAATTGAGAAAAACAGCTACACACCTAAACATGAATGTGAAGCCGAAAAATGTTTTCAGAAAGCGTTGACTCTTGCCCAACACCAAGAAGCAAAATCATGGGAACTCCGAACAGCTATCAGTTTAAGCAAACTTATGATGACACAGAATCGACATGACGATGCGCGTGCACTGCTTAAACCGATATATGAATGGTTCACAGAAGGATTTGATACTGTTGACTTATCAGAAGCACGCGATCTATTGAAAAGCTTAAGTGGGGGTGAAACGTTATGAGACTTGGTGTCGTTGGCATGTGCAGTGATTTCCGAACGCTGAATCAGGAAGAGATTGAAGCAATTCAGAAATTGCAGTTTACTGGGGTAAGTTATCATTTCGCCAGTTCAAATATTCCGCTTGTTTCTCCAAATGAGATTATGCGGTGTCGCGATTTGCTTGACAAAGCGCAACTCGATTTGGTACAATTTGGTATAATTTATGGAGAGTGTTTATTTGATCCGCGTCTCTCAGTACGCGAAGCAGCGGTTAAAGCGGTGAATTGTGGTATGCCGGTGGCGAAAGAACTCGGAGCGTTTTACTACCTTTTCCGACCAGGCAGTTTGAATCCGGATGGTGCATGGACATCTCATAGGGATAACCACCTGTTTGAATCAATGGAACGCTTAATTGAGACGCTTAAGCCTATCGCAGAAAATGCTGAACGTGAAGCGTTGACACTTGTCATGGAAACACACGCAGTATCCATTATGGATTCACCTGAAACGTGCAAACATGTCGTTGAGAGAGTCGGTTCTGACCGACTCCGTATTGTCCTGGATTTTGTTAATCATTTCCAAACACTTCGTCAAGTTTATGAAAGTAAAGCCAGACTCAACCACATTTTTGACGTGATGGGACCGATCGCGCCTATGGCACATATTAAAGATATTCGTGTTGAAAATGGGTTAGTCTTACATCTCAATGAAGAGGTGCCGGGTGTAGGCGAATTGGATCTGAGTGTAGCGTTAAAACGGTTTGACGCGCTCTATCCCGATGGCTACGGATTGATAGAGCATCTGCCGTTAGAGAAAATTCCGCTTGCAAATGCAAATGTACGCAGAATTGCAGCTGAAAATGGGGTTAATATTTATTAATGGAGGATTTGCATCATGTTTAAGAAAAGACAAATAATACTGTTAATTCTCATTTTAGGGATGGTATTTACAACCTACTCGGTGATAGGTCAGGAAGATGGTAATGTTGATGATGTAGAGAGTAGTGCAAAAGGTCTTTGGGATAGGTTACTTTTAGGTGCTCTTGTCGCTGTTGCAGTGTTTGTCATCCATGGAATCGCTTACCTTATACGATTATTTAAAAAAGACAGATTGCAAAAAACACTTATGAATAAGTACGTGGTCTTTCATCTGAAGAACGGGCACCGTTATCACGGTACAATGCGTCTTGACATGAAAGGGGCAGAAATTATATCCGAAGAATCCAGGCAACGAGGGCAGGCACCGAGTTATATTTTTAAAAAGGGGGAATTGCAGAATAACATTGGAGCATATATCCGTCACCATGATACGATGAATGAGCGCGAAAAACGGGAACGTGTATGGGAACTTGAACGTTTACTTAATCCGCCCCTACATCAGCGCATAATCAGAAAAACCAGAAATATGTTCGTTGAATTGGGTGAAGCGGTCAAAAATGCTGTGAACATGATGGTGTCTGGAATCAAAAGTGCAGCGAAACCGGTCCAACAACAGTTGCAACGTATTGATACGGTTGCTTCAGAATATGGTGGGGATAAGGAGGCATCGGTAGAGGAGGAGATGGATGCTATTTTGGAGGAACCCAAAAGTTTTATGGCAGAGGAAAGTTATGAAAGAATTATTGAACGTCTTGTCGGGACGCGTGTCAAATTTAGGATTAAGGGGGTAACACATGTTGACGGCGAATATATGGGGCTGTTAAAAGATTACAACGACAAACACATATCCTTCATGAATGTAAGAGATAAGGATAATAAGGGATTCAAAGATCAATGGGGTTATGATCATGAATACAAACATAATATCAACAACTTCAACCGTCGCGATGACCGAGGACTTAGATGTCGCATGGTAGAAGACAAGCAAGGCAGATACTTTTTAGTCTTTGAAAATAATACAGCTTATACTATCCAAGTCGGTAAAATTCGACTCTTTGATCCAGGTGAATGGGGGAGAAACCTTGAGTTTAAATGGCATATAGAACCACTTAGTGTTAGGAGAATACGCCTCAATCCAGTGGCACATCATCGTGTGGGACCTTTTGAACGGGTCACAACGCCTGAACACCGAACACCGAGGCACTATAAGAAAATTGGACTGGAGTTCCGATCTTTTCGGGATGCAGATGTAATTTTTCCGCGTGGAGATATTTGTACTATTATTGAAAGTGGAGAAAAACGTCAAGTTGAAACGTTCAGCATATCTGCCCTAACAGATGCACTGATCGACCGTAGCGAAACTGAAGAAATCGCGATCCAAGATACACAGGGACGCCCAATTCACGGTATGAACCTTGTTCATGGATACGTCACCAATGTCAATGAAGAACGGATTGACTTGAAGACTGTTGATTCAAGTTATAGCAGACGTTGGGAGGTCGAAAGTGCTTATACGCATTTTGATAACTCCTTACGTCATCGAGTTCCTGTTCATCGCAAGTTGATTCCGTATTTCGCGAACCGTCTTGTTACACAAAATGCACTGGTTGAACAGATACGTGAGAATCCACTTCAAAAAGAGGCATTTTCTCAATTAGCGTATCCTAAACTCAACAAAAGACGGTTGCGAATTCCATTGATGAAGTTGTTGCCTTCAAAAAATGGATTGCGTCTACCCCTTAAGGTAATGGCATTCACAAGCAATGGTGCTAATGAAGAATTCCGTGTCCTTGAGCGTTTTGAATACGTTTACGAACATCACATGCTTTATGAATCTGTTGGCAATCTGCGGAATGACCGGCTCGCAAAAATGGATATATTATGGATAGGCGCTGGCGAAATTTATAAAGGGGGCTACCGTCTTAATATAGATTCTGAGCACCGAATCAAAAATTTCGTTAGCCAAGGGGGCGTAGTCATCGTTTCGGGACAAGATGTCAAAACAAACTCCAGACAGAGGCGCGGGGCAGGATGGATTCCAGAACCGCTGACGGGCGTAGAATATGACGAAACAGATGAACTTTTGCCAACCGCTCAAGGGAGGAGGAGTCGTGTCTTTCATACCCCAAATATGCTTAACACCACACCGGATACCAAAGAGATTCCCTTAGTTAAGCTTGACGATATGTGGGTAGACCCGCTCGGTAAATGGAATTCACTTGCGAAGTCTACTGAGCAGGATGCCTCAGCATTACTCACGCTTCCGTTTCAGAAAGGGTTATATATCGTCACAAGTCTAAAGAATGATACTGAGAGGGATGTGGAGATAAATAATAAGTTAATGGAAAATCTGCTACACTTCTCTGTTAAGTGGATAGATAATCAGAAGTGGAAACAACGTTTCTTGCCTCGATAATTTTCCATCTGGATGAGGTTTTTGCCGCGAAAATACGAGGGTCGTTATTCGGTTCGCGAACCGAATAACGACCCTCGTATTATATTTATTACTCTTTTTCTCCACCTGCTTTGGCAGAAGTATTTTGCCCATTTCCGTTTTCTTGTGCCTTTAAGGCTTTCCCAAACGCTTCCATGGCTTTCTGAACATCTTCATATAGTTCTGCAAGGGTAGGTTCCTTTTCTTCACCCATTGTTTCATCTGTGTTGGTTTGGGATGTATCAATCTTCTGTCCTACAATGATCTCCTGCAATTCTTCAATAAATGATTTGTCCGAAGCAAGTTTATGTGCAGCGACGAATACCTCTTTTAGCTGGGGACGTTTTTTAACGGCGTCGCCAGAATTGGCATCTGTCGCGTCATTTGCAGGAATTTGATAGACAGGCTCCACGTAAAATATCCCTTTATCAATAGGAAATATTTGTATATTTCCCCGAATAATAGGGTTTCGTGCCCATAATTTATTAGCTAATTCGTTGGCGATATCAACTTCTACTTGTTTTGGTCCATCAACTCCTACCTGATTTGAAAGAAAATATAGGATGCGTTCACCGTAATGTGGAGCATCGCATCGGGCAACTAACCAAGCCTTCATTCTAAATTCCTTCTTCGGTGGTGTAAACGGGATCATGTTAACAAACTCAATTTCGTCTTCGCCAGGTAATTTAAGCATTGCATAATACGGCATCATCTCCTGATCCGGGCCTTCTGAATAATAAGTTTCCATTGGAATATGCCATTGATCTTCTCTATTAACAAATTGTTTAGGATCTTCAACATGATAAATACCGTAAATTTTGGCTTGAATGCGGGTTAGATAATCTGGAAATCGAAGGTGTTCTTGCAATCCTACGGGCATTTCGTCAAGCCCTTTAAATAGTTTCGGAAATGCTCTATGATATGCTCCTGTAATGACCTCATTTTCTCTTTTAATTGCATAAAAACTCACTTCACCCGAATAAGCATTCACAACGGCAACACCTGAATTTCGAATGTAATTAAACCGCTTAAACCTTTTAAATTGGGGTTCTACATAGTTGCTATCAGGTGTCGGCGATGTATCATCTTCGTAAAACTGTGCATTGGGATAATGTTTACTCGTCACATAGAAATCAACAATCCACCACAATTCTCCATTATTAATAACAATATATGGGTCTGGATCGTAATCTAAGAAAGGTGCTATATGTGATAAACGATCAGTTACCACCTTCTTTCCAAGTCGAGTGCCAATTTTTCGCCAAAACATTACCCTACTATCTGGTTGCAGTAACTCATTTCTGAGAATCCTAAAAGTGTTAAACCTAATTGAAAAACAGAGGCGTCGGAACCAACCTCCTAATTGAACCCCTCCTGTTCCATCGTAGTGATAATCGCTTTTTGTAGTTTCAGAGGTAGAGGTGCTCTTATCTGTAGTTCCATTGTTTTTTAGCTTATTTTCAAGGTCGTTTTCAGGTTCTTTTGTATTAGCAATGACATAATCGTAAGTCATTTCTCCATAATAAATACGTGGCTGAGTAACCTTTAACTCTGGAAATTCTTCATTATAGTAAATTCGGGATTGTAATGCGGTTTCGCTATTTTCCGTTTCTGTAATTGGAATACCTTTTACCCAAAAAACGGGATCCCAGTCCTCTATATCATTGACAGGGGACATATAGACACCGTAACCGTGTGTAAAACTAAGTTTTTGAAGCCTCCATCCTTGGGCGTCGTCTGGATCTATTTCCTGCACTGCGATTAATACTTGTCTATACTGTTCGGTAGATTCAGTCTCCATACCTGTCTCATTTGACGACTCAATTTCTGTGCTTTCTATGGATTCGTTGTTTTCCCCAAGTTCAATAAGTGCTTGTTCCTGTTGCGTAGGTTGAGAGGTCGTAGGTTTACCTACACGATATCTATCTACATCTGTAAAACGATGGAAGTTGTGATGTATAGCACGATGGTCGGCTTTTAGCAAATCAAAAATAACCTGCCGGTCCCAGAGTTGAATATTTTCTACTACATCTGGGTTATGCTTAACCATATCTAAGGTAGCAAACTGTTCGTCATATTCTTTTACTTCAATCTCATTTAAGTCAAAAGCTTCGCGTGTGCTTTGAATGTGTGATTTCAGATATTCTCCCTCTTTAGTGAGTTCAACAGTTCTAACGTTCCACCAATGATTCATAAATGGATAGACGTGAATGAGTGTAAGATAGCTTAAACCCCAAACCGCAATTGCCATGTACCATACAATACGTTTTCGATAAAAGAGATTAATCAAGATTACAATACCTATACTGAGAAGTATCGCAGAATATATCCAAGTTGCACCTGCAAGTTGGAAATCCATATAAAAGAATCCGTGCAATTCTGTAAGATTGTCTGTAATCGGAGAAGTATAAACCTTACCCCACAGATACACGTAAATTCTCCATATCCCAACTGCCAGTAACATAAGCCACAAAATAGAACCGTGGAAAACGATATTTCTTTTCACGTACCCCATAGAGCGCGCGTCCCTACGATAGTAAAAGTTGTAGAGTAAACCTACAACGCCACAGGTTACCCATAGTAAAATCTCTACCCAGAGGCTAACCGCTCTATGCGTTGGAAAGGTAAAAAGATAAAAATTCCGATCTTTTCCTAACAAGAACGGTTCTACTTTCTCTGTTGGACGTTCCAAAAAACGGATAAAAATATCCTGTAGGGACATCATTGGGATTGCAAAGAGAATAGCAAGAAAAACTGTGCCAAGAAAAAAGGTGCGATGGTAGGTGACGGTGCGTTGGTGGGTCCAGCGGGAAAACTCTCGCGGTTCCGGGCAGAGCCGTTTTGCTATTACTGCGTTCAAATTCATAAACGCTAACGCAACGAAGAAAAATCCGAAGAAGATACCCCATCGAACTCTTCGGAGTTTCCAAAACACATCTGCGTTATTAACGCTTGTAGACCAAAGGTGTTCTGTATAGAGATAGGCAAACGGAATCATACTGCTGAGTAACGCAACACCACCTATCCCCCAAAGCAGATATGCCTGGATTTTCAGCGAAAGTTTCCGATACCAAATCCCTCGCCGATACCGAAAGATACCCCATGTAAGGGTGATTGTGACAAGAATAATATTGAAAATTAGCCATGCAATGGCAAAATCAGGAGTCATCAGAAAAACCTCCCTTGGTTTTCATAGGGGAGTAGCCTCAGGCAAGCAACTGAGCAAGTGGATGTCTTTTGTCTATAAATGCCTACAACCACTTGCACACATTACTGCGAAACGCTTTAATATAGAATACCATCATTTTTAGTCGATGTCAAGGCAATCACAAAAATTGCCATCGTGAGCATTGTTCTATGGTTGCATGCTTCGGGCATAGCAGTAAATCCTTCTAAAAAATATTGTTTCTCATTTTTTTGAAATTTTGCTATAATGGGAAAACTTGCAAGATGGACTTGTAAGTTACGACTTATACTCACCCATAATAGGCAAGGAGGCTTGTTATGTTTGGAAGAAAAAAGAAAACGGCAATGATTCCCACAATTAGTTCTGGGGTCGCAGGCCCTCTCGGCGTGTTACATCTCCCTCGATTTTGGTCTAAAGTCCTGATGGACGCCAAGGGGGTACTCCATGAAGATTACCCTGCATGTGGAGCGGGGTACGATCAGATGGTGTTAGACGGGCTTGGGCTTGATAAAGACGCAACACTGGCGTATATCCGCGACAATTCACCTACCTATCCGCAATTTGAAGCGTGGGTTTTGGAGCAGAGCGGCGGTAGCCTTGATGCTAACGCTGTGGCTGAGTTGAACGCCGCAATTGAGGGGTACCATCACGATGACGATACCCGCAAAGGCATTCTCGGTGCAAGCGGTATTGAAGACGATGGCTCAATTTTAGATGCTGTCAACTTAAACAATCTTGACGATTGGTCAGAATTTCATGCAAGTTTAGATTAAATGTTTAGACATCTGCATGTAGGTACGGAAAGCATACCTACATGCAGATGTCTGTTTTTCTAATTACTTGTCTGCTTCTGTCGTCAGTTCGATTGCCTTACCCGTTTCAGAGGATTTGAGACCAGCAAGCAGGATTTCAGTAACATGCCGTGCTGTGTAAACATTGGAGAGAGGCGGTTGTGTTCCTGATCGGAGATGTTCAGCAAAATGTGCATGCATCCCGCTCGGTGCAACATCGCTACAGTCAATCGCTTTTGTATCAACTGGGGCATGTTCGCGGGTATAAGAGGTAGGTGTCCATTGCGTAAGTGCAGCACCATCTTTACCGGGCATTGTAAACTTGCCGGCAGTCCCGTGGACACTTGATTCACCTGTTCGCGCAGGATCGCACCAACTTGTTTCTGCTGTGACAATACCACCCGATTGCATCTCGAGCACAAGCGTTGCGACATCTTCTAATTCTGTCGGTTTGTCAAAAGTGGAGACGAAACCTGTTACGCGTTTGAAAGTGCCGAGCATTGCGACAAGTCCGGAAACAGCATAAACACCCATATCAAACAGCGCACCAACGCTTGCTTGTTTCGCATCGAAAAACCACAAATCGTCGCCAGATTCTCCGAAAATGTCCCGAATTTCGGCATAATATATCTCGGGACCACCATGGCTACTCCGCATTCTTGCACCAGACACGCGTCCGATGGCATTCTCAGCAATAAGTTGGCGGACTTTATAAATGCCAGCGCTGAAATGTGGTAGACACATCACAGTTTTACCGCTCGCTTCGGCTGCGGTAACAAATTGATTCGCTTCATCCATATCGCCGCAGAGCGGTTTTTGCATCAACACATGCTTACCCGCTTCCAATGCTTTAACACCCCACGAAACATGTAACGGATGTGGTGTGCCGACAAGAATAGCATCAAGTGTGTCATCTGCTATAATCGCATCATAATCCTGTGTCCAGCGTGGAATATCAAATTCTTGACACTGATGTTTAAGACGGTGTTCGCGTCTACCACCAATAACAACGACTTCAAAATCTTCACCTCTTGTCAAATCAGGTAGATGCATTCGGCAGACGATACCACCAGCACCAATAACACCGAGTTTTAATTTATCCATAGTTATAATAATTCCTTCTAAATGAAACAGTTACGAAATAAAGATCTTAAACACTTTTTAAAACAGTCAGGTTCTCCAGCAGTCGAACTCGTTTTTGTTCTGCAAGACGTTGAAGATCCAGTTAACGTCGGGGCAACCTTCAGAATTGCTGATGCGTGTGGCGTTCGCGAGATTGTGTTAGCCGGTATTAGCGCGCATCCACCACACCCGACTATCGCGGGTATTGGGCGCGGTACACATCGTCGAGTTCCGTGGCACACAACAAAATATGCTGCTGATGCCGTTAAAAAATATAAAGAAGAAGGTTATCTCGCGTGTGCCTTAGAGGTAGCATCCGATGCAGTGCCTTATCATACGGTTGAATATCCTGAAAAAGTGTGCCTGATTGTCGGAAACGAATATCGCGGCATTTCACGGCGCACTTTTGATGTCTGTGATATGGCAATTTACCTTCCGATGTACGGTAAGGTCGGTTCGTTAAATGTACACGTCGCACTGGCAGTAGCAACATACCATATTTTGCATCCATGATAACGCATCCATCCTCCTTATGTGTATATTAACGTTTTAGGGAGGCAGTGTCAACTGTTTTTGCGTCTGTCCCAAGTAAAAAACAGTATAGATGTTTACTCTAACTGACCCAGAATCTATTTAAGAGGATTTACGACATCCAAAGGGCTCCAAACGCCTTTTTTTTCTTCTATTTTCTGCATCAAATCTCTATATGCAGTGATCGCTTCATTCTCCTCCGAAAATCTTGCTATGTTTACTCTTCTAACCTTTTCATTCTGTACTGGAGTTAATGCCAAAAGTACAAAATAATCACCTTCAGTAGCAATAAGTATTTGCAAACACATATCAAGATTAATTGAAGAGACAACTGCATTATATTTTGTATCGTCTAAATCTGTTATAAACATTGTCAATTTCCTCCTAAAAACTTCAGTTTGTAGATTATGCCATTTCTATAGGTGCGGTTTCCTAACTGAACCGCCTCTTATCAATGCGACTTCTGAACACTAATCGTTATGTGAACTGTATAAATAGAAATGGTATTAGATTAAAGATAACGTGTATTGGTATAATCAATTTTTTGTAACACAACTAAAGCTTGTGTTACTGGCAGGGGACGCCAAATCAACGGGAAATCCTGTAGAATACGCGTATGGTATTCTACAGGATTTCCCGTGTGGTCATCTGCCTGGTTAGGAACCGCACCCACCGAATGCCGAACACGCATGAGCCATTGATTCACCAGTGTTACATATTTTGGATTTCACTATAACTTATCATCGCAAATCGAGGTTTGATTCACTTTTCTTTTAGGTATCGATTGGTGTCAAAACAACATTGCGATAAGCAACTGGTCCGTGGTCCCCTTGCAACAATAAAGGACCTGTAGCGGCTTCATCTGCTAACATCGCACCACGGGTGACACCTGCCACTTCAACATTCTCGTGAACGGTTTCCCCATTCCACACGACTTTGACGAAGGTTGCATTGGCTGTTTTATTGTTGTTAGCATCAAATCTTGGGGCGTGAAAGGTAATGTCGTACGTTTGCCATTCACCCGGAGGTTTGCTTGCATTCACTCGCGGCGGCACACCATCAACAGGTTTATTGTCAATCCAACGACAATAAACACCGCCGCATGTCCCGTAGTGGAGTTCTGTTGCACCCCAGCTATCCAATATTTGAATTTCATACCGACCCATCACATAAACACCTGAGTTTGAACCTTGCGGCACCATAAATTCTACGTGCAGTTCACAATCACCGTGTTCATATTCTGTGTAGAGATCGACTGTTCGTCCTGTGGGACCGTTGTAAAAAACGCCTTCTCCATGAGTCGCTGCCAGCAACTTATTGTCGGCTGGATTGAGTGCGACATTACCGATAGCGGACCATGCATGTTCCGAAGCACCGCCTCTCGCGTGCCAACCGTCCATGTTTTTACCGTTAAACAGAGATATTTGGGTATTTTCCATGATAAAAATTCCTCCATAGTTAGTTTAGTGTAGTAGATTATAGTAGAGATTAGAATTAACGCTACATTCCTAAATTGTAGGAGGGAACTCCGATTCCCGACTGCTCCTAAGTTTAGTCGCGATTCGGAGATCGCTCCTACAGAGGAAATGTCCAATTAATTCTAAAGTTTACTATAAAAAAGATTGGAACCAAGGGAAAGTAACATTCCTAAATCAGAGATCAAGTGTTAGTCCAAGATAGACAATTAACGGCAGTTGCGGTAGCTCACTTTTCCCCTCATCAAGGTAGATATTATCAGTCCCAGGGACCTCCTGTGATTCATCAATAACAATTTTTATTTTATTTTTCCGATTATATATGTTTATTATATCAAGGAATCCGCC
>JAJDWA010000018.1 GCA_022825825.1 Candidatus Poribacteria bacterium
TTTTTTTGTAGAATAACTATTCTTTTTTTACATTATACAAGAGGTGTTTCTATTTTACAGCACTTTTCTTATATGTTTGAAAAACACGCTTATATTTTCTTAAATTGACACCTATGGTGCGGTTAGGAAACCGCACCTACCAGGGGAGTGTTCACATATTTTATATTGGACTACATCATAAATACTAACGTTCGTGATGAAAATCGCAAGAAAAACCGAAAACTAAATAACCCTGATTCAATCCATAAGTCATGGCAGCCCTACGCAATGCGGTGATAAGTTTGTTACGAACTTCAGGATATACCGAAATAGCTTATGGACTTCGTTATTTTACCGCAATCCAAAACAAGCACTTAAACTTATCGGAATAAATATCAACAATTGAATGCCTCTGAAGACAAACCTAAATTCAGTTGACCAGCCCTACTTAACGTGCTATCATGTCAATGCCGGGGGAAAAAGGTATCAATTCCAGCCTCAACATCTTCAATCGGATGTCCATATTGCCTTTGATATTTTTCGTTAGCGGCGCGTTCGGTTTCAGTGAGTTCGGTCAGCGGGAAAAGGAGCGTTTCGCGGCTGCGTTTGCCAGATTCGCTCATTGCGATATTCATTTCCTGGTCTTGTCTTGCACGCGCTGCCCCGTATTCAGGTTCCGTGTCATTAAGTACTGCTGTGGCAATGCTGAGCAGTTCATCTGCAACAGCAATCTGTCTTTCAGGAAGCGGATAGTGTTTGAGCGGGTTTTCCCAAGTTACCGTTTGATCTGGGAGTTCCAGTTCAATCTTTTCTATGACATCGACACCGTTCACGTCAATCGTGGAACGTTTGGCCCGGTGAGCGATACCTTTTGCGCCAGATTGCAGGTCGGATTCAGGGGTTACGTAGATGTCTTCTCCTACAATGGTGCCTTTGCTACCGTCGATTTGGGAGATACCCGTTTGTCCACGACCAAGGGAGCGCGCATGGATCACATTAGAATATATCATTATCGCAGTTGCATTGTTGTCAAATTCAATAAAGCCCAGACTCCATCTTTCATTGGTATGGTTCCGTTTCATCTGGTCAATAATGGGAATCACAGGAGTTGATTGTGTTATACCGAGTGCCGATTTCGGTTCACCGCCAGCGCGTAGCCGGAGCATACTCATGCCGTGGTAGCCGCCTTCATGGAAAATTCGGTAAATTCGAGCGACATCACCTATGACCCCCGCTTCAATAACCTTTGATAGAAATCGTTCCCGCGGGGCACGATAGTAATTTTCTGCAATTTCAAGTTTTACATTGTTCGCTTTGGCGCGCTCAATTATCATATCAGATGTTGGGAGTGTCATCGCAATAGGGGTTTCACAAAGGATATGTACACCTGCATCGGCCATAAAACATGCGATCGCGTGGTGTGCTACTCCGGGCACGGTAATGTCTACGACGTCAAGTTCTTCATGCTCAACAAGATCACGCACGTTCGTGTAAGGGTTCGCTCCGTATTTTTGGGCGGCGCGCGTTGCTGCTTCTTCGTCTATATCGCAAATCGCGACGAGATTGTATACATCCTTGAGTTTTGCAATAACGGAGAGATGTGATCCAGCACCTCGTCGACCAGCACCAACTAAAGCGATATTGAGTTTGGACATTGAAAGACTCCTTATTTTAGAGATTTCATTCTTGATCAGTTATGTATTTGATGTTGTTGCTTGTACCAAAATAACACTTTTGTGAAAATGCGTCAATGAAAATACTCTTGATTTAACGTGAGTTTGATAATTAGGTTGAATATAGATGTCCGTTAGGTTTCGCTATCGCTCTACCCAAGAACCTACGAACTTTTGATTAAGTCAATTAGTGCTTTATCAAGTGCTAATTGATCGGTCTTGAAAGGAGTCGGGAATCGGAGTTCCCTCCTACCACAAGCAGTCTATTGGTAAGAGCGATCTCCGAATCGCGACCTACAGTAATATGTTGACACAGCATTAGTTTTCAGACGTTGTAATATACCTCGATTCTCAAATACACTATGATGTTTGCACTTATCCTTAAAGACCTTCGTTTGTATACCAATTCGCGTAAATACCGAATAATTCAGTTTATCATTTTGGCTGCTCTTATCCTTCTGCTTTTTGGTGCTACAGTAGAATTCTATGCTCAAGGAATAAATAAGCAACAGGTAGGAAGAGCAATTGATGTCGGGAAACATACATATACACTTTTCATCATCTGCATTTTTATTGCACAATTTCTTGTACCAAGACATGCTGTGGAATCTGTGCAAATGGAACATCGGAGGCCTTTTTTAGAAGATCGTTTGCAATGGTCCCGTGGAAACAGTGCGCTATTAGCACTAACACCGATACCGAGCTGGCAGATCTTAGGTGGCAAGTTAGCTGCGATAGTAATTTGGGCATTATGGGGTATATGGTTCACAATTCCGTTGTTTGCTCTTTCAAGTTATATTGGTGGATTAGAGGCATCACAATTGATAAAATGTGGGATGGTGATATTGGTGAGTTGTTCTTTTTTCGCTCTGATTGGAATCGGTTTTGCATTATGGAATTCTGCCACCCGTGCCAAAGGCATCAGTTATGGTTTTATCCTTGCTATTACTTTCCTGCCTCTGTTACCGATTAGTCCCTTTACCGACATTCCGATGTTAAGTGTTGTCAGCCCACTTTACGCCTTACTGTCAATCATTCGTTCAGATCCAACTCAGCTATGGATTTGGAGCGTCTGCCTATTTTGTGTACTGTGTCTTGTGATTTTCCCGGTATTGTGCAAACGGATGCCCTAAAGACATAGAAATGGCAGCGCTTACATGAATTATCCTAATTGCACCGCTTTATTTCAGAGTGGCAGCATGTTTATAGTAAATAAATTCAACGCCTGCTTTCCAGAAATTCGCTTAATAAAATTCGATTGATATAGTAACGTGATCTCGGGGTAAGCAATTTTGAAAACGGTAGGTTCAGTTTCCCAACCAATTCAGAATACCAAACGCGTATTCTGAATTGGTTGGGAAACTGAACCTACCGTGGTTATGAGAGTCTAATTCAAAGCATTAAGAATTTTATATCTTTTATCCCGAGATCACGTTATATTACATTTATTAATGTTTTGCCTTCAAGTTACCAATCTATCTTCTTATGACAAATAGACCGATAAAACATTCGTCAACTCCTCAAGAAACGGCACAGTCTGAGCGTCCAGGCGTGACCTTTCGAGCTATCTTCATAGGCATCATACTAATCCCTCCTAATACCTATTTCATCATGGCGAATCATCTCCGTTTTTGGAGCACGCTGCCTACGACGATGTCTTTGATTTACAACGTCGTAGTAACTTTGGCAGTGTTGACATGTCTGAATTTCTTACTCTATAAGTTTTTGCCGCGTTTTGCACTTCGGCAGGGCGAACTGCTTACAATCTACGTTATCCTCTCACTTTCGTCAGCAATTGCAGGGCACGACATGATGCAGACTGTTGTCCCTGTGATTCCGAACGGATTTTGGTTCGCAACCCCAGAAAACGAATGGCAACAACTCTTTTGGCGATATTTACCCAGTTGGATGACATTAAGCGATTTATCCGTTTTACAAGATTTCTACGATGGAGGGACAACCTTTTATTCCAAAAGATATCTGGCTGCATGGTGGGAACCGATTTTATGGTGGACTGTGTTTCTGTCAGTGATAATCTGGATAATGATATGTATTGATCTACTTTTGCGAAAACAGTGGATAGAGCGGGAAAGGTTGACCTATCCGATTGTTCGTCTACCGACAGAAATGACTCACTCGGATGGAAGACTTTTTAAGAATAAAATGCTGTGGATTGGCTTTGCGATTGCCGGTGGAATTGACCTGATTAACGGTATCCACGCCTTCTTTCCCGCTTTTCCAGAGATTCCAGTGCGCACGGCAAATCTTGGAACCTACTTCACAGAAAAACCGTGGGATGCTATAGGTTGGACACCTGTTTATATTCTTTCATTCGGCGTAGGGCTTGCATTTTTAATGCCGTTAGAGATGTCATTTTCACTCTGGTTTTTCTACCTATTTTGGAAAGGGGAACGTATCTTGGGTAGAGCAATGGGGCTACAAGTTTTGCCTGGATTTCCTTATGACGGACCGCAAGGGGTCGGTGCGTATCTTGCTATTGCCTGCTTTGCACTTTATGGGGGACGCAAACACTTCTTTGCTGTTTTCAAAAAGCTGATAGGAACATATAAAATGAATCGTAATGTGATATCTTCACAGGGGCATCTCACGTCTGAGATGCGAGATTCAACAAATTATCGGTGGCCAATAGCCGGGTTGGTGGCAGGAGGCCTTTTTCTTTTCATTTTTTCAGGTTATGGCGGGATGGCTGTTTGGATGGTTGCGTTGTATTTCCTTATCTATTACCTTCTTGCCTTAGGCATTACGCGAGTTAGGGCTGAAGTCGGTCCGCCTACTCACGAAATGTTTGTCGCCAATCCACGGCAGTTTATCTTAGATGCGATCGGTTCACGCAAGATTCCGCCACAGAGTTTAACAATGATGTCGCTCTATTACGCTTTTAATCGTGGGTATCGTGCACACCCGATGCCCCATACATTAGAAGGATTTAAACTTGTTGAAGTGGCAAATATGAAGGCGGGAAGAATGGTTATAGCAATGATGTGCGCTGTCTTTTTCGGTATCCTTGCTTCGTTCTGGACATATCTGGTTGTGTCCTACGATATAGGTGCAAATCCGGGTTTGGGGAACGGTGGCTATAACAGGCTACGCACTTGGCTTTATTATCCGAGTGAAACGAATATCCCTGCCGTTGCATTCATGGGTGTTGGATTTCTATTTACAGGGTTGCTGTGGTGGCTCCGCACCCGTTTTCCGATGTTTCCTTTCCATCCAACCGGTTATGCTGTAGCAAGTAGCATGTGGACATTTGGTTGGCTCTGGTTTTCTGTATTCATCAGTTGGGCTGCCAAAAACCTTATCTTACGGTTTGGTGGCATCCGTCTTTATCATCGGGTGTTACCCCTGTTTTTAGGACTAATTTTAGGTGAATTTATTGTTGGTGGGGCATGGGTGTTGATTCGGCTTATCTGGGGTGTGTCTGTTTATTCGTTTTACCGTTAGAAATTTCGATTGGATCTTTTGCTTGTAGGCGCGCTTTGATGAAGATTAAAAAATAAATTAGGTAATTCGGACTTGAAACCCAAACCCGGTAGGTGCGGTTTCCTAACCGCACCGGATTTCTACAAGAAATTGAAAATTACCTGATTAAATTCTTAATCTTCATGTAAGCGCGCCGTTAATAGTGTCCAAGTAATAATGGATTTTCAAAATCTTGCACTCACATTTATAGAAGTTTGTTCTCCCACCATGCAACGTAATCGGCATCACTTATATCCGGTGAAAGACCTCTTTTTTCCATACTATTTCTAAAGCTTTCCGCCATATTTTCATCCCAATAGGTAGTAACTTCATCGGATTCAGGTGTTTCCCCCATATCTCCTGTTGTTTCAATCCACGCGTCCAATTTCGCGCTCAGGTCATTTCGCACCGTATCATACCTTTTATTATCAGCAAGGTTGTTTACTTCATGTGGGTCTGTCTGTAAATCATATAGTTCTTCGGAGGGGCGTGTCTGTCGCAGGAAATGCTGTTGGGCTTGGGACAATTCGCCTTTTTCAGCTAAGATACGGATCAATGTCCAGAGAGGATATTGCAGTTTCTTATAGCCATTAAATTGCATATAGGGTAATTCAGGATGATAGTTTCGGATGAGTTTGTAACGGTGAGTGCGAACACAGCGAATACGGTCATCAGTTCCATCACATCGGTCACGGGCTGCGAAGATAGCATCGCGTGATTTTGCATCTGATCCGAGGAAGATTTGTCCCTGAACATAACTTGGAATATCAATTCCAGTGAGAGAAAGTGTCGTCGGTGTAAAATCAACACCACTAATCAGTTTATCACTGACAACCCCTGCTTCAACATTTTCGGGCCATCTCACAATTAAGGGAATTTGAATTCCACCGTCATATAGAAATTGCTTACACCGAATATGGGCGCGTCCATGATCACTCATAAAAAAGACAATTGTATTTTCAGAAAGACCCTCATCGTCCAAACGTTTAAGAATTTCGCCTACTTTCCGATCCAAAATCTGAATGCTTTCAAGGTAGAGTGCCCAATCCTTGCGGGTAAGCGGATGGTCCGGATAGTAGGGCGGTAATTCGACATCATCAGGATTGATTGGACGTTCGGGGTCCGGTTTAAATACACGATGCGTGTCGGGTATATTGATTTGGGCGTAAAAAGGTTGTCCCTCTGCCCGTTCAGACCAATCAATTCCATCGAAAGGCTGCTCACGTTGAAAGTTGAAATCTGTTTTACCACGACGATTATAAGGCGGTCCAGGGCTGTTGCAGGTGAAATATCCTGCCTCGCGGAAACAATCGGTGATGAGCTTCATATCATCTCGTAAAGGTTTTTCGCGATTGCTGCGATGATTATGTGCATCAAAATGGGTTTGATATGTGCCCGTAATTAGCGCGGAACGACTCGGCGAACAGACTGGACAGGTAACAAAAGCGTTGGAAAAAAGAGTCCCCTCTTCTGCAATTCGATCGATATTCGGTGTTTGCACTGCAGGTGTGCCGTAACATCCCACATCTGGTGAAAGGTCTTCACCGTATATCCATAGAACATTTGGTTGCGTTGTTGCCAAAACTATCTCCTTTCAATATCGAAAAATTATTTTGTGCCATTCAGATTATCTACCACATAACGGCTGCGGAACAAAGTTTTACGCAACGGTGGCATCTCTTCAAGCAGTTTCGGATGTGGTCTGTAAACTCTTGCATAACCGCTATCAACTGGACTATAAAGGTTAAAAACTGCTATCCTATCATTATCGGTATTGGTCCACGGATTTGCGCTGTGCGTAAGTGCTTCAGTAAAAAAGAGAAGTGAGCCTGGCGGACATCCATAAGTACTCCAGATATCTGACTCTGGATTTTGAATTTCAGAGGGTGCTGTATAAACGGATTTATGACTACCTGTTACCAATAGTGTTCCCCCTTGTCCTTTTTTTACCTCATTCAACTCCCACACAATGCGGGTATGTGGACTATATCCTTTGCCAGGGAAGGCATTATAATAGTGTACATCACCAGGGAAACGGAGCAAACCGTTACCGTTATGTGGCCCAAATCCTCCCATCCCAGGGGTTCGATAGAAAAGATTTGTGCTTTCTACTGTAAAACCGTAGCATTCAGGGCTCGTCACCGCAGGGTGTGCTGTAAATTCATTGAGAAGTGAAACTACTAACGGATGGTCGATCAATTTCTGAAGGGGACCACCAAGTGTACTTCGTTCATGTTCCGGGATGGACTCAGGTTCATGGTGTAGTCTGTACCCGAAATCGCGCATTTCCTTTAATTCACTGCCTGTAAACACTTCTGGTATTAAAAACCAACCGTGTGTATCAAATGCATATCTCTGTTCAGGAGTCAATTCTGGGATAGCGATGCCGTCGGCGTTGTGTCTCGGCAATTCGCATGTTTCTACTGGCAAGGCTGCGTTAAGGATGTCTTTTCTTTGTTCTTCCATTTCATGTATACCTTCGTTAAATCTCCATAGGATATGCGGAAGTCCGATTGCCAAAATCACCGTTGACAACGTTACCGCCTGCGTACGTCTCACGAAATAGGGTTTGTCGTTTAGGCGGCATTGCTTCCGAAAGCTCAGGATGTGGCATCCAATTAGACCAACGGCTTGCTACGGTATTGTATAAATTGGAGATGGACACACGGTCAACATCTCCGGAATGAGAACTTGGATGTATATTCATCTGTGTAATTGATTCCGTAAGAAGGAAAAGTGACCCTGGTGGACATTCATAAGTATCCCAGAGCGGTGAATTTTGATCGTGGACTGCCTCTGGTACTGTATATGCTGCTTTATGGCTGCCTGTTATAAACCGAAAATTATTTGTCTTAACATTAACCTTTGACAATTCCCAAATAGCGCGTGTTAACCCACTCCATCCACGTCCCGGAACACATCGGTAAATATGAGAATCACCAGGTAACCGAAACAAACCGTTCCCTTTTTTAAGCATAAACTCCGATTCAGCATCCCCCAGTCTGGCACCGAAAATCACATCGGTTTCTTCCAGTCGAAATCCGTAGCAATCCTCGCTGGCAGCAGGCGGATACGCCAAAAATTCGTTCAAAAATCCAACAAGTACCGGATGGTCAGCGAGTTTCTGTAATGGACCACCAAGGGCACAACGTTGAGGTTCAGGAATGCTGTCGGGATCAGTATTCAAACGTTCACAGAAGACTCGCATTTCACCGATCTCTGTATCAGATAACACATTCGGAATTAACAACCATCCTTTACGATCGAAGTCATACTTTTGTTTCTGCGAGGGGATAACAACAGGTAAACCGTCCGCATTGGTCTGTGTCAATTCTTCTGGTTCAACTTCAACAGCACTACCGAGATTTTTGTTAACAATAAAGGGTTTTCTCGTGGCGAGTTCTTTATAAGCCATTAAATACTCCTCCTAACAACGTTTATATAAAAAAGTTTAACACGTAATCAAAAATCTGTCAAATCTTAGAATTCAGAGAATATAGTAGATTTTAGAATTACTTGGACATTCTGCCTTTGACGAGGTTAAGAAACTTCTAAACATGCTTGCCGTTGCCAGAATAAGCCCGGTTCGGTTAGGAAACCGAACCTACCGAGACGGATCGCGTTAATTCACTATAGTATATTGAAAAGCACAATTTTGGGCTTGATACCTACGGCAAATTCTGTTATATTAAAAAGCAAGCAATTTATCGGACCAAAAAAACTAATACTCAGCCTAATGCACAAAACTAACACTAACAAACTGATTGTCGGCTCTTTGATTGCCGAGCCTGGCGCACGGGTAGAAGGACGTTTGTCCGTTGGCAATATGCCCGATGGAACACCGATTCGTGTGCCTGTTGTCCTTATCAATGGAAAACAATCTGGAAAAACGCTCTACCTCCAAGCAATTAGCGATGGAAATGAACTAAACGGCATCGCTGTAATCCACGAGATTTTAGGCCAAATTGACCCCGCAGAATTAAGCGGTGGACTCATCGCGGTGCCAGTCGTTAATGTTCACGCTTTTCATGCGAAACAAGCGTACAGTCCAGTTGACAATGTTAAGATGAACCGTTGTTTTCCCGGACGATCCGATGGCACATCAAGTGAGCGCATCGCATATCAGCTGTTTGAGAAAGCCGTCCGAAATGCCGACTACTGCATCGACCTGCATCAGGGGGGCGTTCAACCGATGATTGATGAAGTGCGCGTGCGTGTTGGCGAAAGACACCGATGTTATAGTGCTTGCCTCGCGTTAGCGCGTGTTTTCGGTGTCGGTTATATTCTTGACCAAAAGGGACCGAAAGGACAACTGGCACAAGCTGCACCGGATATTGGAATACCAACAATTGACCCCGAACTCGGTGGAACACATGGATGGGATACTGTTAGTATCAATAAGGGTGTTCGCGGTGTGCTAAACGTACTCAAACATTATCAATTTATTGATGGAACACCTGAACTTCCCGATCAACAGATTGTTGTTAACAAGTTTGTGCCTATCCTCAGCAATAAGGGTGGATTTGTTTATTACAAAGCGAAATTGTACGATCGGATTGAGGCGCGACAACCGATAGCCGAAATCCGTGATGTGTTCGGAAATGTATCCGAAGTTGTCCGTAGCCCTGAGGAAGGTATATTCTGGTCGCATCCGGTCTATCCGATGGTAGCGAGTGGCGGTATAATCGGTAAAATAGGCACACCTATTAGTTATCTCTGAAAAGGCTATCAGTTATTAGTTTTCAGCAATCCGTTAAAAAGATTCTTTTAGAAAGTTGATTTATAGTAAAGCTTAGAAATAAATACACACTTTCACCCTCCCGCGGTAGGCACGGTTTCCTATTCGCCCTCCCACGGTAGGCACGGTTTCCTAACCGTGCTGGTGCAAAGTGTCTCATTAATTCTAAGATCCACCATAAATTGGGCGGACAAAACCCGTCTACAAGAGAGCGTATGCATAAAAAAAACAGAGAAAACTTCATAGAGCAGATGGATTCCGATAGCGTGGCAATCTTCGTCAATGCCCCAGCTGCAATGCGGAATCACGATACAGAACACATTTATAATCCTGATCCGAATTTTTACTATCTCACAGGTTTTGAAGAACCTGAGTCAATTTGTGTGATTGCACCTAATCATCCGAAGCACCAATATATTCTGTTTGTGCTTCCTAAAGACAAAAAAGCCGAAATCTGGGACGGAAAACGAGTCGGTGTTAAAGATGCTTGTGCACAATACGGAGCAGACAAAGCGTTTCCGATAAACAAATTTAAGGAAAAGATAGGCAGATACTTAGCGGATGCTGAACGACTCTATTACACGCTCGGATCCGATGCTCACATCGATGCTGAAATCCTTTCTCGTTTTAAACAGAATGTTAAATCACGCATTCGCACGGGGAAGGGGATCCATACGTTTGTTGATCCAAGTCCGATTCTCAGTGAAATGCGATTGATTAAAAATGAAGAGGAGCTGCGTCGTATAAAGAGAGCAGCAGATATTACAGTTGATGGTCATATCGCTGCAATGGCCGCAGCGCGCCCGGGGATGTACGAATACGAATTGGAGGCGTTTGTAGATGCCACCTTCCGCAGCAGTGGGGCAAACGGAACTGCTTTTCCGACTATTGTCGCAAGTGGGGGAAATGCAACAACGCTCCATTACAGGACGAACGACTGCCAGATTGAAGATAGGACGCTTGTTCTTATTGATGCGGGGGCAGAATATCAACGCTACTGTGGCGATGTAACCCGAACCTTTCCTATCAGCGGCACCTTTACCGACGCGCAAAGAGAGATATACCAACTTGTTCTTGATGCACATTATGCGATTATTGACACTATTCGTCCGGGTGTCTCTATTGACGAACCACATCAAAAATCTATTGAGTTATTGACAGAAGGCATGCTTAGCCTCGGGCTTCTGAAAGGAAAAACGAAGAAGTTGATAAAGAAGGAGAAATACAAACAATTTTATATGTACCGTGTCGGTCACATGATTGGTTTGGATGTGCACGATGTTAATTGTGTGCGCGATGCAGAGGGTGAGTTTAAAACGTTTGAACCGGGGATGGTCCTCACAATTGAACCTGGATTGTATGTTGCAGAAGGCACAAAAAAAGTCCCTACCGATTACCTTGGCATCGGGGTGCGTATTGAGGACGATATTCTTGTCACGGAATCTGGTTGTGAAGTGCTAACGGATGCTGTGCCGAAAGAAATTGATGCTATTGAGGAGCTGATGAACAAGAATACGACGTGAACGATAGCGAAAATAATTAGCAAACCGTTAAACAATATCCAATTCAATGTATTAAACCTCACACAAGGAGACATTATGCGACATAACAATATTAGAAAAGCCTTATTTGCAATATTGTTGCTGTTAATCTTAATACCATTACATTTATATTCAGCGGAACCTTTTATTGTGCGTGTTATCTATTTCAAACCTACGAATGCACCACCACAACCAGATGGACTAACGGAATTGATGGAAAGGGTGCAGCAATTCTATGGTCAAGAAATGGAACGGCATGGATACGGCTTAAAAACGTTCAGATTTGAAAGAGATCATAACGATGAGATTGTCATACATAATATAGCTGGCAAACATCCCACAGGGCATTACACTGCCCCCAAAACTACTCTGAAGGTCCAGGAAGAATTGCCTTTTGAGTTTAAAAATATAGACTCTGAAGATAGTGTACACATTGTTGTTGTTGGCGGATTGGATCTCATCAATAATTCTGTCTGGGGTGTTGGATGGCCTATTCTCGGGTGGCGATGTGGAGGGAGAGCCTATGTCGCTGGAAACATATTGAATGTGTCACTCGCAGCGCATGAGCTTGGTCATGCTTTTGGGCTATACCATACCGATGTCGGAAACGCTCTCATGGGGCCCGGAAGCGACGTGCTTTTAGATTATGAGGCAAGATGGTTAGACAAACACCACTATTTTAATGATCTTCATATTAGAAAAGACATACCGGAATTTGTGTCGGATCTTGGTGCTGTAGTTCCTGATAGATTTACTGTCAGATATAGAATCGCAGCCCGTAGTAAGAGCGGGCTATATCATAGCCAGATGTGTCGATCAACTGACGTTTTCGTTCTTGGTTCAGACGAAGTTGCTGGCAATTCAGATGTGATTGAAATTGATGTACCACGGAGACTACTCACAAAAGGCGATAGAGTTTGGTATCAAATAATGGACGTCAATGGCAATTACATATTCAAATATTTTGATAACGTTGAAATACCGCCAAACAGACCAGCACGTGACCCTACTGTAATTGTGAATAAGAACCCTGATCCCAATCAGGAGACTGATCAGGACGAAGAAGAGGTTGATAAGGATACAGACCCATGTCCACACTGTATGCCCAATGATGAAGAGATGCTTGAGAATTCCGATCTCGGATTACAACCGCAAAACAAATTGACAACGCAATGGGCAAAACTTAAAAGTGGGCGATAATTTATAGCAAACCGTTAATCAATATCCGATTTAACTTCAAGACGTCATTAAAACGCGAAAATTATACGCTATGAAAAGTAAAACATACTTTTTAACACTTCATGAAGGTATTACATTATGATTGAAGAAATTAAAAAGACAATCATAGAAGCGAAAGACGAAATTCGGCACGAGTTTAAAGCCGAAGTTAAAGGTATCTTTGGTTCGTACGCACGTGGGGACCACAACAAAAACAGTGATCTGGATCTCTTGGTAGATTTTGATGTCGGTGCTACCTTGATAGATCTTGTTGGTGTTCAACAATACCTTGAAGATAAACTCGGTTGCAAGGTTGATGTGGTATCACAACGTGCACTCCGAGAAGAGATTCGTGCAAATGTCTTTAACGATTTGATAAGCCTATGAGAAATCTAAGACTTTATGTGAAAGACATTTCGGCAGCAATGGTTGCTGTGCAAGAATTCATAGAAGAAATAGATTTTGAGACGTTCCTTAAGGACGATAAAACCACTTCTGCAGTTGTTCGGAAACTTGAGATTATCGGCGAAGCAACTAAAAATGTCCCTGACGCCATTCGTCGAAAATATCCGCAAGTGCCATGGAAGGAATGCGAGATAAACTCATCCATACCTACTTTGATATTGACTATGCGGCGGTTTGGAAAACCATCAAAGACATGATCCCACCCCTACAACCCATCATGGCACAAATTCTTGAAGATTTGGAAAAAGATACAAATAATAAAAAAATAACGTAAGTTGGTTTATATTTCCCAATTAAAATTTGAAAAATCACAAAAACCGTGTCATAATCTGTTAATGGAGAAAATAGATGCCCAAGAAATTAACTGGGATGAATAAATATCAGAAGAGAGCACACAGACGACGCGAAGACCGTTTGCGCGGCGATGGCGTCCAATATTACCTCTCTCTTGCCTATTCTGCAGACCCGGAAGATCGGGCACTGGCAATGGAAAACCTTTGTCCATGTCACGTTCGCAAACGTATTGACGCGGTCTGGGTAGCATTATATAAGGGTTTGGTTGACCCCGACCTGCGTGTACGCCGTGCTGCATGGCATACGCTTGACGATGGCGGAAATCCGAACGACCCAAGACTACAACCGCTCCTTCAAAAGATTGTTAAAATAGAAACTGACCCAACTTTACGCCAACGTGCACTTGACCTCATCAAAGCAACCCAAAAGGTAGAAGCTGAAAAACAAATGCTCTTAGCACAAAAAACACACACCTTTTCTGGACGATGTGATTGGTGTGGTACATCAAATGTGCCGGTTAGTTATGATTACGAAACAGAATTTGAAACCGATGGGGCTAAACGTTTTGTGTTGGTCTGTGAAGCATGTGACACTGTATAAATTCCTTATAGTAAAAAAATTGAAAAATAATGAAGAAATTTTAATACGAATGCAACTAATTTAGTAACATCTCCGCAAGGTGGACTTTTTATGATTCCAGATGATGTTTATGTGCACAAAACAGTAGAGGGCGATGTTGAGGCATTTAACGAATTGGTTAATCGCCATCATTCTAAAATTTATGGGCTTGCATATCGCATGCTCGGTAATGCCGAGGATGCTGAGGATGCTACGCAAGAGACATTTTTAGAGGCTTATAAGTCAATTAAAACGTTTCGATTCCAGTCGCAATTCGGAACATGGCTGTATAAGGTCGGTCTAAACACTTGCAATCAATATATCCGCAAAAGCAAAACCCGTAATAGAATGTTAGATGCTTACACGGAAGAGACAGCATCTCGCGGCTTGGCTGAGGAACAGGAAATTCCTGATCGACTGGCAATTAAGGCTGAACAACGCGAGGTTGTTCAAGCTGCTATTGATCGTTTGCCACCGAAGCAACGTGAGGTTGTGACGCTGTATTATATGCAGCACCTCAAATATAAAGAGATTGCTGAGATCCTTAATTGTTCTCTCGGAACTGTCGCCTCACGGTTAAATAAAGCGATGCAGAATCTCAAAACGAAGTTGAAAAAATACTATTTTTGAGAGATTGCTTGTTGCTATGTGAATAAATTCTTACCCTATAAAGCGAGGATTGTTAAAATGAATTGTAAACAGACTCGTGAAAACTTGGTTTTACACCGTCAGGAGCCCATGTTGAAAGGGGCGGAGCGGCGCGAATTTTTACAACATCTGCGTAGTTGCAAGGCGTGCCAAGTCGAATATGAAGGATTATGGCATACCGCAACGGTGCTCGGTAGTCTTGAAGCACCAGAACCGTCCCCAGAATTGCTGGGAAATATCCAACGTCAAATTAGAGAAGTCCATAGAAGAGATCGTACCGCCTTCTTCGCGGCTCCGATCACCTGGCTTTTCGGTAAATTTAAGTTAGAAATATCTCCGCAGTTTGTGAATTGTATTGCGTTGCTTTGCTATCTGGTCGCATCAGTTTTCTTGGTAAAATTTGCGTTCTTTACAGATGCCCCAAAACAGGAGTTCGGATTGACCGCAATGGAAGAAGCGCGGCTCCGAAATGTACGAATTTCCCCATCACATTGGGCATCACTGAAACACGGTAGCGCGAAGGCTGAGAAGTCACTTCCAGAAGCGCTGAGAGAGAGTCATGTTAACCCTACCAGCCTATTTGTTGGCAACGAGTCAGCAGATATGTGGCATGCCCGTGCTATTCATGAAGTCACAGAAGACGTTGATGGGCATTTTGCAGAAACAGCGAGCGAAAAACTTGCTTTGTTTTGGAGTGACATCAAAACAAATCTGTGAGGAGGATGTGTATTATCTGATATTTCAAATATATGAGGGTGCGCATAAATGTGTATTGCAAAATAGTAATTTTCACCTTAGGTCAGGATAACGCATGGTTAATACTCCTTTTATTTTAAATTATAAATAGAGTCCAACCTATATCCTGACTAATCAATTATGCACACCCCTTAGTTAGGTTGTGAAATTGCGGATGGATCAATAAACGATATTGAGATAATTGCTGAACGTATCCAATCTTGGATTTTGTCATAAATAAAAAAGGCGAGGCACAAAAACCCCGCCTTCTTACATCACAAATCACTTTCACGCTAACCTACCACTATTCACATCCTCACTACTCCTGATAAGCCAACTCAGTCTGAAGCGAGTTCACGATGGTGTCAATGTTGTGGCGCATCATCCCGACATACGTTCCCTCAGGAGTTCCCGGTGTTCCCATCGCATCGGCGAAAAGACCTCCGCCGATTTTAACATTGAAACCGTTCGCGCGAACTGCATCTTGAACCGACATGATTCCCCGGCGCGGGGATGAGGTGTCAACGAACATAGTCGGAATTCTATGTTCAATAATGAATGCAGCGAGATCTCTAACATCAGCAATGCCTACCTCGTCTTCTGTGTTTATACCCAATAATCCGCGCACCTCGAAACCGTAAGCCTTCCCAAGGTAGCCAAATGCATCGTGTGTTGTGACGAGAACCCTCCGTTTTGCAGGGACCTGCGCAGCAAGCTTTTGCATATTTTCATGCAAGGTTTGTAAGGTTGCCAAGTAATTCTTCGCGTTAGAGTGATAATATTCGGCATTTATAGGGTCTGTATGAGCCAATGTGTCTCGAACCCTTTCAGTCGCCTTCATCCAGAGCGATGCATCGTGCCACACATGCGGGTCATAACCTCCAATAAATTCAGATGCTATCCGAAGTCGTGAACGATCAATACCATCCGTAACAGCAACAGCTTTCGTTTTATCCTTCATTTTATCAAAGACGGTGCCTGTAATTCTAACTTCAAGATGCAAACCGTTGTAGAAAATAATATCTGCTTCTGTGAGTTGTTTAGTATCTTTTGCCGTCGGTTTATAGAGATGCGGGTCAATTCCTTCTCCGATAATTCCGGTAACATCAATCCTATCACCGCCAACATTATGGACAATATCGGTAATCATGCTAATTGTTGCGACAACATTAAGTTTTTTCTCTGTCTTGGATTTAGCCTTTGTAATGTCTTCTGTCCTATCCTTTTGACACCCACAAGCAAACGTAAATAGCAATAATCCTAATAAACATAAACTTCTTTTAAAAAAATATCTATGCATTCAAAACTCCTTTTATACCTTATTTCTTGTATGGTAACTTCTTTTAAAAAATGATAATGGAAAACTTGTCTTAATGGATACTCAAAAAATTGCGAAAGCTTAAGAAAATACGTTACTTCTATGATATATGTTACAACAGTGTTAAAATTTGAAGCTTATGGACGTTAATTATTAAGAATTCACAATGCATACCGCTAATACAAACGCTGCAAATCCTGAAAAATGTCCAAGTATTTTAGATTTGAATCATAATTGGTATTTTTCTTGAATTGTATTCTAAAATTGTGGTATAATTACTCAAAAATATATTAAGACATGATTCACGCGTAGATTACAAATGTCCGTGACGAGAAGGAGAATTTCAACAAACATGAAATTATTGATACAAAAGTTTCTGATTTATATTGGGGTATTTCTGTTCAGTTCTGCTCTGTGGAGTCCATTTGCGGTAGCGGATGGTCATGCCAAAAAGGAACCAGTAAGTTATCACAAACAGATTGTCCCAATTCTCAAACGGAGTTGTCAAGGATGTCACCATCCCGGTGACCCAAATGCAGACCTGATAGTAACATCTTATGCTGAGCTTAAACGTGGTGGAATGGCAGGAGAAGCAATCCACCCAGGCAAACCGGACGAGAGTCTTCTCATTGAACTCATCTCTGGTGACCCACCCGCAATGCCGCAGAACCAAGAACCGCTTACTGCTGAAGAAGTAGATTTATTCAAACGTTGGATTCTTGAGGGCGCAAAAGACGATACACCTGCAGAAGCAGATGAAATGGACACAGAAATCCCAACTTACACAGTACCTCCCGTTGTTTCTGCTATGGCCTACTCTCCTGATGGGAACGTCCTTGCAGTATCTGGTGTGAATGAAGTTTTGTTGTATGACGCAAAAAGTTTTGAACTCAAAGCAAGATTGGTGGGAAAAGCGCGCCGCATTCAATCAATCGTGTATGCTGATGGCGGAAAAGTCCTGGGTATAGCAGGAGGATCCCCAGCCCAATTTGGTGAGGTGCAGCTATGGGATACCGCTACGAATAAACTTATCAAAGCCATCCGTTCCACTTATGATACTATTTACGGACTCTCTTTTTCACCTGATGCAACTCGCGTTGCCTTTGGTAGCTCAGATAAAACAGTCCGCGTTATCTCTATTACAGACGAGAAGGAACTTGTCCGATTTGACAACCATGGCGATTGGGTTTTCGGCACAGTTTTTTCTACGGACGGATCACATTTTGTGAGTTGTAGTCGTGATACCGCACTCAAATTGGTTGAGGTAGATACAGGATCGTTTGTAGACGATGTTAACTCAAGTAACAAAGGTTATGGTGAAATCAATGCTATTGCGCGGCACCCGAATGCTGACCAGGTTTTGAGTGTTGGAGAAGACCGAATCCCGCGGCTTTACAGAATGTTTCGTCAAACGCGTAGGGATGTTGGCAACACAGACTTTAACCTTATCCGTGCCTATGAAGCGCAGGGAGGATCAATTGACGCTGTCGCTTTTTCGACTGACGGAAGCAAATTTGCAGTCGGTAGTTCTGCTGGAGAAGCGCGTATTTATAACGTAGCAGATGGAAAACGGCTTTTATCTATGCAAGGCGATACCGTAAGTATTTTTGCACTTGCATTTCACCCTGATGGTACGCAACTTGCCACGGGCGGTTTTGATGGAAAAATCCGTATATTTGACGCTAACTCTGGCAAACAATTGAACATCTTTATGTCCGTGCCAATAGAAACGACAGCGAGTGAGGATGTGGCTTTAACAGTAACAGGTATGACATGACCAGCTTGCGTAGCAAAAGTGCAGGATGCACTTACAAAACACCAAAACGTTATCAGTGCTGAAGTTTCTTTACCCGATCAGGCAATTATTAAGGTAAGGAAAAACAGCGTTAAGGTTGACGATCTCACGGAAGTCATTAAAACTGCGGGGTTTACCGCGACTGCTAAGTAGGTAAAACAAAAGATGTCTGCTGAAACGCCAAATATCCTTTGGATTTGCACGGACCAACAACGTTACGACACAATAGGAGCATTAGGAAATCCGCATGTATCTACACCAAACATTGATAGTTTGGTTGCAGATGGCGTAGCATTTACACACGCTTATTGTCAAAGTCCGATATGTACACCGAGTCGTGCAAGTTTTTTGACAGGCATGTATCCGAGTGCTACACATGTTAATGGTAACGGCAACGATTATTTTCCAGAAACGTATCCGCTTATCACGCGGACGCTTGCAGACATCGGTTACGATTGTGGATTGATAGGAAAACTTCATCTCGCGAGTGCTTTTCGTCGAATAGAACCACGTGCAGACGATGGTTACCGGTATTGGCAATATAGCCATGCCCCACGAGATGATTGGCAGGAAGGTCACGATTACGCAGATTGGGTTCGTTCAAAAGGATATATTCTTGGTGAGTTAACCAAAAATCCAGAAGGTGTTCCAGCAGAATTACACCAAACAACCTGGTGTTCAGAAAAGACAATTGAATTCATACGCGAGGAACGGGACGGTCCTTGGCTTGCGAGTGTCAATATCTATGACCCGCATCCACCGTTCAATCCGCCACAGTCATATAGAGAACAGTTTAATCCAGCAGACATTTCCGAACCGCTTTTCAAGGAGAGTGATTTAGAACAGCAGCATAAGTTACAGCAGATTGATTTTCAGTCAAAAGTTCAAACACCTGATGAATTAGATATTAGGAATCCGATTGTGCCGCAATCACCGCGTAGCAAAACTAAAGTTGAGATCATAGGTGAAAGGGATGCTAAAACACTCAAAGCTGCATATTATGCAATGATTAAACTGATTGACGATCAGTTAGGTCGAATCCTGGAAGCACTCAATGAAACAGGACAACGTGAAAACACCGTTATCATTTTCACAAGCGATCATGGAGAGATGCTTGGTGATCACGGACTTATCCAAAAAGGATGTCGGTTTTATGAAGGGTTAGTCAGGGTGCCGTTGATTTTCTCGTGGCCAGGACACCTTGAAAGTGGTTTAAAAAGCGATGCACTCGTTGAACTTGTTGACAAAGTGCCTACACTGTTGGAATTAGCGGGTTTGCCCATCCCTGAGGGGATGCACGGACGATCACTATTGCCTATCCTAAAAGGTGAATCAGATGCTAACCATCACCGTGACTTTATTCGGTGTGAATATTACGATGCACTTGCCCAACGTGACCATTCTTTCGCAACAATGTTCCGTGATAAGCGTTATAAGTTAGTAGTATATCACGGACACGAAGAGGGCGAACTTTACGATTTAGTTGATGACCCTAATGAGTTTAACAATCTCTGGCATATACCAGAAAAGCAAAACACTAAATTGGATTTGTTAAAAAGAAGTTTTGATGCGTCAATGTTTGCTATGGACAGAGGTCCTGAACGCGTGGGACCGATGTAATAGAGTCCATCTTAAAAAAATTGTTGCTCATTTTTGCATAAAGTGTGATAATTAAGCATATAAGGCCAATTCGGTATTTAGAACACTCTGGATAGTTGTTGCTATACTTACACATTTTCCGAGGGACAATTCAGCAGGAGGATAGAAATGAAAAAGATCGGACACAGTAGCGTTTTATCAGTTTGCTACTGCATAGGTATTGTTTTTGTGTTAATATTCCTTTACGGTTGTTCAGGCGCAACACACACAATTTCTACTGAACAAGTTCCAATAGTAGGATCAGAAACAATTGTGGAAGAATGGAAGTTGGTAGAAAACCCGAATACCGGCATCATGGAGATGCGGCTTACACGTAAAGTTCGGACAACGGTTTCTACAAGTTCCTCGTCTAATGAAGTTATTCTACCTTCATCATCTGAAACATCTTCTACAAAAAATAAAGGACTGCACTACCCATCACATAATGACACAGGCGGACTTATTTTAGCAATCGCGGGTTTTGTAGTTGCAGTGGCTACGCTTTATGTAACAGTGTCAAAATAATCTAATCATGTAGAATGCTATACACGCATTCTGCCCATTTCAATTAGAAATGAGATATCCCAAATGAAACAAACGAAAGTTTGTCATACATGTAGGAGGTAAAATGTTCCGAAAGTTTCTATTTTGCTTGACATTAATGCTAATATGTGGTTTAAATTTAGGTAATGCAAACGTTGAAGTAGGGTATCTCTATTTGGGTGATAACGGCCCGTATACTAAACCTGCCCTCGAATTTGCAAAAAACACATTTAGGACAACGGTATTGGATAAAGGTGACATAAATAGCAATAAGTTCAAAAATTTCGCAGTTGTTTGGTGGAACGAAGGCGATACCGCCCCCGGGGCTTTGTCCAACGCAGAAATTGACGCATTCATGGATTACGCTGAAAGTGGAGGTGCTATCCTCTTGACAGGCTGGGCAATCCGTTATGCTACACCGTTGGGGCTTGAGAATGCTCAACCACGCGGATTTGGACCTGTTCTTGACGATGGTAGCAAAGTTGGCATTATCGTATTACAAGAAACACTCGATCTTGGTCTGGTTGCGGGACTTGAGAATGTTGATGGTAAAGCTCCCAAAATTGATGATAAGATTCAGATAAATTCAACCGGTTATCCTAAGAGTGGTGACTATTTTGATAGTCTTGCAAAGAATTTTACAAATTTAGCCCATGCTTGGGAGGGCGGTGCGAATTATGCAGATAGGATTGCCGCGTTCGGTTATTGGGAAGCTGGAGATGGCAAAGTGTTCAATATGAATTGGCGGCTGCCCAACTACCACGCGAATAACAAAAGTAGAGACCAATTGGAACAACTCACAGAAAATGTTATCAATTGGTTAGCAAGTGAATCAGAATTTGCAGATGTATCCTCACACGGCAAGTTGCCGGTAGTCTGGGGAAATTTGAAAAATCAGAGGTAAATAAGCTTCAAAATCAGAGTTAACAAAGTAAATAGGCGGGTTACGCCGCAAAGTTAAGTTTCATACCATCTATGGAGGTTAATGTGAAACTCAGTTATAACTTGGTTGCTACGCTTCTTGTCTTGTTCTCCTGCTGTTTAGTATTTCATTATTCAAGCTGGAGTCAGATGGAGGAGACCGCACCGAGTGTCCAAATGCCCGAAATTAAAACGTTAAAGACTCACCCTGAGTCGTTGACGTTGGAACATGCGCGCGATGGTCGCCGCGTACTTGTTTCGGGGCAAACGAAAGATGGAAAATGGGTCGATGTAACGTCTTGGGCAGTGCTAAAACCCATATCAGAAGGGGTAAAAGTGCATAAAGATGGCTACATTTTTCCAAATTCAGTTGGCACTGCAGCAATTAAGGTTACAGTTAAGGGTGTCAGCACAGAATTACCGGTAACCGTCAAAAGTATTGATGCACCACCAGTAAGTTTTGTGCGAGATGTGATGCCTATCTTGAGCCATGCAGGTTGCAATAACGGCACCTGCCACGGTGCTGCAAAAGGCAAAAACGGTTTTAAACTTTCACTGCGCGGTTACGATCCAGAATTCGACTATGAGCTCCTGATTGAAGATATTTCTGGACGCCGTTTCAATCGTGCGTTTCCCGAACAGAGTCTGATGCTGCTCAAACCGACATCTGAAGTGCCACACAAAGGTGGTCAGGTAATCGTGCCCGATTCACGTGATTATAAACTCATTTATCAGTGGATAAGTGAAGGTGTAGCGTCTGACGTAGAGACAACGCAACGCGTTGAAAGGTTAGAGGTACTTCCTGGATCCGCGGAATTGTCTATGCCTGGAAATAAGCAGCAGTTGATAGTTATTGCGCACTATCCTGACGGAACAACCCGTGATGTTACCCGCGAAGCAAAATTCACCAGCAGTGTGAATGAAGTTGCGAAAGTGACTGACGACGGGGTCGTAACAGCGGAGCGCCGTGGAGAAACTGCTATCCTAACCCGATATGAGGGGCAATATAGCACAAACGGCATCATCGTTATGGGTGATAGGAGCGGTTTTGAGTGGACTGAAACACCTGAATATAACTATATTGATACACATGTCCACAACAAACTGAAACGGTTGAAGATTTTACCATCTGAATTATGCACAGATGAAGAGTTTGTTCGCCGTATCTACTTTGATATGACGGGACTTCCGCCAGCACCAGAGCAGGTGCGGAGTTTCCTTATGGATAAAACACCATCAAAGGAAAAACGCGAAAAATTGATTGATACATTAGCAGAAACATCTGAATATGTTGACCACTGGACACATAAATGGGGTGATCTGCTACAATCAAACCGTAAATTTCTCGGTGAACGTGGCATGTGGCTTTTCCAGCAGTGGATACATGAATCAATTACAGAAAATCGCCCGTATAACCAATTTGTGCATGACCTGATAACGGCTACCGGAAGTGCTTACGCTAATCCGGCAGCAAATTATTTCCGTGTCTCGCGCGAATATACCGCTGCTGTAGAAAACACAACACAGCTTTTCCTTGGCGTGCGATTCTCTTGTAACAAATGTCACGACCATCCGTTTGAAGTATGGACCCAAAATCAATACTATGAATTGGGGGCATTTTTCTCAGATGTTAAGCTGAAAAACGGACGGTTGCCGGGTGAAGAAGTTGTATACGCAAGTTTCGGTCCTACGCCGGTTAAACATCCGAGAACGTTAGCAGTTGTTCCACCATCCGTTCCGTTTGGTGAAACAAAGAAAGATGTTTCGGACAAGCGGGAAGCATTGGCAGAATGGCTCACATCTGCTGAAAATCCGATGTTCGCAAAGGCAGGTGTAAACCGTATATGGAGTTACTTTATGGGACGCGGTATCATTGAACCCGTTGATGATATACGGACCAGTAACCCACCAAGTAACCCGGAATTGCTTGATGCCCTGACAAAAGATTTCGTAGACAGCGGATTTGATATAAAACATATCATGAAAACAATCGCTCGTTCTCGAACCTATCAGCAGAGTATCAAGACGAATAAGTGGAACACAGCAGATGCGATTAATTTCTCACATGCAACTGCCAGACGTTTAACAGCAGAACAGTTGTTAGACGCTATCGGCGTTGCTACGGGAAGCCAACCGAAGTTCGAGGGTGTACCAAAAGATTTTCGTGCTGTACAATTACCGGACAGCAAAGTTAAGGATGATGGATTTTTGAAATTGTTTGGTCGTCCAGAACGCGAAAGCTCATGTGAATGTGAAAGAACAACAGAAGTAAGCCTCGCACATGCGATGAACCTTATCAACGGTCCGACAGTTGCAAATGCAATTATTGATCCTAAAGGACGAATTGCAAAACTCATCAAAGAAAATAAGGATGATCGTACACTCATTGAAGAGATGTATCTTGCAACATTTGCTCGGTTACCACAGGAAAATGAATATAAGACGGCGGTTGAACATCTTGCCAGTGCTGAATCTAAGGAAGAAGGCGCGCAAGATTTAATGTGGGCATTAATTAATAGTCCCGCTTTCCTATTCAACCGATAAGCCCGAAACCGATTTGTGTGCTTCTAAAACGGAAGTTAGCACAATAATGGAGGAAATAATTGATGTTATCGTTACCACAAGCACCCGGAAGATTATGTGATGGGTTCTCACGTAGAGAATTTCTCCGCGTGGGTGGCGCGGCGATGCTGGGCATTAGTCTGCCACAAGTGTTGTCACTCCAAGCCAAGGCAAACACGACAGTTGACCCCGCGAAGCCTCTCAACGGTTGGGGCAAGGCGAATTCTGTCATTCTGCTGTTCTTGCAAGGCGGACCGAGCCACATTGATATCTGGGATCCAAAGCCAGATGCACCGTCTAATATCCGTGGTGAATTTAATCCTATTCCAACAAATGTCCCTGGCATTCAGTTGTCAGAGACGATGCCGCGTTTAGCGAAGCAGATGGATAAAGCATGTCTTATCCGTTCAGTAAGTTACACGCCAGCCGGACTTTTTAATCACACTGCTGCGATGTACCAGATGGTTACAGGCGAAACACCGGACAAGGTTGCACCTTCGGGACAACTTGACCCACCTTCCCCTGCCGACCATCCAAACGCTGCAGCACATATCTCCAAGATCAGACCGCCAGATGAACCGATGTTGGCAGCTGTCCAACTTCCGCGCCCAATGCAGGAGAGTGGTATCATCGGTAAAGGCGGCAATGCAGGTTTCCTCGGCAGAGCTTATGACCCATATTTTCTCTTCCAGGACCCTAATCAGGAGATAAAACTTGACGATTTAACGCTACGCCCAGAAATTCCACCTGCTCGGTTGCAGCGTCGCAAGACGTTACTTGAAACGATCAACGCCAATATGCCAGAAATTGACAAAGTTGCGGATTCTTATGCGCTGAACGAATACTATGAAAAAGCGTATGACCTCATCTTATCACAGAAGGCACGCAACGCGTTTGATTTGTCGCAGGAAACTGATGAAATGCGTGACAAATACGGTCGCCATACATTTGGTCAGAGTGCTTTGCTTGCGCGTCGATTGGTTGAAGCTGGCACCCGATTTGTACAGGTGAACTGGCCCTCTGTTGCGAACGGCAACCCAAATACAACGGCATGGGACACCCACGCAGCTAACTTCGGTCCGCTGAAAAACTTGCACTGTCCGAAATTAGATAGTGCGGTTTCTTCGCTACTTGAAGATTTAGATCAGAAGGGTATGCTGGAGAATACGCTTGTGCTCGCTATTGGAGAATTTGGACGTTCACCACGAATGGGTATTAGCACCTCTGGTAATGGCAACGCACCTGATGGACGTGACCATTGGCCCTATTGCTACACAGGTTTAATTGCTGGTGCTGGTGTCAAAGGTGGTCAGGTATACGGTAAGTCTGATGATACGGGTTCAACACCACTTGAAAAACCTGTGCATCCACGCGATATCCTCGCTACGATTTACCATACGCTTGGTATTGACCCTCACACAATTGTAATGAACCACTTAGACCAACCCCGTGAATTGGTCAAAGGTGAAGTGATTACCGGAATATTCTAAATCCAGTTTTAATACTAAACCTGTGCTTGGACGGTTATAGTTCAAGTGCAGGTTTTCTCATACAATTTGGAGTTGCGAATTCTCCAGATTCAATTTCAGGTTCCTGAAATTGTCCACACTTCTTAAGAAAATCAATGTCACAATTTTGTTTGACGCAGTCCACGACTGCACCAGTAGAGAGGTAATTAAAAATGCCTGAATCGCTATTTTGTAAACAAACAAAAGCAGAGTACAAACAACAGCAATTCCTTATCCAGATAGTACTGATTCTCTTTTTAGCTGTCGGCATAGCACATGCACAAGTTGCACCGCAGCTGACAAGTATATCACCTCGCGCCGCGCAACGCGGGCAAACCGTTGACATTACACTTGAAGGTAAAAACATCAACGAGAATGCACAAATATGGTTCAGCAAAACAGGAATCAAAGCAGAGATTAAGCAAAAATCTCCAGCAGCAACAGTTCGTTTTAATGGATCAGGTATTTCTGGTAACATTCCAAACAACCCGCGATTAGTCCTTTCATTCCAAATTGCCTCTGATGCACCTCTGGGTAACCACCAAATCCGTCTTATCACACCAAACGGTGTCTCTAACCCGCAGAACTTCATCGTAGGGAACCTCCCTGAGATGAAAGAGCAGGAGCCAAATACCGTGCCTAACGAAGCAAACATGCTTGAATTACCTGTTACTGTCAACGGTACGGTGTCTTCAATAGATGATATTGATATGTTCCGTTTTAAACTGAGAAAAGGTGCGCGTCTTATTTGCGATATAAACGCACAACGTATGGGCTCACCTTTGGATTCCTATATTGAATTATACGATCCAAATGGAGCTGAGGTGTTGAAAAGCGGAGACGGAAATGGGTTAGATTCATTTATCGATTATACGACACAGCAAGAAGGGGAATACACGCTCCATCTACGTGACATCCGCTTCCAAGGCGGTGGAAATTACCTATATCGGTTAAGTATCGGTGAGTTACCGTATCTTCAGAGTGTTTTTCCACTGGGTGGAAAACGCGGCGCTGCAAACAATGTCAACGTTGCAGGTGCAAATTTAGGTTCCGTGAACGCAATACAACTTGACATCTCACCAGACGCATCACTCGGCATTCAAGAACTACGGGTCAGTACACCGAACGGTTTAGAGACGAACCCCTATCCGTTTGCGATTGGTGAATTCAATGAGACAAATGAAACAGAGCCAAATGACGGTTTAGATAAAGAAAACAAAATCGGAACACCGATAACAGTGAATGGAAGAATAGAGAAAGCTGGTGATGTGGACAGATTTTCCATCAAGGCAGAAAAAGGAACACGTTTCGTTTTTGAAGTTAAAGCACGTCAATTTCGGTCCAAACTGGATCCTGTGCTAACCATATATTCACATAAAAAAGGAGAAGCAGAAGGTAGTGTTGAAGAACAGGTACTAAGTGTTAATGATGATGCAAGCGGAGTAGATGCGATTGTTGCATTTACGTTCCCAGAAGCAGGCGATTACGGTATTTCAGTGCGCGACCTGAATAGTGCAGGTGGCGGTAATTACCCGTATAGACTCACCATTCGCCCATTTAACCCCAGTTTTCGCCTCAATGTTAGTGCCGATAATCCGCGCATTAGTCGTGGCGGGACCTTAATGGTAACAGTCTCTGCTGCACGTGTTGATGGATTTAATGGAGCGCTCCGCTTTCACTCACCAGACTTACCCAAAGGTTTCGTGGTAAGTCCAACAATCCTTTATGCTGGTCAAAATCAAGCGCTATTGACGATAACTGCTCCTACGGATGCTGCACTCGGACTCCATCCTTTCTCTATTGTTGGCGTTGGTGCTGTTGGTGGTCGTCGGATAGAAGCCACCGCCTCACCACAAGAAATTTTGCTGACAGTGATGGAAGCACCACCATTTACACTCTCATTTGCAGATGTTGACGTAAATGTAGTTCACAACAAGTCAACAAACTTTCATGTGATTGCTGATCGGAGCGATGGTTTTAATGGGCCGATTAGTTTGTCGGTACAAGGAATGCCAGCGCGTATTTCTGGTGGAAAAGCCACGATTCCCGCAGGACAAAATAGTACAGTAATTTCACTCCGAGCAGGAACCGTTGAACGGCGCGAACAATTTTCTGTCGTTCCCACGCCCGGCACAAGTTATATTTCGGTCAGCGGAACAGCAAATGTCAACCGAGAGAGTTTCACAGAATCAACTCCCGCTATTCCTTTGACGGTTGTTGAAGCACCTTTCATCGTTACGATTGAGCCACTTCGTTTTAGTATTGTTTTTCCAAAAGCAGCAAGTGAAGCGAAACCTACGGTGGCCGCAGCTGAAGGTGAAACTGTCGCGGTCTCTAATCCGAGTCCGACAGAAAATACTGAACAAGTGGAAAAAAGTGAACCGATAAAGAAATCCGCTAAACTCACAATGAGCGTTGTTCGGCGAGGGAGTTTTACAGACATTGTTACCATTAAACCGATAACGGTACCAGAAGGCATTACTGTTCCTGATGCAACGATTCCTATTAACGAAAATGACGTTGAGGTTGATCTTGAGGCACTCGGTTCATTAGAACCTAAGACTTACCAAGTCAAATTCCGTGCTACAGCGATAATCAATGGAAAAACATTTCAACAGGATAGTCCCGTTATCAATGTAAAGATTATTCGTTAGAAATCATGGTTATTTGGGTTGTTGAGGCGGGTTGTTTTGCCCATCCTTTTTCTATGCTGTGGTAGACACAGAGACGTCGTCCTATGTTAAAATTGGGGTGCTTCTTATAGTTTGTGAAGAGATGTTTTTGACGGTTTTCAGCACACAAAATGCACGGATATCCGTGATATAGTAATTTTAAACAGGCAAAATTTATGCAAGAGAACCCTAATATTGTGGTATACTTTTACATAATGCAAATTTAGGTTTAGGTAGGAATCAGCATGTCATCTCGACGTAATTTTTTCAATGTTCTCGGTTGGGGGAGTTTCACAGCAGCGCTTGGTCTGTGTTTCGGTCCAGGGTTAGTCCGTTATCTTTATCCGCGCGTTCTGTATGAACCATCGTCTGTCTTTAAAGCGGGTTTTCCAGCAGAATATCCACCGGGTAGTGTTAGCGAAAAATATAAAAAAGAGCCTTTTGGCGTTTGGATTGTTCGGCGTGAAGATGGGATTTTTTATGCACTGCTTACGACCTGTACGCATTTGGGCTGCACGCCCCGATGGCTCAGTTCTGAGAGCAAATTCAAATGTCCTTGCCACGGCAGCGGTTTTGACCGAGATGGGATAAACTATGAAGGCCCTGCACCACGCCCTCTTGAACGCGTGAAGATTACCTTAGCTGAGGATGGGCAGCTTCAAATTGATAAGTCCGTTAAGTTTTTGGGTGAAAAGGACCAATGGGGCGACCCAGGCGCATCTCTAAAAGTCTAATGTAGGAGGAATACATTTGCGTCTGAGAAGATGCTGTGCATCATCAGACTGAAAAGGAAGATAATGAACGAAGAACGTAAAGGACTAAAAGAGAAGATTACAAATTCCGATATTTGGAAATCTATTTTTCGACACGGTTATGAAAAAACTGGTCGCCGTTATACTTTGCAGGTTTTGCAAAATGTATGGCTGCATTTACACCCGCCTCGTATTTCTCGCCACGCACTGAATTTCCGATTTACATGGTGTATGGGTGGCATCACCTTCCTGATGTTCCTGGTAACTGCTGTTACTGGCGTCTTGTTAATGTTTTATTACCGCCCGGTAGCAGAATATGCTTTCAGTGATGTACAGGCTCTTGAGTTTGACATTCCATTCGGTATGCTCCTACGTAATATGCATCGCTGGGCAGCGCACGGTATGGTAATTTCCGTAATGCTGCACATGTTCCGTGTCTTTTTGACAGGTTCCTATAAGAAACCGCGTGAGTTCAATTGGGCAGTAGGCGTTATCTTATTACTTATTACATTTTTTCTGAGTTTCACAGGTTACTTATTGCCGTGGGACCAACTCGCTTATTGGGCAGTTACAGTCGGAACAAATATGGCACGTGCAACCCCTGTTTTAGGACATGAAGGGCCATTTACACCAACTGACATTGTTACCCAAGCAAACGATGTTCGATTTGCGTTGCTTGGCGGGACAATCGTTGGTCCTTCAACGTTGTTAAGGTTCTATATTTTGCATTGTATTGCTGTGCCTTTGGTAGCAAGCCTATTGATGGCGTTGCATTTTTGGCGTGTCCGTAAAGATGGCGGAATATCTGGGCCTCTATAAATCTGGCTATTGTGGTGATTTTGTTTTTACTGACCTTTAGAAGGAGACCGAATTAAGATATGGAGTATTTTTTAGCACTGGTAAAGAAACCTGATAATGTCCCGATTCTGGCAATACTCTTTTTAATACCCTATTTTATATGGTTAGCATATAAACAGGCACGCCAGACTGATCGCACAGGTGTCCCCTCCGATGCCGCACTCAACGACAAAGTTTATGTTTGGCCATATCTGTGCAGAAACGAATTTGTCTGTGCTATAATCGTGATGCTGGTGCTGGGTGTTTGGTCAATTATGATTGACGCGCCGCTTGAAGAACCGAGTGATCCAGCGAAAACACCGAACCCTTCTAAAGCCCCCTGGTACTTCCTTGCATTGCAAGAGATGCTTGTCTATTTCGATCCATGGATCGCAGGTGTGGTCCTGCCCGGTTTCATTATCGCAGGTCTTATTGCTATTCCTTACATTGACATCAACCCCAAAGGCAAAGGGTATTATACAATCAAGGAACGACCGTTCGCGCTCGCTGTGTTCTGTTTCGGCTTTATCATATTGTGGATTGTCTTGATGATTGTCGGCACATTCTTAAGAGGACCGGGGTGGAACATATTTATGCCGTGGCAGTATTGGGATCCGCACAAGATCGTTCCATTGACGAATGTTAATCTATCCTACCTCTTTGGGATTCGAGATGACACAACCGCCAATTTCTTCGGGTTTGCTATCGTTGCGGGTTATTTCGCACTCGGCCCAATTTTCTATTTTTGGAAATACAAAACAAGCCGTTTTTTACAAGAACTGGGGCTCGTTAGATATGTGATTGTATCATTTTTGTTCTTAAGTATGGTCGCACTACCTATTAAAATGATTCTTAGATTAGCATTAAATATCAAATATGTTTGGGTATCACCCTGGTTCAACATCTAATTTCTACAACTTAATGATTAGACTTTAACGTTTCGTTCTCTATACTGTTCTTAATTATTGATTGATTTGGAGGTTACACATTTCGTGAGGAGCAAAAAAGAGATTCCTGCAGAAAATAAATCATATTCTGTTTTGTTCTTTATTTTATCAGCACTGTTAGGGTTGGTGACAATATGGGGATTCTGGGATGAAATGATCACCCGACGCCCCTGGAAAGAAATTCAACAAAACTTCTATCAATATGAGTATGAAAAAACGTTAGCAGAATTGGAAAACGCCAAGCAAAACTTGCCTGATGAACTCTCCAAACCTGAAGTTGATAAGAAGCAGTTGGCAAACTTGGAAAAAGAAGTCAATACAAAGCAGGTTGCGTTAGACGAAGCCATGCAAGAACGTAAGTTTGAGCAAAGTAAGTCTGATGCAATTAACTATAAATATCAGCATAGTTTACACGAAGCTCATGGAAAAGAGAATGAAACAGTCAAAAAATGGAAAGAGAAATTAGATGAATTTGAAAAACGGATTGAGGGGGAACTGACAGCAGCAGTCCTGCAGGCTCAAGCAGACTTTGCAGATGTCAATAAAACACTCGCGCAGTTCTATCAAACCAGCGGCGATCCAACAAATGCACTCAGCACCTACCTAATCGCACAAAAATATAAACCAACAGATACTGAAATTGCTGATGGAATTACCACTGCACAAGAGGCACTCACATCCCTTGAAGCGGACAATGCCCAATTTGATTCAGTAACACGTCTTGAAGAAAAGTTAGCGGATGTTGGTGGTATCAAGCGTACTTTCCTCGGAAGCCTACTGGAAAACCCGTTTAGAGAGACACGGACAATCGTTCAATATTATCTTGAAGAGTTTAATTATACAGCGGATCGATGCGAAACTTGCCATTTTGCGGTTGACAAAAGCGGTTATGAAAGCGAAGCTGAAGAGACTTTTGAAGTCGATGGTGACGGTGAAAACCCTGTTAAATACCAACTTAAACATCCAAAGGTCAAAGTTGGCAGTGAAACAATTACTGTTGATGATTTTGAACCGGATGAATACGAATTGTCAGAAAATGGTCTCCTCACCTTGCCAGCGGATGCTTTCGGAGAGGTGGTAATTTCTTATGAAACAGACTACGATGCGGTTCTTCGGACACATCCACATCGTGATGTTCTCCTTGCAAAACATCCACTGGAAAGATTCGGTTGTACACCGTGCCACGGAGGGCAGGGACACGGCTTAACAGCAAAATCCGCCCATGCTTTAACACATGCTGAATACTGGCTTACACCTGTGCTTGGAATGGATGAACACACAGGAAAAACATCCAAAGAGAAAAAAGGGTACATGGAGTCTAATTGTCGGCGTTGTCATGATGGTGTGATGAAGTTAGACTTCGGTACTGATCCCGAAACAAACGCTCCGAAAGACTATGCAGAGAATCTTACAAAAGGGATGGCACTTTTTGAAGACCTCGGCTGCCATGGATGCCATGCAGTAGAAGGTTACAGCGCACTCGATAAAATTCAAAAAGTCGGCCCCTCACTGGAAAAAGTTGGAAGTAAAGTCAAGGATACTGCATGGCTTGAGAATTGGATCAAGAAACCGGAAGCGTATCTCCCGAATACAACAATGCCGAACTTCTTCCCCGTTGAGGGCATGAGCCAACTTGTGTACTTTAAAAATGGAGGGCAGCGGACGGGTGTTGTGACTGAAACTGAAGCCCAATATATTCTGACGGCTGACGATGGTACGGAATACAAGTACGCTAAAGACGATGTCCTACGTATCGTTGACGAAGTCAAGTCTATCGCCAAATATCTTGCTGAAGAAATGAAGGATCAAGATTTAGAAGAGTCCCAAGGCACATACTCTAAATCTGAGAGCGCTATTAAGGCAGGTGAGGAAACGGTAAAAACTGTCGGATGTCTCTCATGTCATTCTGTTGGTGACTATGAGAACGATTTTGCTCCCGCGCTTGACAGTGTCGGCACAAAGGTAACACCAAACTATCTTCGCCAATGGATTGATAACCCAAAAGCCTACGATCCTGATACCGCTATGCCGAGTTTGCGATTGAGCAGCCGTGAACTTGATAACGTCGTTGCCTATCTCATGAATCTACAAAAAGACACACCCCCTGCTGTTTCAAATTCAATAGGTGAAGCAGATGTTGATGAAGGCAAAAAACTTGTTAGGACCTATGGGTGCTTCGGTTGCCATGAAATTCCAGGGTTTGAAAATGAATCCAAAGTCGGTGCTGATCTTGGCGAATTCGGCGCAAAAATGACTGATGAACTTGACTTTGGGGACACTGTAGATATTGAGCATAGTTGGCACGATTGGACAATTGGGAAAATTACTAACCCACGGCGTTACCAAACACGTCGGATTGTTTCCCGTATGCCTGTTTTTAAGGCTTTACAAGATAATAACGAGTCCGCAAAAGCGATAGCCGTGTTGTTAAAGAGTTTCCAACCGGAGAAATACCCACTTAATTACATCTTTGACCATGCGGTTGAACCACATCGTGTTGAAAAACAGAAGCAGATTGATGCGGGCAGACGCGTAGTTAAAAAATATAACTGTACCGGATGCCACGAGATTGAAGGAGAAGGTGGAGATTATCGTGATATTATCATCGCACACGAGGGGGTAGATGAAATCACAGCGAAACAGTTCGCACCACCTACCTTGCAAGCAGAAGGCGCAAGAGTTTATCCTGACTGGCTGTTTGAATTCCTCAAAAACCCATCCGATGTCCGCTATGGACTCAAGGTGCGAATGCCAACATTTGACATGTCAGACGAAGAAGCGACAACGCTTGTCAAATACTTCTCCGCGTTAGACGATGAGCCGTTCCCTTACGAGACGCTTGAACCGCCTATGTCTACAAGGGCGGAATTGCGAGTCGGCAAGCAAATCTTTGACGAACTGAAATGTGACTCGTGTCACCCTTCAGTAGGCGAGATTATTCCTGAAGGTAGTGATAAAGCAGGAAGACCCGATCTCTCTTTGGCGAAAGAACGGCTGAAAGCAGATTGGCTGATTGATTGGTTGAAAGACCCGCAGAGTTTCCAACCTGGTACTGCGATGCCGCAGGCGTGGCCGATCGTCGGGGGACAGCACATGGCAGTTGAAGGCTATGCCAATGATGACGCGGAAAGACAAATTCGGTTGGTTCGCGATTATCTAATCTCGTTAGGTCGTTAGTGTCCGAACGGATTCAATTCGTCCCTACCGAGGGAGTTTCCGTTCTATATGAAACATCTATTGATCGTAATCGTTATGATTCTTGTGTGGCTAAATGGGTTCATCTGGTTAGGAAAACAGGTTGACCCAAGCACAAAGTATCGGACAGAAATAGAATACAAATATGCCAGATATTGTGCTGGATGCCATGGGAACAGCGGGGAGGGCAATGGACGCATTGGGCGCTTTAAAAAGTTAGAACCTGCTAAATTGACAGATGACAATTTGTGGGCGATGCACGATGACGAGCAACTGCTTGAAAGCATCCGTGATGGGAAAAATGATATGCCCGCGTTTCACTATTACTTAAGTAGTAAAGAACAACGTGAACTACTTGAATATATTAAACTAACCTTCCGCCCTTAAAACGCACGGATATCCGTGATGTTTGTTTTTAAGGGTTTGCCTTTTCAAATCTTAAGGTGTTAACATAATAAAAAAGAATTTTATAAGGAGAAAAACGATGAAATATCTTAGACTCACAATCGCGCTACTTATTTGTGGCGCAATGACAAGTATTGCTTTTGCCGGTAATGTCACTGGCACTGTAACCTATGAAGGTGATGCACCTGCCCGTAAGGCACTTGCAATCAACACACAGGAAAAACACTGTATTGATGCTACAAAAGGTGCTAAAGATGAAACTCTTGTTGTTTCAAAAGGAAAAGGTATTCAGAATGTAGTGGTTTATGTGCGCATGAGCGGACAGAAAGTGACACCACTGAAGGAAAATCCAAAGGTTGACCAAAAGGATTGTCGATACTTGCCACATGTAGTAGTTGTCCCTGAAGGAACGACAGTTGATGTTACTTCTAACGATCCGGTCGCACACAATGTTCATTCACATGCAGCGAAAAATGAAGCGAAAAACTTCATAATTCAGAAAAAAGGGTTGGTTGTTCCATACACAATTGCTAAAGCTGAAGCAATAAAATTAACGTGCGATATTCATGCTTGGATGAGTGGCTACATCGTCGCTGTTAATAGCAATTATTATACAGTGACTGGGCAAAAAGATGAAAAAGGAAAGTATATTCATCCAGATGATTATGAGAAATCAGATGACACCGGTAAATATACTATCAAAGATGTTCCGGCAGGGAGAGCGCGTGTCGTTGTGTGGCATGAAAAACTCGGTTCAGCCAACAAAACCGTTCAAGTACCTGAGAGCGGTGATTTAAAAGTGGATTTCAAAGCTTCCGAATTTAAACCGCCTAAGAAAAAATAAACGTTTTCATCTGTCTTATTCCTTTGACGTTGCATCCTAACGATTGAGAAAAAAATGCGTTGTTGTTCTTCTCTTATAACTAAAAAGAGGTTATATTTCATACTCGGTTTTATGCTGCTTGGGTTTGTGCTATTAGCAGTTGTACCAGCATTCGCGCAGGACATGACTGATGCAGAATATCGCCCATTCCCGCTGATTGGCAGCCGAAATGCCGCTTGGATTGCCGCGCAGTTACACCTGTTGTTCGGTTCTTTTATCCTTGGTGTGCCGATGTTTGCCGTTATCATTGAGTTTATCGGTTGGAAAACCAAAGATGAACGGTATGACCGAATGGCAAAAGAGTTTATCAAACTCTGTATGGGAGCATTTTCAACAACAGCGTTACTTGGTGGTGTTCTGGTTTTTATCCTCGTATGGTGCTATCCCAAAGTATTGAGCAAGTTGAGCGGAATCTTCGGTCCAACGATGATTTTCTACGTTGTCCTATTCTTTGGGGAAACTTTTACGCTCTACCTCTATTCCTACGGTTGGGATAAGATGCAGGGACGCTTTAAATGGATACATCTGTCCCTCGGTGTTTTATTAAATATCTGGGGCACAGCGATTATGTTTGTGTCAAATACGTGGCTCACTTACCAGACAAGTCCCGCGACAATGTTCGGAAAGTTATCTGATAAGACCAAGGAAGCGTGGATAGAAAATTCGTTAGCACAAAACCCGGAGCTCACCCGTGCTGAACTACTTGAAGGTGTAACAGATAAAACCGTAATCCCGCTCCACAACGAAACCACAAGTGAATTCTTGGGAACGGTATGGGAGGCAGTAAATAATTTTACGTGGATGCCGGTCAATATTCACCGGCTCATCGGAAATATCGCTTTTGGCGGTTCTATTGTAGCTGCTTATGCAGCATTTCGTTACCTCGTTGCCAAAACCAAAGAGGACAAAGCGCACTATGACTGGATGGGATATAACGGTAACTTCATTGCTTTGTGCGGTCTGATTCCACTGCCTTTTGCAGGTTATTGGTTGGGTAGGGAAATCTACATGTTCAATAACACGATGGGCATCAACATGATGGGTAGTCTATTCTCATGGCTATTTATCATTCAGGCGGTGATGATTGGGGTGCTGTTTATCGGTGCAAATTATTATCTCTGGTCTGGAATGGGGCGCATTCAAGGTGCAGAGATATATGCACGCTATCGTCCCTATATGATTGCCATTATTGTGATCTGTGTTGCTATCTGGATGACGCCGCGTACACTATCTAAAATATCTTCTGCTTCAGAACTGAGTGCGATGGGAGGCTCAAATCACCCACATCTCGGATTTTTCGGTTTGATGACTGCCAAAAATACGGTGGTGAATATTGTCATCCTCACAACCTTCTTAAGTTTTCTTTTTTATAGGCGTTCCGGTAAGACGCCTACAGCAAGTTGGAAAGGCTTAGGAAACGTTATAATTTCAGCAATTTTCTTTTTAGGTGTAGTCTCAATTGTTGTTATCGGTATTGTTGGATTTGTCGTTCCGACTGATACGCGTGTCAATGTATTAACACCCTGGCAGGTATTAGTCGCTCTCGGTGTGATGGTTGTCGTAACAATACTTGACATTTTCCTATATCGAAAAGCCACGACATCAGGCACTATCAATTGGGGAGAGATGACAGAGCGGTCACAATACGTTCTAATATTACTTGCAATTACTTTCACCTCGTTGATGGGATTGATGGGATATGCGCGTTCGGGACTGCGCGAAGGATGGCATATATTTGGTGTTCAGAAAGACACCTCAGTTGACGCATTTACGCCTGCTCTTGGTGATGCAGTGAACATGGTTTCAATCATTATGGTGATCTTCTTCGCTCTTGTCGGGTTTATCTTTTGGCTCGGTTTGTGGGGTGACAAGAAAAAACAACCTGCAGTGCCAATTGAAGCAGAGGCAACTGCAGAAAGTGACGATTAACGGGAGAGCAAAACCATGAAAAACACACTCGTTAAAATTGTGGGACTAACCTTAATGGTGGTGAGTTTTATCGCCTTTGTGGCAAAGGCGCCAGCTTTTCCGATTGCCTCCGAAAACTTACTCCCCTGGTCCGTATGGTTTACGATTTCGGTACTGGTAAACATGGTAGTGTGGTTCCCTGTCATGAAATTGGTGTCGTTTTCTCTCGGTATAATATGGTGTTACGCCTTTATCGCGGGGCTTGTACCGGACACATCTACAGCATCAGGTCCAGTAACAACATTGGATTGGGAGGACCCAGATGCGGTCGCTGAAATCGGTTTAGCAATTTTTAATGGAAAAGGACAGTGTGCAGCTTGCCACACCTTGGATACTTCAGCACCGAAAGGCAGGTGTCCTGATTTGACAGATATCGGCATAAACGCTGCAAACCGTGTACCGGGCACAGATGCAAAGACCTATTTAATTGAATCTCTATATGAACCGGGAAAATATTTAGTGCCAGGGTACGGTAAGATTATGCCCGAGGTGTGGAAAAATCCAATTGCACTCACAAAGTTAGAGATTGAAGCCGTCATCGCGTTTTTACAAAGCCAAGGTGGCGAAATTGACCCAACACCGTTTATTGAACCAATTAATAGGGCAGATATAGGAACAACAGCGGAAGCCCTTCCTCCTTTGCTTTCTGGTGATCCTGAAAAAGGAAAAAATGTCTTTATAGAGCAGGCATGTATTTCTTGCCATGTTGTCCAAGGTTTAGAAAATCCAAATGCAGGAGAGGCAAATGAAGAATTTGAAGTCGTCACAGCTCCAGAACTCTCAGAAATTGCTGCCTTTAATGAATTGCGATATCTTGAGGAATCAATCCTAAAACCGCATGCACAAATTGTGAGTGGTTACGGCACGGTGAAAATTAAAGCTAATGGGATAACCTACGAAGGAACACTTGTCTCACAAGATAATGAAAAGATTGTTGTCCGTACAAAAGCAGCTGATGGTACAGAAGAGGAGCACACAATCCTTTTGAGTGATATTGATGAGGAACCGATTGAAGACTTATCAAATCTATTGGCTAATGGATATTTCACATTAACAATAACACCCATCGATTCTGATGCACCCGTGAGTGGCGAAATCGTTGAGGAAACCGAAGATACAGTAACAATCAAAGTTGGGGACGAGATGCAGACAGTGTCCAAAACAGATGTCAAAAAGCAGATGACACTCACAGACTTTGATGGGGAACAGACTGTTGGAGAACACGTGTCTGGAACAATGGACGATGACGAAATAGTCTTAATCGTTGATGGTGGTGAAGAGAGTTTTGATCCATTTGATATTGAGGAAGCGATTATTGCACTCGCCTATGGTAAAAAGTTACTTGTAAAATCACCGATGCCAGACAATTTTCCAATTCTCTTAACGGTAGTGGATATGGCGGATTTACTCGCTTACTTAAGTACATTGACTGGACAAACAGCAACAGAAGAAACAGCATCGACTGGGACAGTCGAAGAAGTCACAGAATAACCAAGAAACGCTAAGGAGTTAACCCATGAAAAGAATATCCCTTTTCACAATATGTTTCGTAATTTTCATCGCATGTTGGGTGTTTCTGAGGTTCGTCGTTGGTGGCGTTATCTCAGTGCCAATACCAGGTAGCGTAATTTCGATGTATATGGGGTTGGTCCTCATCGCCATTTTGGTGCATGTCTCTGTTGAAGATTCGAGATTCAAAGAATTCATCCGTCCTATTCATGAGACGCTCGTAGATGAGAACCGTCGTGTTCGGCGTATCATTTTAGCAGTGCTGATTCCGCTCCTTCTACTCGGATATACTTACACGAATATCGCCCAAAAAGCAAACCCACCAGGAGATCCACGTGATGCACACCCATCTCCACCACTTGAATTGACATACAAGGACGAAGTTATTGGGTCCATGCAGGATGTTGAAAACCCGCATCGTCACTATGAAAAAGACGACCCAGAAAAGTTCAAGTCACACGTGGAAAACGGGAGACGCGTATATTATCAGAATTGTTTTTATTGTCATGGTGATCACCTTGATGGAAAAGGGCATTTTGCTGACGCTCTGAATCCTTTACCAGCGAATTTCCAAGACCCAGGTATTATCCCGAATTTTCAAGAATCTTTCTTTTTTTGGCGGATTAGTAAAGGCGGCCCCGGGTTACCCGCATCAGGCACACCGTGGAACTCAGCGATGCCTATCTGGGAAGATCATTTAACAAAAGAAGAAATTTGGGATGTTATCCTCTTCCTATCTGATTATACTGGGTATCCATATCGAACATTCGGGGAGGGACACTAATATGAGAAGCAGAAATATTGTCCTCGCAGCCCTTATTTTAGGTCTACTTTCTGTTTTTAACTTAACATTTGCACAGGATGCTCCGGAAGTCTCGGAAAAAGGGAAAGAGGTTTATGAAGAAAGCTGCGCGCATTGTCACGGCATTGAAGGGCGTGGTGATGGTAGTGCTGCCGAAAATCTTTTACCGCAACCAAGAGATTTCACACGCGGATTGTATAAGATTCGATCCACAGAAAGCGGGCAGCTACCGACTGATCAGGATCTATTTGACATCATTACCGAGGGTATGCCCGGTTCATCAATGCCCGGATGGGAAACTTCACTGGGTACTAATGACCGTTGGGAAGTGGTTGCGTATATAAAAACCTTCTATGAGGGATTTAAGGAACAGGAAACACCACCACGACAAATCAGTTTAGAAGGTAAAATTCCTTACTCTGAAGAGAGTGTGGAAATTGGAAAGATTCTTTACACGCAATTCGCATGTTTCGAATGCCACGGCAACTTAGGGCGCGGCGATGGCACGTCCGCACCAACCCTGGAAGATGAATGGGGTTTCAAGAGTTGGCCGGCAAATCTCACACAAAGTTGGAACTACAGAGGCGGTAACGATATAGACGACATTTACAAGCGGTTTATCGGTGGCATTGCAGGCTCCGCTATGCCCATGTTTGAAGACCCTGCCTTCGGCTTAACTATAGAAGAATCCAAACGTTATAACGAATTGGACAGTAAAGCCGAAATGACAGAGACTGAGGAAGAAGAATATAACCAACTTGACGAAAAAATGGGGAATGCTTACGAAATCTTAGATCTTATGGCTGATGGTGACGCAACCGAAGAACAAAAACAGATCTATGATACAGCGATGAAAGAATTTAATGTTAAGAGTTGGCATTTGGCGAACTACGTCAAATCGCTTTCTCCTGAAAAGCGACCAGAAGCAGCAATTGGTAAAAACGTTCTTCGCTCTCAATATACAATAAATGAGTTGCCGGAAATGGCTGATGCTGCTTGGGAAACACTTGAATCAAGCTATTTTCCCCTTGTCGGACAGATAATAGTTGAACCACGCCAGTTTAATCCAACAATTGACTCGGTTAATGTCAAATCATTTTACAATGATACAGAGGTTGCCTTTCTTTTTACTTGGGATGACCGAACACATAATACCGAAGTTGAAGAGGACGAAGATACTGGAACAACGTTTGAGGACGCAATTGCAATCCAATTTCCTGTGAAGGTGCCGAAGGGGCCCACTGCACCCAAACCTTACTTTCTCTGGGGTGGAAAACTCCCTGTCTATCTGTGGCAGTGGAAAGCATCTGCTGCTGACAAGATTACCGAACTCACAGCGAAAGGCATCAACAATGCTGAAGTTCAAGAAGTTCAAGGTAACATTGAAGCAAAAGGTGAATACACGGATGGACAATATAGATTATGGGTCAAACGTGCGCTAAAAACAGATGATAAGAAGGACCTGCAGCTTGAACCTGCAGTATTCGTGCCTATTGCTTTTTCAGCATGGGACGGAGCAAACGGTGATGTTGGGACAAAACGGGTTATCTCAAGTTGGTATAGTTTTGTGTTAGAACCTGTTCCCTCATCAAGAAGGTTTATTTATCCGCCATTAGTGGCACTTCTCTCGTTCGGCCTGTTGGTTGGACTACGAGAGTTTGTACGGCAAAGAAATACGTAATTTATAAAATCAAATAATGGGGCAGCGGTGCCTCACAAACCTTAAATTATATAAGGAGATAAAAAATGAAAACGAAAATGTTGGCATGTCTCGCGCTTCTTATCGCATGTGGTTTCGGTCTGTTTGTGTTTGCAGACAGCCACGAAGAAGAGGAGATGGATAAGCTTGTTTTTTCTGAAGCATATAAAACCGTGGCTGTTAAAGACGGTGGTAAAATCAGTGGTGTCGTAAAGTTTGAAGGTGAAGTGCCAGAAAAGAAAAAACTGGAAATCACAAAAGACCAAGCAGTTTGTGGTGTTACTGATAAGTTCGATGAATCCCTTGTTGTCGGTGAAGGTAACGTATTAAAAAATACGATTGTTTATCTGATGGATATTTCACAAGGTAAAGATTTTGACAAGGAAGCAAAACTTGAAATTGACCAGAAGGAGTGCCGATTTGATCCGCGTGTGCAAATTGTTCCTGTTGGTAAGGTGCTAACAATGCTGAATAGCGATAAGGCAACACACAATGTACATATCTTCGGGACTAAGAAAAACAATACATCCGTGAACAAACAACAAACAAAAAACCGTAAAAAAATGCGGTTGTCGCGTGAAGGTGTCGCTAAGAATGCGGAAGGTCCTGTTGAAGTGAAATGTGATATCCATGGATGGATGAGAGCATGGATCGCTTATGTACCACATCCGTATTTTGCTGTGACAAACGAAAAAGGCGAATTCACACTTGAAGATGTTCCCCCAGGAGACTATAAATTAGGATATTGGCACGAAGCATGCGGGACTAATAACAAAGAACCTGTTAAAGTCACCGTCGCTGCGGGTGGGGAAGTCAAGCAAGATTTCATGTTGAAACTTAAAGAGGCCAAGTGAGTGAAAATCGGATTACGGTTGAAAATCTAACGCACAACTACGGCACTCGGTGTGCTTTAGATAATGTTAGTTTCACCGTCCCGCGTGGCGAGATTTTTTGTTTACTCGGTCCAAACGGTAGTGGAAAAACAACCCTTTTTAAGATTCTGTCTACACTTATGCCGCCAACGTCGGGGAGTGTTAACATTCTCGGACACGACTTAAGTATTGACACAAAAGCAGTTCGGAAATTATTAGGGGTTGTTTTTCAACATCCAGGATTAGATGTCAAACTGACTGTTACCGAAAATTTACGACACCACGGTCATCTCTACGGGTTCAGAGGAAAAAATCTAAATAGTAGAATATCGGAACTCCTTGAAAGATTTGACATAGAAAATAGATCCGATGACCTTGTAGAAGAATTGTCAGGAGGTTTACAAAGACGCGTAGAAATAGCGAGAGCGATGCTTCATTCCCCTCAGGTTCTACTGCTTGATGAACCGAGTAGTGGGTTAGATGTAGGTGTGCGGAGACAACTGAGCGACTATCTGATTTCACTTGCAAGGTCAGAAAATATCCTTGTTTTGCTAACAACGCACCTTATGGATGAGGCAGAATTATGTAACCGAGTCGGCATTTTGGATATGGGGAAATTGGTTGTCCTTGGAACACCAGGCGAACTCAAGGCACAAATTGGCGGTGATGTTGTCCTAATTGAAAGCGAAAACTGCAAAACACTTGGCACAGCAATCGCAGATAGGTTTGATGTTTTTCCAGTGTTCACTGAAAACTGTCTACGCATTGAATGTGAAAGCGCACATGAGTTCGTTAGAGATGTTGTGGCTGCGTTTCCTGATGATATTGAGACTGTGCGATTCGGAAAACCGACTTTAGAGGACGTTTTCATTAAACTCACAGGAAACCCGTTTGTATTAGAGGAAGATCGACGTGATTAGTTTCTTGCTACCAGTTACAACAATCTGGTGGCGTGAAATCATCAGGTTTTATCGACAACGAAGTCGGCTTTTTAGTGCGATTGCACAACCCTTGGTATTCTGGATTCTCATTGGCAGCGGTTTAAGTGCTTCATTTCAACCTTCTGGGATAGCAGAGAAACCCGGATATATTGAATATTTTTATCCTGGGACCGTTGTTTTAGTCTTGCTTTTCACAGCTATTTTTGCTACAATCTCGGTTGTTAATGAGCGGCGTGAAGGTTTCCTGCAGAATGTACTTGTCGCACCGGTAGCGAGATGGGGTATTGTCCTTGGACAAGCATTGGGCGGAACGACTTTAGCACTTTTGCAGGGTGTGCTTCTGTTATTTTTGGCACCCTTTATTGGTATCCGATTTGGGATTATCTCCCTAATTCTTACGTTAGGGGTAATGACATTATTGGCGTTTGGCTTGACGAATCTTGGTCTGCTTATCGCATGGCGGATGGACTCTACACAAGGTTTTCATGCGATTATGAACCTTATACTCATTCCGATCTGGTTGTTGTCTGGTGCTTTTTTCCCAAGTGCTGGGGCACCCGGTTGGTTGGCATGGGTAATGAAACTAAATCCTTTAACTTATGGGGTCGCTGCTTTTCGGCGAAGCCTCTACTTTGATACTGAAACTACAATCGGCAATATGCCGACGTGGACACTTTCTCTATTGATTATATCTCTATTTTGTATTTTGACCTATTTAGGCGCTACGTTTACTGCTTCAGCAGAAACAAACTAATACGCCTAATGGATACTTCTGCTACGAATTTGGAAAAGGAGGAATGAATGCTTGGATGGCTTCCAGAGAATATATCAACGTTTGCACAAGGCGTTGATGGCCTCTTTAGACTCATCTATTGGATTACCGTGGTAGTGTTCGTCCTCGTGATCGGTACTCTCATCATATTTCTGATTAAGTATCGTCATCGAGCGGGACACCGCGCTGAATATATTGAAGGTAGTACGAAACTTGAAATCATCTGGACTGCTGTAACTACAGTGATTGTGTTTGGACTGGCAATGCTCAGCTTTCCACAATGGAATAACCTTAAATCACCAGCTGAAAATCCTGACTATGTCGTTCAGGTCCGAGGAGAACAGTTTAACTGGTATATGATCTATCCAGGCCCAGATAATGAATTAGGAACAGAAGACGACCTGGAATTAGAAAACGAATTGTATGTGCCAGTCAATAAGGTTGTGCAAATCCTACTTACATCCAAAGATGTAATTCATAGTTTTTTTATACCTAATTTGCGTCAGAAACAGGACGCACTGCCAAATAGAACTATTGACACGCTAAAATTTCGGGCAATAAAGACGGGTCGTTATGAAATTCCATGTGCCGAACTTTGTGGATTTGGACACTCAGGCATGCTCGGATATCTCATTGTGCAAACACAAGAGGAATATGATGCATGGGTCGCTGAACAGTGGCCTGAATAAGCGATGTCAGCACGGCCTGAATAAACAGCAATTCGTGATTGCAAGGTCGTGAAAGGAGTAAAAACAACATGCAAGAAAACGAAAATATGTCACATGAGCATGACAATGACGAACATCACGATCATGCACATGACGATAACGATACTATAGAACATACACATGAGCATGACGATGATGAACACCACGCGCATGCACATCATGAAGAGGGTTTTATTCGCAAATATATCTTCTCGCTTGATCACAAGATGATCGGGAAGCAGTTCCTTATCTATGGGTTGATCATGCTATTTGTTGGAGGCGGTCTCGCGCTACTCTTTAGATGGCAGCTTGCTTACCCCGAAACACCTGAACTGGAGGGTGGAAAACCCGCGAAGGCCGCAAAACCTTTACCTATCATTGGTCCTTCTCAAAAGTATATTGATGATGGAGAAGTGGTTACCCGGGCTGATAAAATGTGGGAGAGGATTTTCGATTCAGATAAAGCGGAATTTCTTGAAGTAAACATGCCGAGCGGTTTTATTGAACCGCATTTCTACAACATGCTGTTTACGATGCATGCCACTATAATGGTATTCTTCGTTGTTGTTCCCATTCTGGTGGGTGCGTTCGGAAATTTCTTGATCCCTCTGATGATAGGGACACGGGATATGGCGTTCCCTGTTCTAAATATGTTGTCATTTTGGCTTGCCGTACTTGCTGCAGTTGTAATGGCAGCTGGGTTTTTCGTCCCGGGTGGTCATGCTTCAGCGGGCTGGACAGGTTATGCGCCGTTATCGGTTGACCCACAGTGGACCGGTGTCAACTGGGGACTTAACCTATGGGCAATCAGTTTGTTGATTCAGGGATTTTCCTCTTTAGTCGGTTCAATTAATTATATTACCACCATTATCAACATGCGTGCGCCAGGAATGACGTGGTTACGACTGCCGTTGGTTATTTGGTCCCTATTTATTGTAGCAATTCTGTTGCTTCTCGCTTTCCCAGTATTGTCTTCCGCTTTAGCACTTCTCATCTTTGATAGGCTTGCGGGCACCACATTCTTCACTTCGACAGCTGAAGGGGGTGGTTCTGCGCTGCTGTGGCAACACCTGTTCTGGTTCTTTGGACACCCCGAAGTGTACATCCTTATTTTACCGGGAATGGGAATTGCTTCTGAATTGGTAGCGGTCTTTTCGCGAAAACCGATTTTCGGCTACCGTTCGATGGTATACGCTATGATTGCAATTGCGTTTTTAGGATGGGTTGTTTGGGGACACCACATGTTCCAAAGTGGGATGCGCCCCGGAATGGGGGCATTCTTTATGACAACAACAATGCTTATTGCGGTGCCTTCAGCTATTAAGACATTTAACTGGCTTGGCACGATGTTCCGTGGTTCAATCCGTTTCACTACACCGATGCTTCATGCCATAGCCTTTGTATCAATGTTCGTGATTGGCGGACTCAGCGGCATCTATATGGCGAACACGCCAGTGGATGTCTACATACACGATACATATTATATTGTAGCACACATTCACTATGTTGTTTTTGGTGGTAGTCTGTTTGCTATTTTCGGTGGTATTATCTTCTGGTTCCCAAAGATGTATGGACGCTATATGAACGATACGTTGTCCAAAATTCATTTTTGGTTAACCTTCATAGCGTTTAACTGCACTTTCTTCCCTATGCATATTTTGGGCGTAGGCGGACATATGCGCCGTATATCTAACCCGATGCAGTATGAGTACCTGCAAACCTTTGAAGGAATGAACCTCTTTATCACAATGAGTGCATTTACGCTCGGTTTTGTGCAATTGATACTTGTCTTCAATTTTGTTTGGAGCATTTATCGTGGTAAGGTCGCTGAAAAGAATCCGTGGAACGTCAATACATTGGAATGGGAAGCACCGACACCGGTGCCACACGGCAATTTTGCCCAGATTCCAAATGTTTATCGTGGACCTTATGAATACAGTGTCCCTGGCGAAGAATCTGATTTTATTCCGCAAGCACAACCTGAGCATGCACCAGCAAGTGCTGGAGATTAGTGGGTATAAGTATATTTTCTATCGGTAGGTGCGGTTTCTAACCGCACCTACCGATAGAAATATCCTGCGGAAAGTAGCATGAAGAAACAAAGCAGCTATAGTCCTTGGTTACATATAGTAGCATGGTTCACCGCAGGTGCAACGTTTCTGTTGATTGTTATAGGAGGGATTGTTACAAGCACCGAGTCAGGATTAGCAGTTCCAGACTGGCCCACAACCTTCGGGTACAATATGTTTCTGTATCCGTTATCCGAAATGGTTGGCGGAATCCTATATGAGCATAGCCATCGCCTAATGGGTTCATTAGTCGGTCTATTGACAATTCTCTTACTTGTTATGTTGTTAGTGCGAGACTCACGCAAGTGGATAAAATGGCTTGGGTTTGCAGCGCTAATCGGTGTAAGCGTGCAGGGAGTTCTCGGAGGACTTAGGGTTACGGAGCTTAATCTTAATTTTGCGATAGTACACGCGTGTCTCGCACAAGCGTTCTTTGCATTGCTCTGCGGAATATGTTGGTTTACTTCACGCAATTGGGTTGAAAATCAGAATCATTCTGAAAGCACTGTTGATACCGTTTCAGCAAAGAAATTACGACGGTTGAGTCTAATTACAACTTGCCTGATATATGTTCAACTCATCTTCGGGGCAATTTTGCGACATACTGGGAGTAGACTTGACGCGCATCTGCTTTTTGCCTTTTTGGTAACGCTCCATATTTTTCTGCTGGTAAGACGTTTCTTTAGTGTGAACGAGAATACCGAAAGAATCGGTCAGTCATTGCCTTTGCTATTGCTTGGATTACTCGTCGTGCAGTTGATGCTCGGCCTCGGTGCTTATATTACGAAATTAACAACCGTTGGTGCAACAGCATCAGCACTACTTACAGATATAGTTACAACTTCACACGTAGCAGTCGGTGCGCTCATGTTAGTAAGTAGTTTCGTCATTACATTGAAAATTTACCGATTTACAGAGACTACCATTTCTGTAGATACACCTGTAACAAGTTCACTGGTTACAGAATGAGATAACATAATGCGTTCAACAACAGTAACATTGCCAGATAGTAGAGAAGCAGCAACAAATCCGCCGTCAAGAGTTTCTGTCTTTGTCCGACGAGTGGAGGATTACATTGAACTCACTAAGCCGCGCATGGTCTTAATGATATTGATTACGACCGCTGCAGGATTCTATCTCGGCACACAAGGTGCTGTGAATTGGTTGCTCTTTCTACACACCCTAATCGGTTCTGGGTTAACTGCAGCGGGTGTTTTAGGACTAAATCAATACTTGGAACGCGATGTGGATTCGCAGATGGAACGGACACAGCAAAGACCACTTCCAGCAGGTAGGATCCATCCTATAGAAGCGTTGCTTTTCTGTGCATTTCTGACAGGAAGCGGAATGCTTTATCTAACGTTTCTTGTAAATCCACTCAGCGGGTTTGTTATCTCACTAATAGTTGTGAGTTATCTGTTTGTTTATACGCCGCTCAAGCGGAAAACGTCATTATGTACACTAATCGGTGCAATTCCGGGCGCATTACCGCCTGTCGTTGGGTGGGTTGCAGCACAAGGTAGGCTTTCAAGCCAAGCATGGGTGTTATTTGCCATTCTTTTTCTATGGCAACTTCCTCATTCGCTCGCAATAGCTTATATCTATCGTGAGGACTATGCAAACGCAGGATTAAAGTTGTTGCCCGTTATCCATCCGGACGGAACAAGCACACGCCGCCAGATCGTAACAAATTGCGTTGCATTATTCGGAATTGGACTTCTCCCAACGCTATTCAATATTGCTGGAGGAATCTATTTTTTAGCTGCACTATTCGTAGGTGGCATGTTTTTGGCAAGCGGTGTTTATTTACAAAAAGCACACTCCGTGAAAGCGGCACGGTATGTGCTATACGCGTCTCTACTGTATTTACCACTAATATTTATCACGATGGCTATAGATAAAATATAGTGTAACATAGGAGTCCAAATGAACGAGCAAGAACGGCGCAAACGAAATCGTAAAGTCGGCATAATACTATGTCTGCTGTTTGTTGGGTTGTTTACTATTACAACGTTAGGATTAGTTTTTGGGTTTGAGGCATCCCCACCAGTTAAGAAAATTGTTCAGTGGACTACCACAATAATTGCCGGTATTATCGGATGCTTCCTAATAGGTGCGGCACTTGTTGAGATAATTGTTAAGCAGATATTTGTAAAAATTGGGGAAAGAAGAGCTCGTAGATTAAGCGAATGATGACACATAGTGAGAATCGGAAATGACTGAAAATCGCCCTTTTAGCAACGCTAAATTGGGAGTTTTAATCCTGCTCGGTGCTGAGACGATGTTATTCGTAGGTTTAATCGGTGCATTTCTGGTGTTTCGGATGGGAAATGTTACCTGGCCCCCGTTGTCGCATGTCGATATACGACTCCCAAATTTGCTAACTGGTTTCAATACCTTAGGGTTAATCATAAGCGGGTTCACAATGTTTCTGGCACTACGTGCAGTTCAGCAAGATCGAATAAAACAACTCCGTATTTTGTTAATGATCACAGGTGTATTAGGGTTGCTTTTTCTGGTAGTTCAAGGGAGGGAATGGGTCCAACTTATAGGTAAAGGATTAACCCTTCAATCTGGCATATATGGTGGTATCTTTTATGTGCTTATTGGATGTCATGCGGTTCATGTATTAGGAGCGGTAATTTGGTTAGCGATTATTATCGGTATGGCGGTAACAGGCAAGTTTTCGTCGGTACGTTATACTGGCGTTGAAACGTGTACAATTTATTGGATATATGTGGTCGCGTTGTGGCCGATACTTTACGTTTTAGTTTACCTTGCTTAAGGGAGACGCTTATGATTCGTCAAATTCTTTTATTCATTTTTGTGATCGGATTTATTATTTCAATTGTGCCATTTAGTCTTGAGGCATGTCCCGCTTGTAAAAACTTAGATGAACCGATCGCACGTGGTTTTAATTGGAGCGTGCTATTTATGATGGCGATGCCGTTCACGGTTTTCGGGATTATCGGTGGTAGCGTGTTTTATTCCTACCGTCGTGCCAACAGAAACCTAAATGTGTAACACGTTTTCTTCAAAAGCAAGATGTTAACGGTGTTACAATGAACTTTTAGCGTGAACAACACCTTAATTTGCTATTTTATTATGATGTAATTTTTAACAATAAAAAGGAGTTTAGTATAGTGGAACAAGCTACCACTTTAGAACATACTGAAGACGTATATGAACCTTCGCTTACGCCTGATAGTCTCGGCAAACTCGGCATGTGGATTTTCCTCATTGGCGATACTATGTCGTTCGGTGCGCTGCTTGCGGCTTATGCAGCACTCCGAGCTGGGGCAGGTGTAATCGGATGGGTTCCCCCAAGCGAAATACTTGGTATTAACCTGACTGCAGGTATGACGTTCCTACTGATATGCAGTAGTGTCACAATGGTTAAAGCGTTAGAGTCAATTCAAAAAGGCAACGTGTCTCGGATGTGCACTTTCCTTGGTTTGACTATCTTAGGCGGTGTAATATTTCTTGGACTACAGGCTTATGAATGGACACATCTGATTAAACATGGGTTAACACTCACTGGTCTCCCTGAGCACGGACTAAAAGGGGGTGCTATCGCTGGTTCAACACTTTTTGGTCCCACTTTCTATGCAATCACAGGTTTCCACGGATTACACGTAACAGGTGGGGTGATCTATCTTATCGTGATCTTGATACATGGATTGCGGGGCAGATATACTGCCGAGTTTAACCATGAGGTGGAAATAGTTGGACTCTATTGGCACTTTGTTGACCTTATTTGGATTATGGTTTTCACTTTTATCTATCTAATTTAGGAGGACCCAAAAATGGCTCAAAATGGACATAATGAGCATCCGAAGTACATGTGGATTTTCTTGTGGCTTGCTGTCCTGACTGCTATTGAGGTAGGCATAGTTATTCCTGATTTTCCGAAAGCACTTACTATCATATTACTTATCGGGTTGGCATGTGCTAAGGCTATCTTGGTTGCTGTCTATTTCATGCATCTTAAGTTTGAAAAACGCACGTTGGCAGTAATTGTAATTACGCCTTTTCTTATCTGTGTTTTCCTTGTTATTATGCTGATGCCTGATCTAACATCAGAAAAACGGCACGAAGGCATTGAAAAACCGTCTGCAGAGGTTATGGATACTACGGAACACTAAATCTGGTCGGATGCGTAATTTGTCTGACCGTATGTGTGGGCGAAAATGGTGAATCAGACTGACTACCTCAATGAAGATGAACGCAAACTTGACAAAAGCACATTGCCTTTGATAATATTAGGGGTCATTATTGTCGGTATTGCTGGTTATTCTTTATGGTCAACATTCCAAACGAAATCGCAAACAACATCCGAAGTTGTTCCTGAAAGCGTTCCAGATTTTAGTTTAATAAACCAGCACGGACAGCCGTTAGGTTTATCCGATTTACAAGGCAAAATCTGGGTTGCTGATTTTATTTTTACCCACTGTCCTACAATTTGCCCTGTGATGACACAAGAAATGGCAAAACTGCAATCGGAATTCGACACAGAATCTGTCTATTTTGTTTCTTTCACAGTTGATCCGGATCGAGACACATCGGAAGTTCTTTCGCGTTATGCCGTGAAATATGGTGCAGATGAAAAAAGGTGGCACTTTCTAACAGGTGAAAAGGATCAGATTTACCAATTGGCGAACGAAGGTTTTAAATTAGCTGCTGCACAACACGGAGGCGGGTTTCCGCATAGCACAAAGTTTGCTCTCGTTGCCCCAGATGGAAATATTCACGGTTACTACGATAGCCGCAGCAAACCAGCGATGAAGCAGCTACGCAAGGATGTCAAAGCACTCCTTAAAAAATGAAGGATCTGAACCTCTTAATTTCCATCGCAGCATTTGTGATTCATTTCCCGTTTGGATTTTTCCGTATACGGTATAAAAAGTTCAGTCGTCCTTGGAGTAGGTGTTTATATATTCCGATTGTGCTAAACATCGTTGTGCGGCGCTTTATTCTTCATTGGCACTGGCAAACAGCAATAGTATACCTATGGCCCGCAACACTTTTGGCGCACATCCTCGGAGGTATTATCGGGTCGCATTACAAACCTTATGATAACGCAGAGATAGAAGACGAGTGAGAAAACATTATGAAAAAGATTTACGTGCCTGTAGACAATTCAGACTATTCAGATGCCAGTATTAACTTAGCGGTTGAATTCGCAAAGAAATTCGATTCGCAGTTAGTTGGGTCTCACGTCTACGCGGCAAAAATGCACGATGTCCGCTTCAAGCAGATGGAATATACGCTGCCAGAGGAGTATCAGGACGAAGTAGAACTCGAAAAACAGCGCCGTATCCACGACACACTCATTACGATGGGACTTCAACTTATATCAGACTCCTATCTTGAGGTAATGAAAAAGAAGTGTGAAAAGCTTGAGATTCCGTTTGAAGCGAAGATGCCTGAAGGCAAGCACTACATCAAACTGGTTGAGGATATTCAGGAAAGCGACTACGATCTGGTAATTATGGGTGCACTCGGTATGGGGGCAGTCAAAGATAGCCTTATCGGCGGTGTCTGTGAACGGGTTGTGCGGCGTATTAAAACTGATACGCTTGTCGTCCGAAACCTTGACCCTATTCCAGAACAATCTGGCAACATCCTCGTCGGAATCGATGGAAGTCCTGAATCTTTTTTTGGGTTGAAAACTGCAATTCGCCTTGGGCAAATGTTTAATAAACAGGTGGAAGCTGTCGGGGTTTATGACCCTTATCTGCACTATATCGTTTTTAATTCTGTTGTCAATGTGCTTACCGAACGTGCCGCCAGAACATTCAAATTCAAAGAGCAGGAGCAGCTGCACGAAGAGGTAATAGATACAGGTCTTGCTAAAATATATCAATCGCATCTTGAAGTTGCTCGTTCTATTGCTAAAGAAGATCACGACTATCAACTCAAAATCACACTCCTTGATGGAAAAGCTTATGAAAAAATATTACAATACACCCGAAAAACAGAACCGTGGCTGCTCGTTATAGGCAGAATTGGTGTGCATAATGAACAAGATTCGGATATTGGCAGCACAGCCGAAAACCTGTTACGCCTTGCTCCCTGTAATGTGCTGCTGTCAAGTCAACGTTATTTCCCTCAAATTGATGTAAAAGCGGAAGAAACCCTCGTCTGGACGCAGGAAGCGATGGATCGAATGGAGAAAGCACCTCCGTTAGTGCGTGGCATTGCGAAGACTGCAGTGCACCGCTTTGCTATTGAACGCGGGCATTCTGTTATTACTGAAAGCGTTATTGACAAAGCGATGGAAGCGATTATGCCACAACGCGCCTCCGAAAAACTGACACGCGTTGCTAAAGAGATCGCAGAGCAGAAAGTTTTGGAAGCAGGTGATGTACAGACCTATATCTGTGGTGAATGTGGCTACGCAGCACATAACCAGCAACCTGTTAAATGTCCGGTCTGTAGTTCACCGCCAGAACGTTTCCAGATGGTGGATAAAGATTCTATTGAACACATCGCAATTGATGAAGGCGGTACTGCCGAAGAGGAAACATTTGACGGTGTCCGCTTACAGTGGTCTGAGCAAGCGAAGAAAGCATTGCGTACCGTGCCGCGCGGCTATATGCGGCGCAATGTGAAAGCACGAATCGAAAAATCAGCACGATCCCAAAAAATTGGCACAATTACAAACGATTTCGCTATGCAGATTATTGACGACAGCATGGGTGAAGCCGCAGCTGTCCGTGAAGATGCCCCTGAACTCAGAGCCATGCAAACGCAAACTGAATCTCAAGACGCTGAAACAACAGTTGGTATTGAAAGTGTACTTGAATGGACAGAAGATGCTATAGGACGGTTGAATTTAGTTCCCGCTGGTTTCATGCGGAATATCACCCAAACACGCATTGAGCAGCGCGCACAAGAGGCAGGTATTACGCAAGTTACACTTGACTTTACCGCCCGCGTCATTGAAGATGGCAGAAGCCTGGCAAATGAAGTACTCGGTGAGTATTACCAACAGTCAAGCAACGATGAAAGCCAAGACAGTTAAAACAGAGACAATTATGACAGAGGTTCCAACGATTACTTTCCAGATACTCGGTCCAAATGAAGGCGCAGCAGAGGGATCAAGTAAAGGTTTGTGGTTTAAGGTAAAATCTGATCCACCACCATCAGAGGACCTTGTTATAGGTTTGAAAGTGTGTTCGTCAAATGGAACGGTGAGACAGTCCGGCGTTATCATGATTCTGAAACATGAAAGCCATTCTGCGGACTTTTTTTATAAAACAGTGATCGGTGATCTTGACGTATGGTTAGAAATTGAACCTGTTGACTCCCTCACTAAACTTGAATTCCCTATTTTCACAAACGAAGGCTATGTAATAGAGGCAGGGAATAAGTTCCCTGAGTACAACATCGGAGATTTATCAAAAATAGTTCCTTACCAGTGGAACGGGCCGGATCGAGGCTTATGGACAGACGAAAATCGTTGAAACGGAGGTAAATGATGAAGAAAAAGGGTTTTAGAAATGGGTTAGCCGCAATTTTAAGCATAGTTACACTTATTTTTTCTATGAGTAGTTGTGCTCAGAAAACACCTGATACGGATACCGAACGGACAAGGACAGTTCCTAAAAACTGGTCCCAGTGGCGAGGTCCAAACAATGATGGAATTAGTGCTGAAACGGATGTGCCTATTCAGTGGAGTCAGACTGAGAACGTCCGTTGGCGTTTACCACTGCCCGGCGAGGCGGCTTCCACACCTATTGTGTGGGGAGATAAGATTTTCCTGACATCCGCTGACGGAAGAGAACTTGTTTTGATGTGTGTTAGTACCGAAGGTGAGGAACTATGGAAACGCACCTTAGGACAAGGCAACCGTTCTGCTCGCCGTGGTGAAGTAAACTCAGCTGCACCATCCCCTACAACTGATGGCGAACATGTTTGGACATTTCTCGGAACCGGTGATCTTGCTTGTTATGATTTTGAAGGTAATCCTGTCTGGAAAACAAACCTGGAGGAACGTTACGGCAAGTTCAATCTCTATTTTATTATGTCAACGACACCACTGCTTCACGAAGATAGGTTATACGTTTCACTTATTCACAGTAATGCATGGTTAGTCTTGGCACTTGATAAAATGACAGGCGAAGAGGTTTGGAAGCATGACCGAAAAAGCGATGCAAGGAGTGAATCCGAACAAGCCTATACCTCTCCTATTGTTTATCGTGATGCAGAACACGAATTCCTGGTTGTGCATGGCGCCGACTATGTCACAGCACATAATCTTGAAGATGGCAGCGAAATTTGGCGGTGCGGTGGCATAAATCCACCCAATAACTATAACGGTTCATTCCGACTTGTCGCTTCGCCTGTAGCAAAGGAAGGTCTCATTGTTGTTCCCTCCGCAAAAAATGGCCCTGTTTTGGGTTTAGACCCATCAGGAACAGGCGATATTACGGACACTGAATGGCAAATCTGGAAACGCCAAGATGGCACTCCAGATGTCCCGTCTCCGCTTATCCATGATGGTTTAGTCTATCTGTGCCGAGAAAACGGAGTTCTTATATGCCTTGATGCCGAAACGGGAGAACAACTTTATGAGCAACGAACGCACCGCCAGCGGCATCGCTCCTCACCTGTTTATGCTAACGGTTACATCTATTTAACAGCTCGGGATGGGGTGGTCAATGTTGTTAAAGCAGGACGAGAATTTGAAATCGTTGCAACCAATTCAATTGACGAAACCGTTGCTGCATCGCCGGTAATTGTAGATGGCACGCTCTATCTCCGTAGTTACGATGCCTTATACGCAATCGGCCAGAAAAAGTGAAAAGTTACAAGGAACTCCCGGATGACGCCGGTTCCAACATTATTGGGCAAGTCACAGCACAAGCGAACCGCCTCACCGAACGACTTGCTTCGGTAAGGCATACAGTCGCCATTATGAGCGGAAAAGGTGGTGTTGGCAAGAGCGCTATTACCGCCAATCTCGCTACCGCGCTGACGTTGGCAGGGTGTGCTGTCGGTGTCGTTGATGCCGATATCAACGGTCCAACAATTGCAAAAATGATGGGAGTTCGAGACGCAACGCTTGAATACGCATCTACGGGTGTCAAACCAGCAATCAGTTCACTTGGCACGAAGATCATTTCAATGGATCTGCTCCTGTCTGAAGATGCCGCACCGGTGCTGTGGAATGCACACACGCAAAAGGATGCTTTCACATGGCGTTCCACCATGGAGGTAGGTGCACTGCGGGAGTTCATCGGTGATACCGAATGGGATGAGTTGGATTATCTTCTAATTGATTTGCCACCAGGTGCTGATCGCTTGCCGAATGTAGCTGAACTTATTCCAAACCTTGGCGGCGTAGTCGTCGTGACAATTCCCTCCGAAGTTTCACATCTGATTGTCAAAAAATCTATCACAATGGCGAGAGACATCCTTGATGCACCGATTATTGGCGTTGTTGAAAATATGGCGTTCTATGTATGTAAACACTGCGGTGAACACGAACCCCTTTTTTCTGCTGAAGACACACCTGATAATGCCTTTCAGTTAACAACGCTTGCCAAAATCCCTTTCGATCCGAAACTGTCGCATTGTAACGACAGCGGCACGCCTTATCTGAATGAATACCCCGATACCCGCGCAGGCAAAGCAATTATAGAGGTAGCACAAAAGATTCAAGATTTCTTTAAGACATAAGGTTCACTGTGTCTTATCCCTTCTCTACCCTTACACAAAATATGGAGACTAAACGATGAAATTCTTATGCATAGACTGCGATACAGCAATGAAATTTAAAGACGTGACTCGCCCTGAACAGGGTTCTGTCACCGCTGTATTTGAATGCCCCGACTGTTTTACAGAGATTGCCATGTTCCTCAACCCGTGGGAAACACAGATGTTAAAATCCTTGGACCTAAAACTCGGTGGTAGTGGTGAAGCGGCACAACCGATGCAGATGGTTCGTTCTCAGTTAGAGACTGCAAAACAGGATTCCATGCCAGACATATCGTCAGAAATGGGATCAGGTGAAACCGCTGAGGGGGGTAAATGTCCCTTTACTTCCGTTATCTCAGACGCTTTTGAGGAAAAATCCGAACCTGAACCTGATGGCCTCACTTGGACACCTGAAGCATTGGAGCGATTAGAACGTATCCCCAGTTTTGTGCGTCCGATGGCAAAGATGGGGATTGAAAGTTTTGCCAAAGATAACGGACATACCGAAATCACTGGCGAAGTGATGGATGCTGCACGCGGCAACTTCCCTGCACAGTTCTAAATCCTAAAATGCTTGATACCCTCTCGGTTTTCGGTTATAATTATAGTGAAATGCAAAATATGTTCACACTTCCCTGGTAGGTGCGGTTTCTAACCGCACGATGGACATAGGTTCGGTTAGGAAACCGAACCTACCGTAGTGTCCAAATAATTATGAATTTTACTATAATGCACAATATTGGCAGAAGGCATAGTCTTAATCGCTGGCTACATGCATATTATGTTATAGGAGCACATTATGGCAACCAAAGCAGAGAAGGAAAAACTCTCTTATGTCCCTACAGATGCACTTTATCCTGAAGAGGATGGTGAACCGATGGCAGCAAGCGACCTTCACAGGGAACAGTTGTTTAGAACATTAAGCACACTTGAGACGCACTTCTCCCAAGATCCAACAGTCTATGTCTCTGGTGATATTCTGATGTATTATGTGGAAGGTTCACCTGATAAGTCTATATCTCCAGATGTGCTTGTCTCTTTTGAGATAGGTATGAAAAAACGCAGAACCTACTTGGTCTGGGAAGAGGGGAAAGTGCCAGAGTTCGTGATGGAGTTCAGCAGCAAAAACACATATCAAAATGACTTAACTAAAAAAATGGGTATCTACGCCTCACTTGAGATACAGAACTACTTCTTATATGATGCAGAGGGGCTGTATTTGCCGTCACAACTGATGGGTTTTGAATTGGTTAGCGGTGTTTATGTAGAAGTTCAACCAGATGAGAATGGGGGTGTCCGTTCATCGCCCTTGGATTTAGATTTTCGTATAAGGGATGGGGAAATAGGTATTTATGATCCGGTTACGGGAGATTGGGTGCAAACACGTGCGGAAGCTGCCGAGGCACGCGCAACACAAGAAGCTGCTGCACGCCAGGAGGAAGCGACACGCGCAGAAGCTGCCGAGGCACGCGCAACACAAGAGGCAAACGCACGACAACAAGCAGAGGCGGAAGTTGCCCAACTCCGAGAACAGCTTGCTCGCTTGCAAGCGCGCTCTTAATACCCCAATAAACATCTAAAACAGGAAGAGTCGTTATGAAATACGGGTTATCAGACAAGACTATTCAAAAAATACATGGCGTTTTCAAGCAGTATCCACAAATTGAGAAAGCGATTTTGTACGGTTCACGCGCCACAGGTAACTACCGTAACGGATCTGACATTGACTTAACCTTCTGTGGTGAAGGCTTAACACACAGCGTACTCACTAAAATTGACTTCGATCTTGATGATCTGCTTTTGCCTTATACGATTGACCTATCTGTTTTCAGTCAAATAAACAATCCAGATATGGTTGCGGAGATTGAGCGTGTTGGCGTAAACTTTTATGAAAAATATGAGGATGTATAATCGTAAGGCAAATCCAGCAAATAACAAACTATGCGGACGTTTGTAGAACTTTTCATCCGGTATATCCATCTCATCGCAGCAATAGTCTGGTTCGGAGGTGTTGTTTTTTCTACCTTGATTGCAATGCCAATCTTTCGGCAAAACCTAACAGCACATGACCTATTGGAAATTCACAATCGGTTTCGCCACTTGATGCGATTGATAATAAATTTGCTTTTACTCACAGGCGGGATTGTAATCTTTATCGTTGCATGGAATAGTAATATGGAATTAAAACCAGAGTATATGATATATTCTGCTGCAAAGTTAGCGGCATTCGGATTGATGGCACTGTTTTGGGGACTATACAGTTCGCTCTATCGGAAGCACCTTGAAGCAGCACAACCAGATAGCCCAATCAGTGTTCCCCGTCATATCAATGTTTTCGGACATTTAACACTTTTTTCAGGATTAATTGTATTCGCGCTTGCGTTGCTATTGAGAAATTAAATGGAAAACACAAAAGTTCAGGCAGTCTCATGGAATATCACCCGATTGTGCAATCTGAAATGTACGCACTGCTATCTTCCCGCGGGATTTGTAGACACAGACGAATTCCCACAAGGTTATTTGAGGGATACAGAGCTAAGCCAATCAGAGTGTTTTCGGGTGATTGATGAGATAGCCGAAATCAACCCACATATTCTGCTAATACTTACAGGCGGCGAACCGCTGTTGCGTCCGGATATCTTAGAGATTTCAAAATACGCATCGGATACCGGATTCCTTGTTGTGATGGGAACAAACGGTGTTTTACTCAATGACGAAGTGGTTGAGAAGATGCAACAGCACGGCGTTACGGGCGCGGGGATTAGTCTCGATTCTATCCAACCATCAAATCACGATAAATTTCGGGGCCTGGAAGGCGCGTGGAAAGCGACAATGAACGGTGTTGAAGCACTCAAACGCGCACAACTTGATTTCCTTGTCCAAACCTCTGTGACGCAGTGGAATTATGATGAAATCCCTGAGATTGTTGAATTTGCCTATCAGTTGGGTGCAAAGGTGCTAAACCTCTATTTTCTCGTCCGAACAGGAAGAGGTAAGACGGTAATGGACATTACACCTGCACAATACGAAAAGATGCTTGAGACGATGTTTCAACTGCAAGCAGAATATAGCGGGAAGATGCTCATCGCGGCGAAATGTGCGCCACACTATAAACGCGTTATCTATGAACAACAGTCCGATTCAGCGTTCCTTCAAGGTTATCCGAGTGGTACTTGCCCCTGTGGTATCTATTATTGCCGCATCAGTCCTGAAGGTGAACTGACACCGTGTCCGTATCTACCAGTGAGTGTTGGCAATCTCAAAGATGAGAGTTTTGTCAAGCTATGGAATGAATCGGAAACTTTCCATGAGTTACGAAATCGGGATATGCTGCAAGGGAAGTGTGGTGCATGTGAATTCAGAGAGGTGTGCGGCGGATGTAGAGCGCGCGCTTATGCCACAACCGGTAATTACCTCGCGGCAGATGAATCTTGTGAATATCAACCGGGGCAGCAAGGACAACAACCCGTTCAACTTGAAAAACGGACTGCATTTGCATCAGAACCCGATTATGATTTAAAATGGAATGAGGCAGCGGAAAAAAGATTGAAACGCGTTCCATCATTTGCGCGCGGCATGGTTATTAAAAGCGTTGAAAAATACGCTCGCGAACACGGTTATCGCGAAATAACACCTGAACTTATGAAGGCGGTTAAAAAGCGGTTTGATAAAACAGGCATTCCCTCTTTCCGACCACGGCGTTAGACTTCTATATTTTTTCTGTAGGGGTTTGTAATCCCGATGTCTTACGTCTTAACAATAAAGGAAACTTGTATGCTAACAACAAAACAGGTAGATTTTTTTCAAGAAAACGGATTTCTTATCCTTGAAAACTTGATCGATTCAGATATAATTGATGGATGGCGGGAACAGATTTGGAAGCATTTCAATTCCAGCTTAGAGACACCAGAAACCTGGCCCGACAATTACGTGGTAGAAAACTTCGGTTTTTCCCCCAATTTTGGACAATTGCCTCCGATGCAAACGATTATTGAGCAACTCGGTGGTGGTGAGTTTGCAGGTGGTGGTGGTTCGCCCCTTGTGAAATGGCCCAACCCAGATGCAGAATGGTCAATGCCCGGTAGCGGACACATTGATGCTTACGGTCCTGGCGGCTGGAGTCCATTCATGATGGGTGCCACAACCTATCTATATGACGTTGAACCTGGCGGTGGTGCTTTCGTCTTTTGGCCCAAAAGTCATCTCACAACACACGAATACTTTCTCAAATATCCTAAACAAGTTGATGGTAGTTTTAGGGATATTGAAGGTTGGGGGTGGCATACATTTTCAGATTTATCGCCAGAGGGACCGCGTGAGTTTATTGCATCTGCTGGGGATGTTGTACTGTGGCACGCATATCTGTGTCATACAGGTTCTGGCAATATCAGGGATATTCCACGTGTCGGCATATTTGCACGCTATCACCATAAAAAGCGTGAAGAGATAAGATACGAAATTCCGGAGGACCTCTGGAAATACTGGGTAATTTAAGGAGGAAACATGAGCGAGCAAACTAACGTTCAAGAACGACTCACCAACGTTGAAGACCGATTGGCGCGTTTGGAAAATCTACTTGTCCGTATTGATGAGAAGTTAGATCAGACACCGCAAGTCAGTGTTGCTGAATCTGAAAGCACCGAAAAGTTCCAACAGTGGGTAACCGATTATGTCTCAATGCGGTTACAGCAACTTGTACCTGAGACATGTGATCATCCTGCCGAAGCAGCGGCACAGGACGGACCTTTTCTTGACAACACCAACGTGCCGTGTACGGAAGAGGTTGTGCATCGTGTGAAACGCATTCCGATCCCGTTTGTGCGAGAGATGGTTGTGCAACGTGTGGCAGAGAACGCACGTTCCGCACAAATTGAACGCGTGGATATAGAGTTTTTTGAAAATGCTGCAACGTTCTGACAATGTAAAGCCACAGAGGAGTTCCCTCTGCCCGATTTTGATTGGAAGGACTTCTTGAAGGCTCCTGGGTTATAATGGATACGTTTGTAGTCGCGCAATTTATTGCGCCTCTTACATTCTGATCAGTGTTTGAGTGGCAACATAGGTAAAATGGACCAATAATTGTAAACTTTTCTCTAACCATATCCATGGAGGCAAACATGTCATCTCTTGGTGCACAAACTATCTATTCACCAGAGGAATATCTTATTTCGGAACGCAAGGCAACGCTCAAAAGCGAATACCTCAGCGGTGAGATACTCGCCATGTCTGGTGCGAATCTGGCACATAATCTTATTACGCTTGATATGGCAACCGATCTAAATATCCAAACAAGAATATATCCTCGTTTCACAAGACAAAGTCCACGTTGAACACTATCAGCGGCAAGATATGCAATGGAATTTGAAGGAATTTCACGCACTTCAAAACACGCTAACGCTTTCTCCCATCGGATGCAAACTACCTCTGTGTGACATCTACACGCGGGTAAATCTTGATTGACTGTACAGAATCCCATTTGGTATAACTTAAGAAGGACAAATCATGGATTGGGTCTTTAACACATTCTCAGAATACCTTGAAAACGACTTCAAAAAGCGAATCGGCAATCCGAATCCCACTGTCGCTGACCTGTGGGATGCTTTTCAAGTGCTCTTTCCTGCCACTTCCGCCCAACTGTTAGTGCAGGAACCCGTGGGAAACACTGTCCGGTTCAAACCGCTTGCTTTCTACTATGCCGACGAAATGGGGCCCTTAATTGATGCCCCTTTGGATTATCTCAAACAGAATTTTGGCGGAGGTAAGTTTAAAATCAACTTCTATCACGGCATGCAGTTCATCGCGACAATAAATTTCAAGCCAGAAGGCACAGAAATATGGCGAGATTTACCAGAAATGGAGGCAATAGGTCCCTCATGAATCAACAAGAGTATGGAGAATGCCCTACCTGTGGCAGTGTCAACGTCCAGCAGTTAGATGCGAATTCATGGTTCTGCTTGGATTGTGATTGGGATAACCTCTCCGCTATAAGTAATGGAAATGACGAACTACTTGCATCCTTACGTCATGGGGATATACACGCTCGACGCATTGCAGCACAATCATTAATTAATATCGGTGATTCGGAACGACACCTTGCTACACCGTCAGACACCGAAGCACTGCTGGCAGCACTTGAAGATGAGGACGCGGATGTGCGTTATTTCGTAGCAGTAGCACTTGGCAAATTGGAAGCGAAACTTGGCCTAAACAAACTCAAACAGCTCGCTGAAAATGATGCCTCTGCGCTTGTCCGAGAAGGGGCACAAACAGCAGTAGAACAGATAGAATCGCTTGCGGATTAAGGAGATCGCTAAAATGGAAAAAATTAAAATCGGTTATATCGGATGTGGGTTTATGGCACAAAAGGTGCATATTCCGAATTTTGGAAGCATTCCTGAATGTGAAATTGTTGGACTCGCGGAGGTACGTACTGAACTCGGCAAAAAGGTCCAACAACGATTCAGCATTCCGCATCTCTATCAAGACCATACTGAACTTGCCCAAAATACCGATATTGAAGCGGTCGCAGTATCCGCCGATTTCGCTTTACAAGGTGAGATTGCCAAAGACCTTCTACGTGCTGGAAAACACGTATTCATGGAAAAACCGATGGCTGTTTCAGTTGAACAAGCACAAGCAATCGTAGATGCTTCAAAAGAATCTGGTAAAAAACTGATGGTAGGCTACATGAAACGTTACGATGCTGGCAATGAGATCGTTAAAGAGAAGATCACACAATTCCGAGAAACGGGTGAACTTGGTCGTTTGACGTATGCACGGAATCATGGATTTGGTGGCGATTGGGTGTGCAATTTAGATACGCCAATGGACGGTACAGATGAACCGAAACCAAGTGCTCCCCAGAAATTCCCTGAGTGGCTCCCAGAAGAATTCTGGGGCAAATACATCGGATACCTTCAGCAGTATACGCACAATATCAATCTAATGCGGTGGTTTCTTGATGCTGGTGATAATGTTACCGTCAAAGCAGTTGATTTAAATGAAAACGGGTATACAGGTGTTGTAATCTTTGATATGAACGGCACGCGCGTGACACTGGAAACCGGACATGTTTCCCACTACCGTTGGGATGAGCATTCGCAAATATATTTTCAACACGGGTGGATTCACACTTGGGCACCACCGTTGTTGCTGAAGAACACACCTGCAGAGGTAGAAATTTATCGGGCTGGTGAAGAACAGGAGATTACACGACCTATTCCGAGACCGTCATGGACATGGGCATATCACAGAGAGGCGGAATACTTTGTTAAAAACCTCCGCAATCCTGAACCGTTCCGTTCTTCTGCTGAAGATACGCTAACAGATGTACGGCTTTTTGAGGACATCTACCGCATCTTCGTAGATCAGCAAGAGGGCTAAATGTTCCTAAAAAACCTTGCATTTTGGCTTTGCAACATATATACTATACTTTAATCTTGTTCTGCTAAATTAGCATCAGATTGCCGTAAAATGCTCTTGGAGGCGTTCATATAATGAAACATAAATTATTCTTATGCTTGTTTCTTTTTCTGATTCTGTCGCCAGTCGGGATGACGCAAAAGGATGCTGGCGATCAGGAAACACGTCTTACCCGCATTGAAGTAACATTGGAACAAATGGACCAACGGATTAGTAGAATAGAAAGCAATGTAGGTAGAATAGACGGTCGTTTAGATGCCCTTATTATGTGGGTTGTTGGTTTGCTCGCTGCGTCCTTTATCTCTATCTTCGTTTTAATCCTTCAGGTTAAAACACAACTCAGTGATATGAATGTGAAATTCGAAACACAACTCAGTGATATGAATATGAAATTCGAAACACAACTCATCGAAATGAACGCGAAATTCGAAACACAACTCATCGAAATGAACGCGAAATTTGGTCTGCTACAGAAGGATGTTAGCATTTTAAACGAGAAAGTTGATGGACTTGAGAAACGGATTGATGGGGTTGAAGAACGCGTTGATGGGGTTGAACGTCGAATTGGTGCGCAACTCAACCAAATTCAGAAGGCACTTGCCAAACAATTAGGCATGGAGCTTGATGAGCCGATACCATGAAAGTGTTTAACAATAATTCATTGTTTTCGCATCAAAATCTCTGTCCTATTAATATCAATAGCGAGTTCGTAATTCTTTTTTAAGTATTCTGCAATAAGCGGGTGTCGTTCTTCAACAGGAATGCCATCAACATTATCAAACCATCCCCCAGTCTTGAAAATAACCAAACGCGTCTGATCGCTTTCAAGTGCCGAGACAACTTCCCGCTGCATGCCAGGTGTTGAAGCATACGATATCATGTGAAATCGAGTAACGCTCGGTCTATTCGCGAAAAAGAAATAAGCACCCTGACTCGTAAAATCAAAAATCTTTTCATTCGGCGCCGTATTTTCCTGAATGTAAGTAACCACTTTCTGAATCTGTTCAACTTGGTCATCTGGAATATCTACCTGTCCCGCACGTTCTAACTCCTCCACAGCAAGGTTCCGATCAAACGGATTCTGACGTAGCTGCTCCCATCTTTGTGCAAATCTTGTAAGAGGTCGATGCACTTCACCAACATACCAGACAAACATCCCTATCGGTATAAGTATCCATGCCGTCTTCAATACACGCTGCCAGCGTGCCCTATCGGTTAGCAAAGAGAGGCGCTCGCGGAAACCTTCGCCAGATTCTCCGCCCAAAAGGTTGTTGAACACTCCTGATATACCCCTATCTATTGGAAACAAGCAGAGAAGCCATAAGAAGGTCGCACCGTAATTCAAATGCCCACCATCCGATCTGCCAAGAGCAGTCCGGAAAAATGCAATTCCACCGAGCAACAGAAGCAAAAGTTTCAAAGCATCGTCTGAGGAAATGTTCGTTCTACATAATCGGCGATAGGTGAGATACGCTGCAGTGACCATAAAAATACAGATTGGTAAATACCATCGAAATCCTCCGCTAAGGAAAAACGCCCGCCATCCTTGTTCGGAAATGATAGCAAGCGTTGCAGATAAGGAGGGAAATTTGAGTCCCCAGGTGGCAAGCTGGTATTTGCACTGAATATACGAATTCCAGATCAAATCATCCAACGCACCGTGTGACAAGAAGTAGAGTGCCACCGGCAGAAAACCTAACAGAAGGCCACAGCAATAACCAGCTAACGGTAAAGGTCGTAGGTGTAACTGAAGCCTCCGTTGCCCACTGTAAATTACTAAAAAAAGACCGATAGCACCAAGTGTATACAGCCCAACTTCCGTGCTATACCAAAACGCTAAGCTGGTAAAAAATCCTGCCAGAATCAGTTTCCAACCGAACCGAAAGAGATGCAATATCCATGTCGGTTTTTCAGACCAATTGCGTTGCCACGGGAGAAAAAGTCCCTTCTCGCGATTATATGTTAGATAGTTTGCAATACAAGCAAAACTGAGTAAACCGAGGCTATGTCTTGGGGAAACGGAAAAGTTGTTGCCAGATGCTATGAGAAAACATAAGAAGGCAGTTAAGAATCGTCCTCGAAATACTTGCAAACCGAGCAGATATAGTGCTATGTAACCGAGTGGTCCCAAGACACGCTCCATAGAACGTACGCCCATCAGTGTCGGTTCAAAGATTTCACTGCCGAACCATGCTAAATATGCGTTCTGAAAGAGTCCATGTTGCACATAAACATCTCGGAATACAACGCCGCCATGGAGCATCTCATTCAGTGGTGCTAACCGTTCACCTTCATGGAACATATCGATGCCGCCATTGATATTGCCATTATATATAAGCAAATAAATAAATACCGGCAAAAGAATGTATTCACACCCACGCAGCAATAAGCGCAAACCTCTTGGCATTGAGTGTGTTGTGTCATTTTGTAGGGTGAGGGGTTCTGATGAAACAGCATCTTCTTTTCCTTCAATAGGCTGAAATCTAAGACTGAATAGCACCAATTTAAATAGGAGCGTTAATCCGATTGGAAGTGTTAATCCCAAAAACCCAGCTTGATCAAAGTTAAAAATTTGTAGCCAGCTCAACCACAAAGGGACTGAAGCAAACGCGTTTAGTTTTAGCACACGGTATATTGGTTGATTAGTTGCCTGAGCAGCCCAATTTGAATAGGTAAACCACCCAAACCAATAAAGCCAAATAGCAGCGGGGATTCCTATCAGGGCAAGTAGGTAATAGAAAAATTCTTGTTGCTTCGGATACTCGTCAACACTTATCCGACCCACTACACCCGAAGTGTCATGAAATTCAAATACGAGGTAGTTCTGAAGTGCTATTCCTACGCCAATTGCAAGGGAAAATGCTGATATCGCAATAATGCACACGTAAGGACGGAGATGCACACTGTAACTTATGTTAAAGTCTGGTAGGAATCTTTGGAGGGGGCGGAAACGTCCTGTTTGCAGGATGGACATCAATTTCTCTTGTGCGTAGATAGCAGTAACAAAGGGCAAAGCAAACATCAAAATGAAAGTGACACTTGGTTTGCCTATAGATCATGTAAAAAGTGATTGCGTTTTATTTTACTTAACTTACTGTACACTTAGATTTTCTAAAAACCTCCGCACTTAGTCTTGAACAGTAAAAAATGACAACAAGGCTCTACATAGACAAGACACCTTATTACTTATTATCGGGCTTGAAAAGCAACAGATATGACAAAAAAGCAACCGGTTGTAAGTGCCCCCAGCACACATCCTGTCCCCGCAGCCGCAAATTGTAAGTTTTGTGTTTTCCGTTTATAGGTGTCTGTGTAATAAGCAACATACGTGGATGATTTACCGAGCAGTGCTGCTGCCGGGGGAGGCTGTTGATAGAAATAAGGTGCAAGTAAACCAATACCAGAGAATAGACAACCAAACATAAACCACATTGGTCTATTCACATTTGCATTTGCATCTCGTTCAGCATCTTGGATCGCTTGTGCTTGCTCTGATAAAGCCGGTTCTACAGCATTCTCTTGAGCAAGCGTTAATAACGGCATACTAAAAGTCAAGCAAACTATTAATAAAGTAAGAACATGAAACATTGAATAAATTTTCATTGGATTTCCTCTACGGTTAGATTTCCAGGTTAATAAGGGGAAATATTATATTGTTTGAAAGTATATAATATTTATTCGCCCATGTAAAAAATATAAGCCAACACATTAATTATAAAATCAAGTGGTGTAATTGCAGTTGTGATTTCATAATCGGTTGTTTCTTGGCGTTAGGTGAATCACACCCCGACGAAACTGAAGATTATGATAGCATACAATAAAAATTGGATTACTCCGCTCCTATTTTTCAATATCCGCTCCTATAATGTAGTGTTAAAGTCAAAATCGCTGTTTTCGGAACGATATGTTAGATTCGCCCTAAATTATATTTTTTTTCTATATTAAATTCAAGGAAAAAATGTTCTTTGGGAAAGAAGTGCATTTAATAACAGAGAATCTCAATTTACTGAACAACATCACCTTCAACAGGTTCCACTTGGACTTTGATATTTTTCAGATAATCAATAGCGCGTTCAATTTCATCCGAAGCACCCCGTATTTCTAACATTACCCAACCCGATTCATCGGTTACGTTGGCGCGGCGGATATTGGTAATCACGCGGAATTGTTGTCCAATATTGTAAATAATAGGTTCAGTGATTTTTTCAGGCGGAAAAGTTAAACGTACTTTTAAAGAGGTTGTTTGTATCGCTCCTGTTGGAGTTTTTTGGACAGGAACTTCAATAAAATCTAATTCGACTTCATCCCACGCAAATGCCTTGACAACGCGGATTATATCTTCGTAGATAGAGATGACAAGATATGCCACGCCCGGATATGCGGGTTCGCCCCACATCATCGCATCCGATTTATCTTTTTCAGAGAAATATGCCTCATGATTCGGGTGTGAATGATAGAACGCCTTAATCGGACGATGTTGTGTCTCTACCTCTTTATGCACAGAGATTAGATCATCAGGGTGCATTAAATATGCTGTTCGGGCATCACGCGGATAAGCGGCGGGGTCATCCCGATGCATTTCGTTTTGGATATTGCGGCACGGTCTGACAAACTCCTGTGTTTCTGCATGCAATATCACGCCGCAGCATTCCTCAGGAAATTGTGCCTTTGCATGTGCGCAGATTTCATTGAGGGTTTTCGGTAGTAACGTTATCATATTCTTTATGGAAAATGTATAGATAAATCGTATGAGGGCAGATGCAGTATCCGCCTTCACACGAAATACAATTTAGGAAAGGCTCTTTCCGCCAGCAATAGCGGGGATAATTGATATTTCAGCACCATCAGTGACCGGAGTCGCTTTTCCATCAAGAAAACGGATGTCTTCGTCATTGAGATAGATATTCACAAATCGACGGATGTTCCCGCCCTCATCACAAAGACGTTCCTTCATTCCTGGATAGTCAGAGTCCAAATTTTCAATGATAGTTCCAATATCGGTGCCTTCTGTTTCAACCTCCGCGAGATTCTGTGTCAAACGTCTCAGCGGGGTCGGGATACGAACTGTAACAGCCATATTTTCCTCCTCTATCGGCTCAGAGTTCTGATGCCGTGCTTTTTATAAATTATGGTAGTAGTAAAGAATCCCACCGTTCTATTTAGTGTTAAATGGCGTAGTGTAATCCACACTCTTTGTTGTTTTCATCAGTGTCTGTCGCGTTTTGCCAACGCCATCGACCCGCACGTTTGGGTTCACCTGGTCGTATTCGCGTTGTACAAGTCATACATCCGAGTGAATCATAATAGTGCCCATGAGCATCCGGTTTAAAGAGCGGATTCACAGGCACATCATTTTCACGCACAAAATTCCACACATCTTCTGTTGTCCAGTGAATTAATGGACTTACCTTGAGAACAGGGTGCGTCTTAGTAGAGACCATTTCTGTCTTCTGGAAATTTTGACGTGTTTCAGATTGATCTCTCCGTGTTCCAGTAATCCAAACATCTAACGTCTCTAAAAGTTTTTGCATCGGTCTAATTTTTCGGATTTCACAACAATACTTCTGTTTTGCTTTGCTGTCAAAAAAGAGATATTCACCATGTTCGTCAACCATTTTTCCTACTTCAGTTGTGTCTGGTTGGATACGTTCAATCTCAATACCGTAGCGTTCTTCAACTTGATCAAAGAAAGCGTAGGTTTCAGGAAAGAGACGAAGCGTGTCTATCGTACACACTCTAAAAGGTAATTTACTTTCAGCGGCGAGATGTATTTGCACCATGCCCGACAACTGCCCACTTGTTACAATAGCTGCCCGATCATTAAACTGCTTAAAGAGGCAGAAAAGGATTTCTTGCGGGTCCTCTTTTAAGCTAATCTGCTGTTTCAAGTTCACTATTGAAGTCGTTTCAATTTGAAATGCCATTCCGCTTTTCCTGTTTAGACTCCTTTTATGATAACGTTTCCATAATGTCGGTTTCAAGCTCAAAATACTGGTTCAAACTGAAGTAACGTTCACCTGTATCTGGAAGAATAGTGACAACAGTTTTATCAGGACCAAGTGCTTTAGCTACCTGCAATGCTGCATGCACATTCGCTCCGGACGACATCCCAACCAGCAAACCTTCTTTTTTTGAAATGTCCTTCATGGTTTGATATGCTATTTCTTCAGAAACCGCAATCACATCATCAATGATATCCACATTCAATACCTCTGGGACCATACCGGCACCAAGCCCATCAATCCGCGTTGGACCAGGCGTTCCACCTGAAAGCACTGATGAAACCAGCGGTTCTACAGCGATAACCTTGGTTTTGGGGTTATGTGCTTTAAGCACCTCACCTACACCTGTTAAAGTCCCACCTGTACCTACTCCAACAACAAAAAAATCTATGTGATTACCTACAGAATCCAAAATTTCAACAGCAGTGGTCTCACGATGAATCTGTGGGTTTGCAGGATTCGTAAATTGGTTCGGCATATAATGTCGTGAATTCCGTCGTAGGATTTCTTCTGCTTCCCAGATTGCACTTGCCATACCACCGTGTTCCGGTGTAAGTACTATTTCCGCCCCAAAAGCGGAAAGGAGTGCATATTTCTCACTGCTAACATACTCAGGCATTGTCAAAATGACACGATAACCGCGAGCAACCCCAACAATAGAAAGACCGATCCCTGTGTTGCCTGCTGTCGGTTCAACGATGGTATCCCCAGGTTTTAGAATGCTGCGCTCCTCAGCATCAACTATCATGCCGTAACTGATACGATCTTTGATACTACCGCCAGGGTTATAGGATTCCAGCTTTGCGAAGATTGTTGCATCCTCTTTACCTGGCAAAGCATTGAGTCGAATCATCGGTGTATTCCCGATAAGTTTTGTCAGGTTTCTTGCAATTTTCATATAAAGAACGGATGCGAATGTGTCGGCTGCGCCGCCTTTTTATATTTTCGCGCATGACAACAGAGTTCATGTAAAGTTTTTGTGTTTAATGCCTCACGGACATTTTCCTCAATCTCCGCAAAAAACGTAACCAATTCAAACGATTCCTGTGCTTCAAATCCCTCGGTAAAATTGACAGGGCCCTCTACAGCAGTAAAGATATCTCCTATCAGGATTTTCTCCGGTGCCAGTGCTAAACTATATCCACCCTCAGGCCCACGCCGACTTGTCGTCAACCCTGCATGTTTTAGTTGTAACAAAAGTTTTTCCAAAAATGGACCTGGAATACAACGTTTTTCCGCCAACGCTGTGACAGATATGAATTCTTTACGATATTGCAAACCGAGCTCTAACATCGCACAAACGGCATATTTCAACTTGGCGGACAACTGCATCTGACACCCTCCTTTTTAATAGCAACTAATACAAGTTATTATAATTATAATATACCTTACTAAAAAAGTCAAATAATTATGCTATATCTTACTAAAAAAGTCAGATTTATTCTCGTGTTAGAGAGTTAAAGTTTGCATTAAGCCATCTATCTGTGGACCGCTTAGATTAAGCATAGCAAAACCAATTTCTTATTATGTCTGTTTGTAGTTACACATAACTTATTATGCCTTTTAATTTTTGTTGTGTTACTTACACAATATTATATTCACATTTATGGTGGATCTTAGAATTAATGAGACACTTTGCACCAGCACGGTTAGGAAACCGTGCCTACCGCGGGAGGGCGAAAGTGTGTATTTATTTTTAAGCTTTACTATAGTATAGATTTGCTGCGTCAGGTTTTATAGTCCAACCCTAAAAATATGTGAACACTCTTCCGGTAGGTGCGGTTTCCTAACCAATTCAGAATACCATACGCGTATTCTGACATACCCATTTCCCAGACCCATCGGGTGCGATTAGGAAATCGCACCTACCATAGTGTCCAAATAATTATTGGTTTCACTATAATGTGGAAAATAGAAACTGTAAATTTAATATTTTTCAACTGATATTCATAATATCCTTGACAAATACCTGATTTATGTGCAAAAATAAAAGAGGTGATTATTGTCCATCGAGTTTCGCAAACTCAACCCGACAATCATGCGGAATCATGTAGAATACCGGACGCATATTCTACCACGCGCATTCTCCCAGCACATTTGGCGTTGATTCGGACATCGCACTATAAAGAGTCGGCGTCGTTACCGCTTCTACCCGACGGACAAAATAGTGTCCTATTATCACATGGAATTGAAGCATACTAAGAAGTTTTAGAAAACAGTTTAAGGGTTTCACATGCAAACGGATCCAAATCATATAAGAGAAAAAGAACTTCCACTTTTTCCGTTGAATGTTGTGTTGTTCCCTGGTGGTTTACTCCCGTTACACATTTTTGAACAGCGGTATCGTGAAATGGTGAAGTTTTGTCTTAGAAACGAATCTTCCTTTGGTATTGTAATGATTAAAGAAGGTGAAGAGGCCGGAGAAGCAGCTACACCGTGTAAAGTAGGCACAGCAGTTGATTTGGTTGAGGTTGATCGGTTACCAGATGGACGCATGAATATTATGACATCTGGACACTCTCGGTTTGAGATATTAGAAGTTAATGATGAATTACCGTATTTAGTTGGACGGGTACGAATGTTAGATTCGTTAGATGCTGAACCCGACGCAAGCCTTGAAGAAATTGCTGCCAAAACACGAGAACTTTATATTGAATACGAAACATTATCAAGTTACTTGATATTTAGCTGGCAAACCCCAGATGGAAATCCAAAACATCCACAAAAATTAGCATACCAGATTGGAACACGACTACGTATTCCACTGAATGAAAAACAGGAACTTTTAGAAATTACCTCATTTGATGCACTACTCAAACGCGAAATTGAAATTTTGGAAATTCAGAATCAGCAAATTGCTTTCCAATTGAGATCAAGAAATAACTGAGAAGCAATTATGGTAGATTATACAATTATTTCTATAATTGTATACGTTTTAATAATAAACATTATAATGATTTAACTGATATTTCTCATAATGGTCTCGAACTAATAATAATCAACAAAAACAAGGTATAACACCATGAAAATGCGTTTTTGCTGCGCAGATTTTTCTTGACTTTTAGTGCATGAGAAGCCATCCTAATAAAAAAACTAT
>JAJDWA010000013.1 GCA_022825825.1 Candidatus Poribacteria bacterium
ATAATGTTTTCTATAAACATAGCACTCCGCTGGAGTGCAGCATTTTTCGTGAGGTTCCACTGATATGGAAAACTTACAGAAAAATCGAAAAAGACTTGATAACTCAAGAGATAACTGGCATAAATTGTCCAAACTTTAGTATAGATTAGGAGACTCTCTTATGCAAAAACATCTTATCAAATCTACAAAGTATTTTCAAACACTTCTCTACTCTAACTTTCGAAAAATGACATCGGAACTTGAAGAAACCTTGCTTTTGCTCTCAACCGGTCATCGGGTGTTTCATTGCAGGAGATATGGGATACAGAATCCAAAATTGCTTCTACGCAATCTCGTCGGCGTCCTACAATCAGTGTAGAACTGTAATATTAAAGCTTTACACACCTGCAAACACAAAATACCTTGACACGTGTTAATATTTTGATAGAATAAGACATATCTAAGCTTATTCGCGGATTCAAAATTTAGAAATGGAGGACAGTCATGAACAACACTGCAACAGTACACTCCCGTGCTTGGTATGGAGATGAGGAACTTACACTGAATTTCCCATCAGGATGGGAAGTAGAAATTTTGGGGCCAAAAGACGCACCTGCACTTTCTGACAAGCAGATGGAACGCGCGTTCACCGATCCAATCGGTCCCCCGCGCATTGCTGAACTTGCAAAAGGCAAAAAAAGTGCTGTCATTGTCGTAGATGACCTAAGTCGTCCTACTCCTGCTGCTAAAGTAATTCCGTTTCTACTACGTGAACTCATCTCAGCAGGCATCCTGAAATCAGAAATTCGATTTGTCGTAGGCGGTGGATCGCACCGACCTCTTACAAACGAAGAAATAGCAAAGAAAGTTGGTACTGATATTGCAGCTGAATATGAGGTAACAAGTCATGACTTTATGAGCGGTGACCTGCGTGGGTATGGAAGCCTTGAAAATGGCATGCCTATCTATATCAACAGGGTTGTTGCAGATGCAGATTTCAAAATCTGTTTGGGGGGCATCTATCCGCACGGTTCCGTAGGATTTGGCGGGGGTGCGAAGTTGATTGTTCCCGGTGTTTCTGGTTTTGCGACTATGTTCTATTTCCATACTTTTTCACCGAGCCGTGGACACGCTGTCATTGACAGAAAGAGCAATGCCCCGGACCATCGAGATTTTGCTGAAGAAGTTGCCGCTGTCATCGGTCTTGATGTTATCGCTAATGTCGTGCTAAATTCTCAGCGTGAGATTTGCGGCTTGTTTGTTGGAGATTTTGTGCAGGCACATCGTGCTGGTGCACATTTCGCATTGGAAACCTACGGCACAGAGATACCGATGCAATCCCGAAAAGAGACGGATCTGGTCGTGCTAAACTGTTATCCGCTTGACAGCGACCCTATCCAAACAGGAAAAGCGTTGTGGGCATCCGGTTATTTTAAGAAGGCATATAAAATGGCACTTAACCCCGCAACGGATGGTATCTGCTATCACGGGTTATTTGATCAAATTGATTATACCCGTTTTCTTGAACAAAGAGCAGAAAGGACTCCACCTGAACTCCCCGAACCTAAACTTGGAAATATTGATCAACTGCACGTCTGGTCTGAAAATTTTCTCGTAGACGATTTTTATAAAAAACACGCAAATGCTCTCCTTTTCCGAGACTTGGAACAACTGCTTCAACTGTTTATTGAAAAACTCCCCGCAAAAGCGAAAGTTGCAGTCTTGCCTTCAGCAGGAATTCAGGTGTTAGCAGAAAATAAATAACAGAGGAATTTGATGGAATCTTCTTTCAGAAACTATTTAAAACGGATAAATACCTTCCTCGGTAAAATTGAAACCGGTTTGTTATGTCTAATTGTCGCAATGATGATTGGGTTTGCAGTGTTTGAAATTATCTTACGTTACGGCTTCAAGAAGAGTCTGTTGTGGAAACACATCATGTTTCAGAACTTAACCCTCTGGATGTGTTTTTTAGGTGCAGCACTCGCTACCTCTGAAAGGCGACACATTAGCATTGATGCGCTTAACAGGATTTTGCCTGCCAGTTTTACGCGCTTTAGTGTTTATATTATTGATGTGCTAAGCCTGATTGTGGTGAGTATTTTAGCCTATTTCGGATTTGGCTTTCTGATAGAAGAACAGAAAAGTCCCGCAACTCTAATAGGTTCCGTCCCACTTTGGTGGGCAAAAACCATTATCCCGATAGGGTTTATCCTGATCGGAATTCATTTGGTGTTGCAGATTTTTATCAATTTGACAGAACGTGAACACACTCAGGATGATATTGAAGGAGAATTGGACTAATGGGCTTACTCATTGGCATCGGATTAGTAGCCTTTGCTCTTCTTGGCGGTGCCTTATTTGTCTTACTCGGTGGGGCATCAATTATTGGATACGCAACAGCAGGCGAACCGATTTCAGTGATTCTGATTGATTTCAACAGCATCATAAAAAATTCAACAATTCCAATAATCCCGCTTTTCACTTTTGCTGGATATATAATCGCCGAAGGAAAAGCGCCGCAGCGGTTGGTTGCATTCGCGCGTGCCAGTGTCGGCTGGCTACCGGGTGGCATTGCAATGGTTGTGCTCGGCACCTGTGCTTTCTTTACCACTTTTACAGGGGCATCAGGTGTAACCATAATCGCCCTTGGCGGCTTGGTCTATCCGATTCTACGGCAGACCTACAGCGAAAAATTTTCACTCGGTTTAATAACGGCCTCTGGGAGTATTGGACTCCTCTTCCCACCAAGTATTCCACTTATCCTCTACGCTATTGTCGCACAAGTACCAATCGATACGATGTTCTTTGCAGGAATTATTCCGGGTATGCTCATTCTTGCTATCTTAAGTGCCTACTGCAGCGGATGGAGTGTTTTCAAACAGACAGAAACGACCCGGTTTAGCCTGTCGGTTTTTGGGCGAACACTCTGGGAAGCAAAATGGGAAATCTTACTGCCATTTCTCGTCCTGGGAGGTATCCTTAAAGGCATCAATCTCGATGAAGTTGCAGCACTGACAGTTATATATGTGTGTGTCGTAGAAATCTGTATTCACCGATCCATTTCTGTGAAAATACTACCACGTCTTGTCAAGGAAAGCATGCTCCTTGTGGGGGCAATCCTTATCATCCTCGGTATTGCTTTAGGATTAACGGGCTATCTCAATACACTTGAAGTGCCTATGATTGTCCTTGATTGGATTCAGTCAATTACAGAAAGCAAGATCATTACACTTATTGCTCTCAATATCTTTCTACTTATTGTTGGATGTTTGATGGACATCTTTTCAGCGATAATCATCATCGTTCCACTGCTCATTCCTATCGCTGAAGAATTTGGTATTGACAAAGTGCACCTCGGTATAATTGTCCTAACAAATCTTGAAATCGGTTACCTCACACCACCAGTTGGGATGAATCTATTTATTTCAAGCCTGAAATTTGACAAATCTATTGTCCTGCTCTATAGGTCTGTTCTATTATTCATCGGTTTGTTGTTAATAGCTTTAATACTTGTAACTTATATCCCAGACTTAAGTCTCTGGCTTCCGCGGGTACTTGGCAAAATATCGGAACCGCTGTTTTGAACTGCTAAGAACAGGTCAGATATATCCAAATCAAAACTACTTAGATAATTGCTTATAGTAAAATCAATAATTATTTGGACACTACGAATCAACGCCTCATGCGCTTTTAGCATTCTACATGATTCTGCATTAGTAAGGAAACCGCATCTACCAGGGATTGTTCACATTTTTTAATTTCACTATAGTTGTCTGAAATTTTAGGCAACTTTACAATTTACAATATTCTGACAAATATGTTATAATAGTGTCAGCGTCAATATTATAGAGGAGAAATATTTTATGAAACAGGTTTATTGGTCAAATAAGATTAGCGTAAAAGTTGCGTTGGGCATGATATGCCTTTTTGCTCTCGGCATCATGCTTGTTAGCTGCGCAGATACTAGCACAAAAAATGAATTCAAAGTTGCTATGCTTCTGCCCGCATCTATCACAGATGCGGGGTGGAACGCTTTAGCCTACGATGGGCTTCTTGCCATTGAAAAGGAACTCGGAGCAAAAGTCAAGCATGTTGAAAGCCAGACACCTACCGAACAAGAACAACATTTTCGCCATTATGCGGAAGAGGGGTATGCCCTTATCTTTGGACACGGTTATGAATTCCAAGACCCTGCCAAAGCGGTTGCGCCTGATTTCCCCGACACAGTTTTTATTACGTCTTCAGGCGGTACTATCACTGACAATATCTCCCCTGCTAACTTCCGAGTTGAGCAGCCCGCTTATCTTTTAGGGATAATGGCAGGCATGATGACACGGGAAAATAAACTCGGTACTATCGGTGGTCAAGAAATTCCATCTGTCAAAAGTACTTTTATCGCTTTTGAAGCTGGCGCGAAAAGCGTTAATCCCGATGTAGAAGTCCGCAAGGTATACGTAGGGAATTGGGAGGATGCTGTTAAAGGCAAAGAGCTTTCATTAGCACTTATTAATGAAGGCGTAGATTTCCTGTTTCCGAATGCAGATGCAGCAGGACTTGGTGCCTTTCATGCTGCAGAAGACGCTCAAAATGAGGGGAAAACTGTATACACGTTTGGGGCAAATCGGGACAAAAGCGAAATTTCCCCAACAACAGTACTTGCAAATGCTGTGATTACACCGAAAGCTTTTGTTGAGATCGCTCAAGAGGTTAAAGATGGCAAGTTCAAACCACAGATTTACACGTTCAATATGTTGAGAGATGAGGCAATTACACTAACCTACAATCCTAAGTTGAAAGATAAGATACCTCAAGCGGTACTTGATGCCGTTGAAGCGGCAAAAGCCAAAATTTTGTCAGGTGAGTTTGAGGTGCCACAGATTGATTTTACACAAGAAAAAGAAGAGTAATACCAACTGTCCATGCCTGCAAAATCTGTGATCCTTTGTTAAATGGCTCAAGCTATGTTAGATAAAATACAAATTGACGGAATTGAAGTCACCTTTTCCGAAGGTGAAACTGTGCTTGAAGTCACCCAACGACATCAAAAAGAGATTCCAACGCTTTGTTACGATCCACGTTTGGAACCGTTTGGCGGATGCCGTCTGTGCATCGTCGAGTTGGAAGGCGCGCGTAATCCTGTCGCATCTTGTACTACAAAAGCCGTAGCAGGCATGGTCGTTCAAACTGCAACCGATACAATTGAAACGTATCGTAGGACACTACTTGAGATGGTGATTGGTGAAAATCGAGAGGTAGATGTCCATCCGTTACGCGGTTATGCTTCCGGCGAGCTGATGAGTCTTCGTGATAAGTACGAAATCGAGGGAGCAAATATCACAGGGGCAAAATCCGGTACAAGTAAAGCTGATGATAACCCCTTTATTCTCAGAGATTATGAACTCTGCATCTCTTGTTACCGTTGTGTAAGGGTGTGCGCCGAACAAGAGGGTGATCATGCCATCAACGTGATGAATCGCGGTTTTCAGACACAAATTACAACAGAATTTGATGGACTTCTCAAGGATTCCGCTTGTACTTTCTGTGGTCAATGCATCCAAACCTGTCCGACAGGCGCACTTGCCGACAAAAAAGCGTTGCGCGCTGTTGATGAGGTCACCGATGCCCAATTCAACAAAACCCGTACCATTTGCCCTTATTGTGGGGTCGGTTGCTCCGTTGATGTGCTAACGACAAATGAAAAGATTGTCGGCATCCATCCCGCTATGGATGGGCCCGCTAATCAAGGCGCGCTCTGCGTCAAGGGACAGTTTGCTTACGACTTTGTGCAGCATCCAGATCGTTTGAAAACACCGCTTATGCGAGGTGAGGATGGTGAACTCCACGAAACGACGTGGGAAGATGCACTTGATAAAGCTGCTGAAGGTTTCAAGAAAGTCCATGCAGAGCATGGCAGACACAGCATCTACGGCATTGCCTCTGGGCGTGCCCCGAGTGAAGCAGCATATCTAATGCAGAAGTTTATCCGTGCAGGATTTGGTACGAACTATATTGATAATTGCAGCCGTGCCTGACATGCGCCGACCGTTGCCGGTCTGGCAGCGACAATCGGACGTGGGGCGATGTCTAACCCACTTGTTGATATGCAGAAACCTAACATAATTTTCTGTATCGGCACAAATATGACAGAATGTCATCCTGTTGCAGCGACAGGGCTAAAGAAGGCAATCGCTCGTGGCGCGAAACTTATTGTGGCAGACCCAAGGCGCATCGGATTAGCAGAGATGTCCCATCTCTATTTGCCGCTCCGTGTCGGGTCAGATACTGCATTACTGCTTGGAATGGCGCACGTTATTGCCCGCGAAGGGTTAATTGATGAAGAATTCATCAAAAATCGCACAACAGGATTTGATGAATTCTTCGAACATATCAGTCAATGGACACCAGAGTGGGCAGAATCTATCACGGGTGTGCCTGCAAAGGACATTGAAACTGCAGCGATGTGGTACGGGGCTTCGGACAAAGCTGCCATCTACTATACGCTTGGTATCACAGAACATATCTGCGGTGTGGAAAATGTTCAGAGCTTGTGCAACCTGGCGCTGATGACAGGCAATATCGGACGTGAAGGGACAGGTATTAACCCAATGCGTGGGCAAAATAACATCCAAGGCGCAGGTGATAGCGGCGCGCTACCAAACAACTATCCAGGTTTTCAGTCTGTCACTGATCCCAAACATCAGGCAAAATTCAAAGCAGCTTATGGTAAGGAAATTGATCTTGAGAAGGGCATCACGAAGGTTACTGCTTTAGAACTTTGCGGTGATAGTATCCATGCAATGCTGATTGATGGCGAAAATACATTGCTATCTGACCCCGACCGTGAGCATTGTGAGCATGCACTTCGTTCTTTAGAACATCTTGTGGTGATTGACATTTTCCTGACCGAAACCGCAGAACTTGCTGATGTTGTGCTACCCGCAACTGCATGGGGTGAAACAGATGGGGTCTGTACAAACACAGAACGCCGTGTCCAACGGATGCGCGCTGCCGTTCCGCCTCCAGGTGAAGCGAAGCCTGATTGGTGGATTATCTGCCAAATTGCAAAGCGACTCGGATTCAAAGGGTTTGATTTTGGCGCTCCAAAACCTATTTTTAATGAACTTTGTCGACTTTCACCTATTTACGCAGGATTGGATTGGGAACGCATTGAAAAAAGTGAATATCAGTGGCCTGTACCACATAAAGAGCATCCAGGCACACCGCGTTTACACGAAGATACGTTCGTGAATGGAAAAGGCATCTTTTCCAACGTTCACTATCGAGACCCTGCTGAGACTATTAGTGATGAATTTCCCGTATGGCTAACGACTGGCAGACGTTTGCAATCCTATCATACACGGACTCAAACGGGTAGAGCACAAGGAATTGACTATTTATTACCTGAAGAATCTCTTGAAGTGAACCCTGCTGACCTCCAAAAATGGGAATTGACGGATGGTGAATGGTGCAAAATGAGCAGTGCGCGAGGGAGTATCAACATTAAAGTCAAGGCGACAAACCGCTCCCCACGCGGTACCGTTTTTGCCAGTTTCAGTTTCGCCGATGTGCCGGTGAATCTTTTAACAGGTTCCGGATATGATCCAGTAACCCACACTGCTGAATTGAAAGTGTGTCCAGTTCGATTAGAACCGCTATAAGGAGAATATATGATGGAATGGAAATCAAATTGGTTAGAACAGAGTGATGACATTGATACTTTAAAAGAGCAATTGCAATCTGAGGGCTTTGATGCATATCAGTGGACAGGTCGTCCTGGTGGTGCTTATCTTGATTACATTCACAGTCAAGACGAAGTAGTGTGCGTGCTATCTGGCACAGCAGATGTCAAAGTTGCTGATGCACACGACACTGTCAAACGAGGCGACCGAATTGACGTCCCTGCCAATACCTATCATTCGCTAACCGTCACAAGCACGGAACCCCTGGTTGTTTTGACGGGAATGCGAAAATCTTAATAGCAGTCTGCTGTGAGCTATCAGCAGTCAGAAAAAGACCTTATAGTAAAAACCACAATTACCTGGACATTGGCGAGGTTAGGAAACCTCGCCAGCGCGAGCGTGTGGGATTGTTGTTCATTGAGATGTCCACATATTTTCGGATTTTACTATAACTTAACATCAATGCGCTTTATGGAAATCTGAAGCAAGAGTCTTTTATGCCGCGAAATAATGGAAAGGAATATTTATGAATATTACTGTTGAAACTGGCGATTTTCGCCAAGCAGAAACCGATGCTGTGCTTATCCCCATGCTTGAAGATGACCTTCACAATGAGTTACTCTTAGCCGCTGACGCTGCTTTAGAGGGACGTATCCAAGCGTTTTTGAATCTTGGTGACTTCAAAGGTAAACCGAAAACAACCAGCGTGCTCTATACAAACGGTGCTATAGCTGCCCCACGTATCATCTTGGTGGGCCTCGGTGTATATGCAGAACTCAATGCGGAAAAAGTACGTCAGGTTGCTGGACATACCGCCCGACAAGCGCGTGATATGGGACTAAAATCTATTACTGTTCCCATTCCTCCCGAAACACAAGACGATTGGGCACAGGCAGCTATTGAGGCAAGCGTCCTCTCACTCTACGAATTCAAACAGCACAAAACACAAAATGATGATAGTGAAGATGAAAATAAAACGCTTGAAGCCATGTCCTTTCTCGTAGGAAGCGAGGTAGAAAAATCGTCGCTGGAACGGATCGTTGAACGTGGACAAACCATAGCTAACGGTACTGTTCTTGCTCGTGATCTTAGCAATCAACCCGGAAACCATCTTACGCCAACACAACTTGCTGAAAAGGCGCAGGAGGTGGCAGAAACGGCAGGGCTCAACTGTACAGTTTTTGACAAACCGACGCTTGAGGAAAAAGGTTTCCGCACACTCTTAGCCATTGCGCAGGGCAGTATTGAAGAACCGCGGTTTATCATTTTGGAATACACGCCTGAAGGTGAAGACTATGATACTGTTGCCCTTGTTGGAAAAGGGATAACCTTTGATACTGGTGGAATCTCACTCAAATCTGGAAGCGGCATGCACGAAATGAAACACGACATGTCGGGTGCAGCAGCAGTTTTAGGCGCGATGCAGGTAATTGGACACCTTAAACCCAACGTACGCGTTATCGGTATAATTGCGACAACTGAAAACATGCCGGGCTCAACTGCAATTAAGCCGGGAGACGTTGTCACATCCTACGACGGAAAAACAATCGAAATCCTCAATACTGATGCCGAAGGAAGACTAATTTTGGCTGATGCACTCGGATGGACCGCACAGTATGAACCAAAAGGGGTAATAGATTTAGCCACGCTTACCGGTGCTGTCATTACTTGTCTTGGACATGTCGCTGCGGGGGCAATGGGGACCGATGACGCTTTAATGGAAAAGATAAAGAAAGCCGCTGATAAAACCCACGAACGCGTCTGGGAATTACCACTTTGGGACGATTATGATGAAGGTATTAAAAGCAAGGTTGCGGATGTTCAGAATATCGGAGATGGGACTGCTGGCACAATTGCTGGCGCTGCGTTTTTGAAGAAATTCGCTGAAGGATACCCATGGGTACACCTTGACATTGCAGGTACTGCTTGGGGCATGAAAAACTCAACCTATATCCCAGAAGGAGCATCTGGTTACGGTGTTCGGTTGTTAGTGCAATTGGTTGAAGATTGGTAGGAAATGGTTTATATGTAGGTACTGAAGTGCAGAAGCTGCTTTTTGTAGATGCAGCATCTGAATAGTCGTGTTATGTCCGTGCCAAACTCTGAAAGGCGTGAAAATGCGTAATGACTCAAGCTACGAAGATTTACAAACCCATATCCGTGAACTAAAAACACCCTCAATTGAGACATGGGAAAATCAGTATAGCCATCGAAATTATACAATTGAGATAACGAACTTAGAATTCACGGCTGTCTGCCCCAAAACTGGGTTGCCCGATTTTGCTACGATCTGTATCACCTATGTTCCAGACCAGCAGTGTGTTGAACTAAAGTCGTTGAAGGAATATTTTCTGTTTTTTCGGGATGTCGGTATTTTTCATGAGCACGTCGTGAACAAAGTGCTTGAGGATTTTGTTGAGGCATGTCAACCGCGCGAAGCAAAGGTTGTAGGTGATTTTAACGTCCGCGGTGGGATTAAAACAGTTGTACGTGCGAGTTATGTGAAGGAGTAGATTTTGGGACGGACATAAGGGGCCGTTCCGATAAATATGGTAGATTTGTGGAAGCTTAGACAAAACAATCCGTTTATGGGATATAGAAACAGGCAGCAGCAGAATCGTCACGGATCCAAACTGGACAGAAACTCAGCACAAATCCGAAGTTACAGTCGCCGCGTCACTTGCTTTCAGTCCCGATGGACAGACACTCGCAAGTGGTATGAAGTCGGGTGATATTTACCTTTGGGAGACTGCCATGGGTGCAAAAAAGAAAATGCTTCGTGGACATAGTGGGAGAATATCACAGATTTTCTTTAGTCCTGATGGCCAAACGCTCATTAGTTCAAGTGATGATGGAACCTTGCTAATATGGGACCTTACACACCCTTGACATACTCCCGTTGAAGTAGAGGAAACAGCGATATGGAAGAACAATTCACACTTTTCCCGATAGATACTGAATTTGAAGCCCCAAAAGATAGGACGGCATCTGACAAGATGGCATTCGTGTCGTTCCGAGAGTTAGTGCCAGAAATCACCGATACTGGGTACCTGACTCACGCTATCGTATCCTATCCCGCGAAATTTATCCCCCAAGTCGTTAGATATGCAATCAATACCTACACAAAGGAAGAGGATTGGATTATCGATCCGTTTGCAGGTTCGGGAACTGTGGGTGTTGAAGCATATCTATGCAAACGCAATGCTGTTCTCCTCGATCTTAACCTACTTTTGAATCACATCATGCCGCTGAAGGTCCACCGAGGAAAAGAACGGTTGCGGAAAGAACTTATGTTGAAATTGCTGGATGGCATGCAAGAAAATGGGAAGCACTGTTTTATTCCCGCTTGGTCCAATGTCCAATACTGGTACGCACCTGAAATTTTAGAGTTGTTATCGCAATACTGGGGTTATATCTACAGCATAGAACAAGATGTCTATTCCGCCATTATCAAAACAGCGTTGTTAAAAGTGAGTAAACGTTTCTCGAACACAGAACACAGAACACCCAAATTAGCCAGATCCAAGCGTAAATTAGCGGCGATAGAAACACTGCTCAGCGAAAATTGGAAAGATCAGTTAATAGAGATAGTGTACAACCACTCCTTGAAAACATTAGGAAACATCAACGACTTCGTGATGCAGACACAACATCATCAAAATCAGGTTGAGTTTCAGGGAGGCATTGATTCTTCTTATGTTGCTGTGCCACGCGAATGTGACGCGTTAATCACATCGCCCCCCTATCTACAAGCACAGGAATATATTCGATCTACAAAGATGGACCTCTATTGGTTAGGACATACCGATGAGGAAATAAAAGAGTTATCCCGTCTTGAAATCCCGTATCGGAAAGCAGACCGTGTTATTCAGACCGAAACGTTGGATAAAGTCAGGGACAAACTTACACGTAAAGACCTACATAATCGGCTTGACTCCTATTTTTGCCATACGATAAATGCCCTTGAAAATGCGATGAATCAATTGAAACCGAACGCTGCCACTTGTATATTCGTCGGCAATCCGCGCATTGATGGGATAGAGGTTGAGTTGTGGCGTATCTTGACAGAATATTTTTCCGAACGCTGTTTCCTGTTTGAGAAAGTTTATGAGGATAGGATAAAAACGCGACAACTGTTCGGTGTGCGAAAGAATAAGAACCCTGATGGCATGAAGTCAGAGTTTTTGCTCATTTTGAGAAAAGCAAATGTTTAATAGTGGTTCCCTTGCTCAATAAATTTATCTGTTCGCTACAGGAAAACTCAATACCTCAATCCTCCCACCTCCCACTTTTTGATTGACACAATCCCCGTTATTGTTGTAAAATAAAACAAAAATCGTAGCGGCGGTGCCATCATGCCCGTCCGTAAGGAGACACAATGAAACCATTAAAAACCTTTTGGCAGACAGTGATCCCACTGTTCCTAATTATCTTTTTGGTATTGCCAGTATCTGCTGAAGAACATTCCGAAGAAGAAGCAGCTCCACCTGCTACCGAGACAGCACCCCCAGTAAAAAAATACGTTGAATTCACACTGAGCGGCACCTACACCGATATAAAAGAGATGAGTTTTTTCGGCACTTCTTCAACGAAAACACTGCGCGGACTTTTCAAGAAACTGGACGCGCTTAAAAATGACGATGAAGTCGCCGGCGTTATCTTCAAAATTGGCAATATCGGCGTAGGATGGGCAAACCTTCAGGAAATCTTAAATAAATTAGCCGAACTCCAAGATACCGAAAAAGAGATGATCGCTTATCTTGAAAGCGGCGGCAATGCCCAATATCTCCTTGCTACTGCGATGGACCGCATCGTACTCATGCCGACAGGAAGTCTCAATCTAATCGGTTTACGCGCAGAAATTCTTTTTTATAAAGGGCTTTTGGAAAAACTGGACGTTGAGGCGGATATGCTCGCAATGGGAGAATTCAAATCTGGTATTGAACCCTTTACACGCGACAGCATGTCCGATGCTTTTCGTGAATCCATGACCGAGTTGCTCAACGATCTGTATGCACAAATGTTGGAAAAGATTGCTGATGGCAGAGAAGAGATTACCCCAGAGATCGCAGCCGAGTTGATAGATCGTGGTCCCTTTACTGCAAAGGAAGCACATGAAGCAAAACTCGTTGACGCCCTGCAATACTACGATGAACTTTTAGATGCAATCAATGAAACACCTGACACAGCGGTTGCTAAACAGGATGATAAAAAGAAACGAAAAGTCCCAGATATGAATAGTTTCATGGGGTTGATGCAGTTGTTTAATATGTTGAACCCGCCGCAGCGTGCAAAGGGGCCTCCTGCAGAAAATCAACTTGCCCTCATCTATGCAAGCGGGCCCATTTTACCCAATTTTGACTCGCCTTTTCCTACAACATCTCTGATCACGCCGAAAACGTTAAAGAAAGCGTTTGAAAAAGCGCGTTCTGACAATGCTATAAAAGCAGTCGTGTTACGCGTGAATAGTCCTGGCGGTTCCGCAATCGCCTCTGATCTGATTTGGCGAGAAGTGATGCGGACACAACGCGAAAAACCTGTTATCGTATCTATGGCAAATTATGCTGCCTCTGGCGGTTATTATATTTCAATGGCAGCCGGAACAATCGTAGCACAACCCGGAACGCTTACAGGCTCAATCGGTGTGTTCGGTGGCAAACTCAATCTCAAAGGTCTCTATAACAAGGTTGGTTTAACAAAAGAGATTATCGCACACGGGCAAAACGCAACGCTCTATTCAGATTACGGCGGCTTTACAGAGACAGAACGCGAACGTGTTGAGAAGATGATGAAAACTATCTATGAAGATTTTGTCAACAAGGCAGCTGAAGGCAGGGAAAAGACTTTTGACGAAATTGATGCAGTTGCACAGGGCAGAGTCTGGACAGGAAGACAGGCAAAGGAACTCGGTCTCGTTGATGAACTTGGCGGACTTGAAACTGCGCTTGCTATCGCAAAAAAAGAAGTAGGACTTACCGATGAAGATAGGGTTGACATCATCGTCCTGCCAGAGCAGAAACCCTTTTTTGAACAGATTATGGAAAGTATCCTTGAAGAAGAGGCGGGCATTTCAACGCCATTGCCTGGACAATTAGCCCAACAGCATCCAGCACTTCATAAACTAAACACGCAATGGCATCGGATAGTGACATGGCTAACCCTATTTGAAAAGGAACGAGTGGTCACTGCCTTACCTTACGATATTTTAATTCGGTGATTTTATGAAAACCAATGACTTTCACGTTGACGTAACTGACGAACAGGTTACCTTTTTTCAAGAGAACGGCTATCTGAGCATTCCACGCATCACAACGGATGATGAGATTGAATGGCTCAAGGGCATTTACGATGAACTCTTCACTGAACGCACAGGTGAAGAACAGGGACGCTATTTTGATTTGGCGGGTCCCCGCGCACATACCGGACAGGAAACACTGCCGCAGGTCCTGGGGCCAGAAGCACAATTCCCCGAACTTCGCGAATCTATCTATTTCCAAAACGCACAACGACTCGCTGCGAAATTGCTCAGTGTCCAAAAGGAAAAGGTTGGTGGCGGTGGACACATGATTTTGAAACCTGCCCACTACGGTAACGAAACGCCGTGGCACCAAGACGAAGCGTACTGGAATCCCGAAGTCTTGCCGCATAGTCTAAGCGTTTGGCTTCCGCTTGACAAAGCGACACTGGAAAGTGGATGTCTCCAATTCATTCCGAAATCTCATAAGGGTGAAGTGCGTTGGCATCGGCATATCAACAACGATCCGCTTGTGCATGGTTTGGTCACTGATGATGTTGATCCATCGGAAGCGGTTGCATGTCCGATACCGGCAGGCGGTGCAACGTTCCATCACTGTCGGACTTTACACTATTCTGCGCCAAACAGCACTGCACATGCACGTAGGGCATATATCCTTGTCTTCAGCGGTCCGCATCAGAAATTGGAGAAACCCGCAGACCGTCCGTGGATAAAGGAGGAGCAGGAGGCACTCGCAAAACTCAAATCCTTAGCAGCAGATAGGAAGTAATTATTACACGAGTTGTGCTAAATAACTATTTGCCCATCCTTATTTTACATAAGTAGTGCGTTTGTGAATTTAACTTATTATTGATATGCTCTTTAGTCCCGTAGGGACGATATGTTTATAGAAAACGTCATTAACACCATCTTTAGTCCCGTAGGGACGATATGTGTATAGGACAAAACCAATTATCTGTGAAAACATCAAAACAATTAGTTAACTGGCACAAGTCGTTATTACACATTATTAGAGTAGCAGGCACACTGAATTAATCAACAATGCGTGATGTACAACCACGAGAAATACAATATTACCGCACTTCAGACGGGCAAAGACCTTTTATAGAATGGTTGGAATCAATCCGAAATACGAACACACAAGCTCGGATCCAGGCTCGACTTGAACGACTTGAAGATGGTAATTTTGGCGACTGTCAATCTGTTGGCGATGGTGTTTTTGAGTTACGGATCCATTTTGGAGCAGGTTATCGAATCTATTTTGGACAAGTAGGGAACACAATCGTTCTTTTATTATGTGGTGGAGACAAGTCATCACAAACACAGGATATTCAACGGGCAAAAATATATTGGCAAAAGTACAAGGAGACACATCAGTGAGAAAAATGGGAATATGGCGCGAGTACCTTATTGAAAGACTTGCTGACAAAGAGAGCGCAATTAACTATCTCCAAGCTATCCTTGAAGACTATCAAATTTTTGAGGATTCGACAGTAGTTCTAAGATCTCTCCATACCGTTGTTGAAGCGCAGGGCGGTGTTTCTGAGCTGGCAAAGCAGACAGGTATGGACCCACAAGTGCTTTCGAAAGGACTATCTAATGAAGGGACACCTTTGATTGATGTTCTTACAGTTGTCCTTAAAGCACTTGGCTATCAACTTTCTATCCAACCGATAGACCCTGAAAACCTAAACCTTGATGCGTACACCGATGTGTTAGAGACACAAAACATATCAACACAGCAGTGAAGGACAGAATTAGATGAATTACCGAAATAGATTTGTTAATAATCGTTCTGGTGAGAGGTGGTACAAATGAATTTCTCAAACTTACTTGAAAAATGGGGAATGACATCTTTGAAAATCACGCCTCCTTTTCTGCAAATGGAGTGGACTCCAAAGGCTGCGGATAAAAATGCTGCTTGGGCACTCTATATTGAATTGCTTACACGGATTACGATACAACCATTGCCCATTGAACACGGCGATGAAAAAACAGCTTTAGATAGTGTGTATTCACTGTTCGCAACGACAAGAGAAGTTATCAGAGAATATGGACCGGAGTGTATTAACTTTACAAAAATCGCAATTGTTGTTCTTAACCAAGTGATTCGTCCTTTTACCGCAAAGTGGCACCGAAAAAGCATAGCAGGCGACTTTGAGGACGAAACAGAACGCACCGTTTTTCGCGACGAATTGGCTGCACTACAGGAGGAATTACGTAAATATTCTCGAATGTTGGCGGATATTGCTGATGTTGAAGACTTAACTGATCTTGAGGGGACAGAGGACACTGCGTAAATGTAGTTGTTCAAAACAATTTTAGTTTTCTACTCAAAAACGGTTTTGAGGATTCTCCGCGTGGGCAGGATAATCTTCCTCGCTTGCGGTATTATTTATTTGAATAGCGGATTTTTATCGAACCAAGATTATAGATTGTGCGGATCCGCAATAGAGGTTAAGTTGAATGACGCTTCCTGATCTAAATGATGCAGGTGATTTACCTGAAGGAATATATAAAGCAACGATTGATGAAGTAGTCAGTCAATTTGGTAGCGGCACAGCGCAACGGGAAATTGTAACTGAGCGGTTGCTCCGTATTTATCAACTTGCCAAAGATATAAACCACTTTCAACGATTGCTTATTTTTGGTAGTTATATCACGGCGAAACCTGCACCAAACGACATTGATGTTGTAATAATCTTTGATGACGATTTTGACATAGCAGCTTGCAGTGAAGAGGTCAAAAAACTATTAGACCATCAGCAAGCATCAAATGAATTCGGAGCTAGTATTTTCTATATCCGCCCATCATTACTATTTTTTCAAACCCTTGACGAGTTTATAGAAGGTTGGCAGATCAAACGTGATGGAACTCGCCGGGGTATCATAGAGGTCCGAAATGATTAAAAATGATATAGAACTTAAAACAAGTCAGCAACGTATAGCCTATTTTCAAGACTTGCTCATGCAACTGCGTGTTAAAGCCACCCCTGAAGAATTTTTATACGTTTCAAGTGGGTATCGGGTAGAAATAGAAAAAATGCAAAAGGAAGTTCTTGACTACCTGACTCAACATATTGGTGAACCGATACAGGCGGAAGAGTCTTGAGTAGAAGGGAAAATACGCTATGAACAAACTATACTTCGGCGACAACCTTGAAGTCATGCGAGAAATGGACGACCAACGCGTCGACCTGATCTGCACCGACCCGCCCTTTAACAGCGGACGTGACTATAACGCATTTCTCACCGACTCGCTGGCACAATCCAAAGCGTTTACGGACACATGGACATGGGACGACCCCGCACAAGATGCCCGCGCTGATATAGAAAGACGCGCCCGCGCAAGTGATACTTACAAAGCACTCCACAACTGCCTGCGCGGCTACGACCTTGTACTGCAAAACGCTGTATCTGGGAACAAGGGATCCATGCGTGCATACCTTGCGTTTATGGCACCGCGCCTTGCGGAGATGCACCGCATTTTGAAAGATACAGGAAGCATCTACTTGCACTGTGATCCCACTGCAAGCCACTACCTCAAAGGCATAATGGATGCGATCTGGGATCAGGACAATCGTAGCAAAAATGAGTGTTTCAGAAATGAGATTGTATGGTGTTATAGAGGAGGCGGTGTTCCCAAAAAAGATTTTTCAAGAAAACACGATATTATATTTAGGTATACTAAAACGGATAATATAACTTTTAATGTAGATGACGTTAGACAGCCTTATTCAGAAGAGAGCCAAGAAAGACTAAAATATAAGGCAAGGGCGTTCAGAGGGGATAGAGTTTATGATAACTATAATATGAACGAGAAGGGAAAACACCCAGAAGATTGGTGGGTGATGCAACCTGTTATGCCATCTTCCAAAGAACGCCTCGGCTACCCAACTCAAAAACCGCGTGCCCTCTACGAACGCATGATAAAAGCCTCCAGCAACGAAGGCGATCTCGTGATGGACCCATTCTCAGGTTGCGGCACAACCATAGACGCAGCACACACGCTCAATCGCTTCTGGATAGGTATTGACCTTATACCATTTTCAATTGACAAACCATCATAAATAGTTTATTTTATATTGCGACCCTTATCAAATAAAGTGAGGACGCAATGAACAAAAAAGTTCCCGATATTACCGAGAGTGTTGAAGAACTCAAATCCCTTATGGGACAAT
>JAJDWA010000036.1 GCA_022825825.1 Candidatus Poribacteria bacterium
ATAATGTTTTCTATAAACATAGCACTCCGCTGGAGTGCAGCATTTTTCGTGAGGTTCCACTGATATGGAAAACTTACAGAAAAATCGAAAAAGACTTGATAACTCAAGAGATAACTGGCATAAATTGTCCAAACTTTAGTAATTATAGTAAACTTTAGAATTAATTGGACATTTCCTCTGGCCGAGCGATCTCCGAATCGCGACTAAACTTAGGAGCAGTCGGGAATCCAAATCAAGAAATCAACGGTATGAATGACATTTAGTCATTCCCCGGGTATGAATGCGCGTATGGCATTCCCCGGAGTTCCCTCCTACAATTTAGGAATGTAGCGTTAATTCTAATCTCTACTATAAATCGGTAATTTTCATTAGGCATATTCGGAACATTTTAAGTGATCTTTAGTCCCGTGAATCAACGCCAAATACGCGTTTGGTATTTGTCGGGGACTAAATGTGGGACAATCTCAATAATCATGTGTATTTAGAGGTGTTCACAATACTCCAGACATTTTCTTAAATTGACACATAAGGGTATGTCAGAATACGCCAAATCAAGAAATCAACGGTATGAACGCCTGTAGGCGTTCCCCGGGTATGAATCATGGCGAATCATGTAGAATACCACACGCGTATTCTACCACGCGCATTCGTCTTTAGGCATTCCCCGTCCGGTATTCTGAATTGGTGAGGAAACCGCACCTACCAGGAGAGTGTTCACATATTTTTAGGTTGGACTATAAACCTATTTAGTTTCAGTTATTGATAAACACCCTCATTTAGATTTCGCCGTTCCATTCCAACGGACGATTCTCTACATACGGACGCAGCAGCTCACGAAGCCGCCGATGCGCATGATGCAAATGCGTTTTGACCGTGCCTTCTGATCGATTGATGCGGACAGCAATCTCTTTAATCTGAAGTTTCTGATCATACCGCAATTTGAAAACGCGTTGCTGTTTCGGAGCAAGTTGACTCACCGCCTTGCTGATAATATCTCCAAGTTCCTCCATCTCAATGAGATGAGATGGAGATGGGGACTTGCTAACCAACATCAACTCCTCCGCGCCTCCTGTCAATTCTTCAAACGCGACAGTTTTCCTTCGGCTCTGTTGCCGCAAAAAATCAATACAGCAGTTCATGGCAATGCGGTAAAGCCAACTATAAAAAGCAGATTCACGTTTAAATTTTGGCAACGCTTTAAATGCCTTCAAAAATACTTCTTGGCAGAGGTCTTTTGTTGTTTCAGCATCGTTAATGTGTCTGTAAATAAGTTTTGCAATGCGGGCCTGGTATTTCAGTACGAGTGTATTAAAAGCACTTATATCACCGTTTTGGAATCGGATCACTAATTCCTGTTCATCAATTAATTCTAATTCATCGGTAGATGGCAAATCCAAGTGTCTTTTTGTGTCTGGCATTCTAATTTCTCCATGATGGGTGCAAACATTTTGGATTAATTGAACAAATGCAAAAGTGTGAATAATTTTAATTTATACACCTTAAGTATTTAAATGTTCCCGTATTTTAAACATTTAGACATTTTTATTTGCTTTTTGTTCAATATTAAAGATCAAACCATTCTATTAGATACACATTTACGATAATTGATAGTAGATTTTTCAATTACTGATACGCTTTCTGTTAACGCGCTTACAAGAGTGTTTCTCTACAGCCGAGTAGCTGCTTCCACTTGACAAGAAGCATAACATAGGATAAAGTGTTGACATCGCTTTAGCTATAAGGAACATCTCTATGCGCCGCTATAGTATTCAAACCAAAATCGTTCTCCCTTTTTTGCTTCTATTCGCGCTTATCACTATCTTTGTACCACTGCTAACAGTACAACTTTTCGCATGGAAATACAGTGAGCAATTTACGCACGAAACGCAAGGTTGGCTAAATGTTATTATGAAAACAGGATTCATACGTGAAGATATTGAGAAGGTTAAACAAGCGTACAGCGTTGAAATTATGATTTTTGGTTCGGATGGCACGCTTAACGCAAGCACGCTAACAGAACTACCCGATACTGAACAAAATTGGGCGAATTTAGTAAAAAAAATGCGATTCGAACAAGTTAAACAAGCCCTCCAAAAAGCAGATGAGTCGCCTGTTACACAAGATGTAACACTCGGCGGCAAACATTACAAAGTCTTTTACCGATTACTTCCGTTCGGACGGTTTTATTGCTTGTTGCGTCCGATGGAAGAAATTACAAATGCGAAACGAACCCTTACGTGGTCTATGTTAGGCATTGCAGCCTTCGGGACTGCCCTTGTGGCATTTATCAGTCATCGCATTGGAAAAAATTTAACAGACCCGATCAAAGATTTAGTCGACTTTACCGAACAGGTTGCCGAGGGAAATCTTGATGAACAGTGTGCAGTTAAGACACAGGACGAAATAGGCGACTTAGCACTGGCGTTTAACCAAATGACACAGGAACTCAAGCAGTCAAGAGATAAACTCATTCAAGCTGAACGTTTAGCGACAGCAGGGAAAATGTCCGCTTCATTTGCACATGAAATCCGGAATCCATTATCGTCTATGCGGATGTTATCGCAGATGTTAATGCAAAAACCTGATACGTCAGATGAACAAAGGCAATCACTACAATATATTCTTGAGGAAATCGAACGAATTGACAACATTGTTAAAGGGTTGATGGATTTCGCACGTCCCACCACGCTTAATCTTGAACACCAATCATTAGCCCCTGCATTACAAGCCGTTTTAGCCTTGATGGAAGCGAACTTAACACACCACCAGATTCAACTTCTATTAGAACTGGCATCTGATCTCCCCGATTTTCAGTTTGATTCCGACAAAATTAAACAAGCGTTTATGAATGTTGTTTTGAATGCAATGGAAGCGATGCCGCAAGGTGGCACACTCACTGTGGCTACGTTTAAACAAGAAGATGTCGTGTGTATCAAAGTTGTAGATACAGGAATCGGCATCTCTAAAGAAGATATTGAACATCTATTTGAACCGTTTTTTACCCGAAAAGATAAAGGCACAGGACTTGGATTGGCAAATGTCAAACGCATTCTTGAAGAACATAACGGCACAGTTGAAATTGAAAGCACACTTGGCGAAGGCACCACAGTTTTGATGTGGTTACCGCTAATATTTTCTGAACCATTCAAAGCACACTAAACACTTTTGTGGGAGGACTTGTAAATCCGTGTGCTAAACGTCATAGTAGATTTATAGTAAAATCTAAAGATAACGTGAGTTTGATAATTAGATTGCGCATAGTCCGTTAGGTAGAGCGCAACGAAACCTATAGGCGTTAATTTAGCGGTCCACATCCCTGGTAGGCGCGTTTTCTAAACGCGCCGTTAGGCAATCTTCAGCATAGGGACAGGCGCGTTTAGATGAAGATCAATTTATTAATTCGGTAATTTTGGAGCAAACTCTGGCAGAATACGCGTTTGGTATTCTGCATTGGTTAGGAAACCGCATCTACCGTGTTTGGGAAAAATAATATTACCGAAATATTTTCTTAATCTTCATGGAAACGCGCCTACCAGGGGGGCTAAGTCACTCACCCCGTATTAAAGAAGATTTATATGTCAAAAAAAGCAAATAACACAACATCTACACCAGTTTTGGTCTCTTGGTCTTCAGGTAAAGATTCCGCGTGGGCACTTCACACTTTACGTCAACAGCCGGAACGATATGATGTGCGTGGAATTTTCACCACCGTCACAAAGACGTTTGACCGTGTCTCTATTCACTCTACACCTGCGTGGGTTTTGAAGCAGCAAGCGGAGAAGCTCGGCATGCCGTTGTATGAGATACCGATTCCGTACCCATGCTCAAACGAAATATACGAAGCAGCAATGCGAAAGTTTCTCGCAGAAGTAGAAGCGTTACCAAAGCATTTAACCGCTTCGCATTTCGCTTTTGGAGATCTGTTCCTTGAAGACATTCGTGCTTACCGTGAGGAGAAACTGAGCGGTACCGGTTTCACACCGATTTTTCCAGTATGGGGTGAAGATACAACACTACTCGCGCAAAAGATGATTGCGTCTGGCATGCGTGCGATTATCACTGCTCTCAATCCTGCCAGAGTTCCCACTGAGTTGGTGGGACGATGGTTTGATGCAGAATTTCTTGCAGATTTACCTGATGGTGTGGATCCGCTCGGTGAAAACGGAGAATTCCATACATGCGTTGTTGATGGACCGATGTTTCGTTCACCAATTGCTGCGAAACCTGGTAGAATTGTGCAAAGAGATATTGTCTCTGCATCTAAAGACGATGATGATAAAATTCACACCAGCAATACCGCCCCTCCGACTTATGTATATGCGGACGTAGTGCCTTTGTAAGTTTGGTAACTGTCTGAATTTTAACCCTCTTTTCTGAACACACTCCTACCTGTGCAGAATTATGCACCCGTTTCACCGTCTCGTGGCGTCACTATAGGGTGAAATCGGAGGTGATCCATGAAAAACAGTGATGTGCAATTAATCCATCGGACTCTTGATGGCAATGATGACGCCTTCGCGGAACTTGTTGAAAAATATCAAAAACAGGTTCACGCGCTTGTGTGGCGAAAAATCGGTGATTTTCATATCGCTGAAGAGATTACGCAGGATACATTCCTGCAAGCATACAAGCGATTGACAACACTGAAAGAACCGCAACGTTTCGTGAGTTGGCTTTATGTGATTGCAGCGAACCGCTGCAGCACGTGGTTGCGTAAAAAGCATTTACGTAAGCAGTTGCTGGAGGACAAGGACGTTGCACAGCCTGAAAAAACGACTTATTCTGAGTATGTGCATGCGGAAAACGAACGGATCACCACAGAAACACAACGCAATGTCGTCCAAAAACTACTTGCGAAGCTTGAGGAGAGTGAACGCACTGTCATGACGTTGCATTACTTCGGAGAGATGTCTTGCACAGAGATAGGCGCGTTTTTAGGCATCTCAGCAAATACGGTAAAGAGTCGCCTGCGCCGTGCGCAGCAGCGTCTACAAAAGGAGGAAACGATGATAAGAGAGGCTTTAGACAATTTCAAAATCACACCAAACATGACAGAAACCATCATGCAAGAGATTTCGCGGACCAAACCCGTAAAACCGTCTGGTAGTAAACCGTTAGTCCCATGGGCAGTTGCTGCTTCCACGTTAGCAGTGGTTCTACTCATGCTCGGATTTGGCAGCAACTACTCAGGAATATTTCAGAAACCTTATAGTTTTGATGCAACCGCAGAGATGACGGTTGATATCGTTGATGCGCCTATAGTTGCAAACTTGGAATCCAAACCTGCTGTGCGGACGCAAATTGGAAGTGCTAATGCACTTGATAAGCGTAACAACCCTGAACAGCAACCGAATAATACTTCTGCAGCAGTTGCAGAGGTACAGGCGAACGAAATTACAGAAGAAAATGCGGCAGACGGCGCAACTTTACAAGGTGAAGTTATAGAAGCAGCAGATCAAGACCCAATTGAAGGTGCTGAAATAAAGGTTGTTGCAGATAGTAATGGCAAAACTTACACCACTTTCACAAATGAAAATGGAGAATATAAACTTTCAGGACTTCCTGCCGGTCGCTATACGATTAACATTAGTAAAAAAGGTTATAGGAATCGGGTTGGTAGACCAAAAGTTGTTGCTGCAGGCGGTGAATTATATGATCGTATCAAAATGCTAAAAGAAGATAATATTAACCTGAATAGAGCAAAAATAGACCTACAGAGAATTGAGTCCCTACTCAAACAGGTAGTAGAAAATGTCGAACAGCGTTATAAATTGGAAAAATCGACTACGGACGCTCTTCAAAAATCAATTCTAAATGCTGTTAAAACTGAGCTACAGCAAGATAACACGAGCACCAATGAATTTTTAAACGCATCAGCTGGTGATAGCCTTGGATTATTAGAGCTGCTGCTGGCACATCCCAGCACCAATACAGAATTTGCTAAACACCTAACTGAAACGCAGCTACAAGATTATATCGCTAATACAAAAGTGCGGCGACAACGGGCAACACAAGCGAGGAGTCGTTTTATCACTGCATTCCTTGACCAAGCACTCAGTCTCACACCAGAACAACGTAACACAATTACCCAATTACTCATTGAAAAGGTTAAAGATGAAACGGATTATAACACAATGAGTATATTGTCTTCATCTCTTCAGAACGAAGTAGCAAGCGTATTAAAAACGGAAATGAATGTCTCGCTGGATGGTATTTTGACCAAAGTACAGTTAGATATTTGTCACGGATGGATTGAATTGGATGATAATAATGCAGCGAACATGACGGATCTAATTGCAATAACTGATAAAGAGGCGGTGGCAATTGACATCATAAAACCCGAAGAATTTCATGGTATCAAAGATAGTCATAAAAAACAATTATTGAAACTGGCACAAACAGTACTAATTGCACATAGAAAACAGTTTGGAACACTCAATGAATTGCAACAGAAGCGGTTGGATCTGGTTGCCAAAGGTGTAGCCCAACAGTATATAGATTTGCAAATCAAATACACAAACAATAGAATCTTTGCTTTGCAAACCTTAAGTGATCTTATGCCATTAGTCACGAATGGTAGTATAACTCGTCAAAACGCTATTGAAACACTTAATAAGTTACGGAAAGATATCTGGGACGAAAGAAAAATAAACAGCCTTCAAACGGAAAACAATTCACCTAACCCGACTAAGGATCCTTTCTTCCAACATATACTCGGAAATGTGTTTTTTGCAAGAATTTCTGAAATCATAAGCCCTCCGCTCTATCAGCAAGCTATCAAAGAAGTTCTGTCTGACCAAGCGTATGCACACTATCAAAAACAAAAAACAGAAAAACATGGTTTTCACCAACAGGTTTCACAAGACTTGGTAGTTGCCCTATTTGACACCTTCTTACTCCTTGACGACTCACAACGTGAACACTTTGAAAAGACCACTGCCAAGTTAACACTTCATACATTAAGTAATGTAGGATTAGCATATATGTTTCTTGAGTGCTTCTTAAACATCAATATCGAGATGTTGAATCCTTCGCAGATGAATGTTCTCCAAACTGGAGGAATGTAAGAATGGATAAATTCAGTTAAATCTCTAACTCTCTTATTTAAACACTTCTATATTTGCAGAATTATGCACCCGTTTAATCCCGTAGTGTTGTCACTATAGGTGAAAACGGAGGTAATCTATGAAAAACAGTGATGCACAATTAATCCAACGCACTCTTGATGGTGATGATTCCGCTTTTGCAGAACTTGTTGAAAAATATCAAAAGCAGGTTCACGCGCTTGTGTGGCGTAAGATCGGAGATTTCCATTTTGCCGAAGAGATAACACAGGATACATTCCTGAGAGCACATCGGCAACTCAGAACGTTGAAGAAACCGCAGCGTTTTGCAAGTTGGCTCTATGTAATTGCTTCAAACCTCTGTGGTACCTGGTTGCGTAATAAAAATATACGGACGCAGCTACAAGAGAATATAGATAATACAGTAAATGAAAAAGTAACCTATTCTGAATATATCGTATCAGAAAACAATCGTATTACAGTTGAAGCACAACGCGATGTCGTCCAAAAGCTGCTGGCAAAACTTGGCGAAAGTGAACGCACTGTCATGACGTTGCATTACTTTGGAGAAATGTCGTGCACAGAGATAGGGGCGTTTTTAGGCATCTCAGCAAATACGGTGAAGAGTCGACTCCGCCGCGCACAGCAGCGTTTACAGAAGGAGGAAACGATGATAAGAGAGGCTTTAGACAACTTCAAAATCTCACCGAATCTTACGGAAAACATCATGCAAGAGATTTCGCAGACCAAACCTGCCGCACCTTCCGGTGGTAAACCGATAGTGCCGTGGATAATAACAGCTTCTACAGTTGCAGTGGTACTGCTCGTGCTCGGTTTTGGAAGCAACTACTTAGGAATATTTCAGAAACCTTATAATCTTGATGCTACTGCAGAGATGACAGTTGATATCGTTGATACACCTATAGTTGCAAACTTGGAGTCCAAACCTGATGTGCGGACGCAAATAGAAAGTGCTAACGCTCATAGTAAAATCAATAATCCTGAGCAGCAACCTAATGATTCGCCTGCAGCAGTTGCGGAGGCACAAGGAAACGAAATAGCAGAAGATTACACAAAATGGGAACTGCCAAAAGCGGCGAAGGCGCGTTTAGGAAAAGGTGGAATTAATGTCATGCAATTCTCACCGGATGGTAGACAACTTGCGGTAGGCAGTACTATCGGTGTGTGGCTTTACGATGCGAAAACGGGTAAAGAAATATCCTTGTTTCCTGGTGCGTGTCGATCCCTTGCTTTTTCACCAGATGGACGTTTTCTTGCTAATGGCGGTGGCGGAGATATTGGTGGAAGTGGTAGATATCATGGAGAGGAAGTCCAGTTGTGGGAAGTTTCTACGGGTAAGCGAGTGCCACTTGCCAAAAGTCCTCCCCCTGCTTCAGCATTGCTATTTTTTGAAGATAGCAAGACGCTTTTCAGTTTGGGGGATTGGGGAGATACAATTGGCAACTTAAATATTGAAACAGGAGAAATGAACCTAAAAACCTTCAGAGAGCGTCCAAAGGATAGAGCTTATGCTGAATCCTATGCACTTACACATGATAAATTAGCGATTGGTGGAGTGTCCGGCAAGGTTCAATTATGGTCCCCGATTTCAGGGAAAAAACGACCAACTTTCAGAAGACAAATGTCTTTTGACATGGGAAAAAACGACCATATCTTAGGATTAGCATTCTCCCCTGACGGATCTCAACTTGCTATTGGGAGCGAAAATGCAACAGTTCTATTGTGGGATACTAATGGAAACAACGAACCGATAATCCTCAGAAAACACACAAGTAGGGCAAACACGTCAGTCTCCGTTCGAAATTTAGTATTTTCTCCGAACGGAAAAATGTTAGCAAGTGGGGGTACAGATAATAGGGTGCAGTTGTGGGATACAGGTACTGGTACACTACTCGCGACACTTACTGGACATATCAACGGTATAAAAGCGCTGACTTTTTCACCAGACGGTAGCACGCTTGCAAGTGCAAGTGCAGATGGGACAGTTCTGTTTTGGAATACAGAAACAAATAATCCATTACCAATACACATCTCCGATCACACACATACACAAAGAGGAATAGCGATTTTAAAAGATAGTAATACACTTGCAAGTGTAACATATAACGGCATAATTACCTTTTGGGATCTTAAGACACAACGAAAAGCTAACCTACAAACTAAAGGACATTGCGATGTATTAAGGAGTTTAGCCTTTTCGCCTGATGGAACAAAGCTCGCAAGAACCCATCAGCAACTGATTCAATTAACTGATGTCCGTACTGGTCATGAATTAGCACGTTTGACAGAATCAAAGTATAGGATTGTTTCAGCAATGGCAGTTTCACCCGATGGAAAAACGGTAGCGCTTGGTGATTCAGGAGAAATCCGCTTGTGGAATACAGATACGGGCAAAATTCTAAACATGTCTCTTACAGATATGTCCTGGCCTACAATTACTGCTATGATATTCTCACGGGATGGAAAAGAACTTTTCAGTGGAGATTTACAAGGGAAAGTTCAAATATGGGATGCGAAAACTGGGGATGAGTTAACCAACTTCTTAACAGGAGATGAAATAGATGATCCAATGCATAATGGAGTTCTTTCTGTGTTTCCAAAAAGCCAAATTACCGCGTTGGCATTCTCTGCAGATGAGACTCTGCTTGCTGTAGGAAACTTTGAAAAGATTCATCTATTCGGCAGCCAGAAAAAAACGCATTTTAAGGAAGTGTCCAAAGTAAATTGCAATGCCTTAGTGTTTTCACCAGATGAAACCGTGCTTGTTGTAGGATTATTAAGTGGTGGAATTCAGTTATTGGATATTACTACAGGAGACGAACTCGCTACACTTGATGGACACACGGCACCAATTGTAAAGTTACTATTTTCGTCAGACGGTAAAACACTTGTGAGTACGGGGTATGACGGCACAATTCTTTTGTGGGATTGGGATGAAGCCCTCAAAAGTTCGGACCGGTAAAAGAATAAAGGTATTTAGGCAGTTAGAAGATCTACCGGTAAAGCAGTTGAATATTGTTACCTTACATAAAAACTGGCGGTGTAAGAGATAGACTTGCACTGCCAGTTCACTTTCCGCGCTATGTACTTCAAAAAGGATAACGCGCAACCAAACTATACATAAATCTTGAGATAAGCACCTTCCAGAAAACCTATTTTTTAGAAAATCCCTTCCAGAAATCAGATTTATGGTATAATTCTACTAACAGAAGAAATATAATCCGTTATAATTTCCCTTTAGATTTCATATTTACCAATGAATCTCTAACTCTTATCTAAATACACTTCTATATTTGCAGAATTATGCACCCGTTGCACGCCTAAGTAGCGTCACAATTTATAAAACCAGAGTGATGCAACCATTTCTTCCGGAGGTGCTTAAATGAAAAACAGTGATGTTGCCCTTATTCAACGCGTCCTTGCAGGCGATGATGACGCTTTTTCCGTGCTTGTGAGAAAATATCAGAAGCAGGTTCACGCGCTTGCGTGGCGGAAAATCGGTGATTTTCATATCGCTGAAGAGATTACGCAGGATACATTCCTGCAAGCATACAAGCGATTGACAACACTGAAAGAACCGCAACGTTTCGTAGGTTGGCTTTATGTAATTGCATCGAATCGCTGCAGCTCATGGCTGCGTAAAAAGCGTTTACAGACACAACCGTTGGAACAAACAGACAAGGATCAATTAGAAAAAGAAGCGTACTCAGAATTTGTTGTGGAAGAAAATGAGCGTGTATCTGGACAAGCACAACGCGATGTCGTCAAAAAACTGCTTGCGAAACTTCAAGAGAGTGAACGCACTGTCATGACGTTGCATTACTTTGGAGAGATGTCGTGTACAGAGATAGGCGCGTTTTTAGGTGTATCGGTAAATACAATTAAGAGCCGTCTTCGCCGGGCACAGCAGCGTCTACAAAAAGAGGAAACGATGATAAGAGAGGCTTTAGACAATTTCAAAATCACTCCGAATCTGACAGAAAACATCATGCGTGAGATTTCGCGGACTAAACCTGCCGCACCTTCCGGTGGTAAACCATTAATGCCGTGGGCAGTTGCTGCTTCTACATTAGCAGTCGTGTTGCTCATGCTCGGTTTTGGAAATAGTAAATACTTGCAAATGTTTCAGAAACCTTATAGTTTAGATGCTACATCGGAAATGACGGTTGAAATTATTGAAGTTCCTATAATCGCAAACTTGGAATCTAAGCCAGATGTGCGGACACAACTTGGAAGTGCCAAGGCACTTGATAAGCGTAACAGGCCTAAACAGCAACCTAACGATACTTCTGCAGTAGTTGGAGAAGCACAAGGAGATGAAGTAGTGGAAGATTACACAAAATGGGAATTGCCTGTAGGTGCAAAAGCACGGCTCGGTAAAGGGGCAATAAACAGAATTACCTACTCTCCCGATGGCATCAAGCTTGCGGTTGCCAGCACAATTGGTATTTGGATATACAATACACAGACAGGCGAAGAACTTGACCTGTACACGGGACATACGGGTGAGGTGCTCAGCGTGGCGTTTAGTCCGGATGGGCGTATCATCGCAAGTGCAGGGGACGATACCATTCGTCTATGGGATGTGGACACGGGACAACATATCCGCACACTATCGGAGCATAGGCATTCGCCCAAAAGCGTATCGTTTAGCCCAGATGGAAAAACAATCGCAAGTGCGGGGGACGATACCATCCGTCTATGGGATGTGGACACGGGACAACATATCCGCACACTATCGGAGTATAGGCATCTGCCCAAAAGCGTATCGTTTAGCCCAGATGGAAAAACAATCGCAAGTGGCGGTGCGGACGATACCATCCGTCTGTGGGATGTGGAAACAGGCGAACGCCTCCGCACGTTATCAGGACATACGAAGGATGTTTTATGTGTATCGTTTAGTCCGGATGGACGCATCATAGCGAGTGGCGGTGATGACAACGACATCCGTCTATGGAACGCCCACGATGGCACACTCCTCCACACACTAAGGGAGTATTCAGGTGATGTGAACGGTGTGTCGTTTAGTCCGGATGGACACATCATCGCAGGTGCAAGTAGGAATTTCAGATACATCCGTCTGTGGCACGTACACACAGGCACACATCTCCGCAAACTATCGGGGCATACGGGTTCGGTCTATAGCGTGTCATTTAGTCCGGATGGCACCACAATCGCAAGTGCAAGTTCTGACAACACCATCCGTCTACAGCACGCACACACTGGCGAACATATTCGCACACTATCCGGGCATACGCCTGGGGCAAGAAGTGTGGCGTTTAGTCCGGATGGACACATCATCGCAAGTCCAAGTGGAGCTAGTAAAACCCGTCTGTGGGACGCACACACTGGCGAACACCTCCGCACACTATCGGGAGGGGATGGGGGATTAGGAAATGGGCATGGGGGTGGAATTACCAGTGTCTCGTTTAGTCCGGATGGCACCACAATCGCAAGTGCAAGTGGGGTCGCAGATGGCATTAATAGATTCGATACCATCCGTCTGTGGAATACACACGATGGCACACACCTCCGCACGCTATCGGGGGATAAGCCTAAGGTCAAGAATAGGGCTACGGTCAATAGTGTCGCGTTTAGTCCGGATGGACACATCATCGCAAGTGGAACTGAAGACGAAACCATCCGTCTGTGGAATGTGGACACAGGCGAACATCTTCGCACACTATCAGGACATACAGATGAGGTCTATAGCATAGCGTTTAGCCCGGATGGACACATCATCACAAGTGGTAGCAGAGACAATACCATCCGTCTATGGGATGTGAAAACAGGTGAACATATCCGCACACTATCAGGACATACAGATGAAGTCTATAGCGTAGCGTTTAGTCCAAATGGACACATTATCGCAAGTGGTAGCAGGGATGATACCATCCATCTGTGGCACACATACACTGGTACACATCTGCTCACACTATCGGGACATACGAAGGATGTCTTAGGTGTGGCGTTTAGTCCGGATGAAAACACAATCGCAAGTGCCAGTAGGGACAATACCATTCGTCTGTGGAATGTGGAAACAGGTGAACATATCCACACACTATCAGGGCATGCAAAATCTGTCAATAGTGTGTCGTTCAGTCCGGATGGTACCACAATCGCAAGTAGCAGTGCGGATGGGACCGTATTGTTGTGGGAACTTGGAAAGTGATCTTGGCAGCATACGGGAAGTCGTCTTGCAGGAATGAATCATTACCTCTTTTATTTAAACATACTTCTATATTTGCAGAATTATGCACCCGTTGCACGCCTAAGTAGCGTCATAATTTATAAAATCAGAGTGATGCAACCATTTCTTCCGGAGGTGCTTAAATGAAAAACAGTGATGTTGCCCTTATTCAACGCGTCCTTGCAGGCGATGATGACGCTTTTTCTGTGCTTGTGAGAAAATATCAAAAGCAGGTTCACGCGCTTGCATGGCGGAAAATCGGTGATTTCCACATAGCCGAAGAGATTACGCAGGATACATTCCTACAAGCATACAAGCGATTGACAACGCTGAAGGAACCGCAACGTTTCGTGGGTTGGCTCTATGTGATTGCATCGAATCGATGCAGCTCATGGCTGCGTAAAAAGCGTTTACAGACACAACCGTTGGAACAAACAGACAAGGAACAATTAGAAAAAGAAGCGTACTCCGAATTTGTTGTTGAAGAAAACGAGCGTGTATCTGGACAAGCACAACGCGATATCGTCAAAAAACTGCTTGCGAAACTTCAAGAGAGTGAACGCACTATCATGACACTACATTACTTCGGAGAAATGTCGTGCACAGAGATAGGCGCGTTTTTAGGTGTATCGGTAAATACAATTAAGAGCCGTCTTCGTCGGGCACAGCAGCGTCTACAAAAAGAGGAAACGATGATAAGAGAGGCTTTAGACAACTTCAAAATCACTCCGAATCTTACGGAAAACATCATGCGTGAGATTTCGCGGACCAAACCTGCCGCACCTTCCGGTGGTAAACCGTTAATGCCGTGGGCAGTTGCTGCTTCTACGTTAGCAGTGGTGTTGATCATGCTCGGTTTTGGAAATAGTAAATACTCGGCGCGTTTTCAGCAACCTTATAGTTTAGATGCTACTGCAGAGATGACAGTTGATATCGTTGATACGCCTATAGTTGCAAACTTAGAATCTAAGCCAGATGTGCAAACGCAAATAGAAAATGTCAATGCACTGGATAAACAAAATAACCCTGATCTGCATCCTAATGATACTTCTGCAGCAGTGGCAGAGGCACAAACCGATGAAATAGCAGAAGATTGGACAAAATGGGAACTACCGAAAGCGGCGAAAGCGCGTTTGGGAAAAGGTGGAATTAATACGATGCAGTTTTCACCCAGCGGCACACAACTCGCGGTAGGCAGTAATATCGGTGTGTGGCTTTACGATGTGAAAACAGGGAAAGAAGTATCCATGTTCCCAGGCAGGTGCCAATCCCTTTCCTTTTCCCCAGATGGGCGCTTCCTTGCTAATGGTGGCCGCAGATTTTTTGGAACCGTTGGCAAATTCAGTGGAAAGGAACTCCAACTGTGGGAAGTAGCGGCTGGTCGGAAAGTGCCACTCACTGATGATCTTTCGTCTGCCTCAGTGTTACGGTTCTCTGAAAATGGGAAAATGCTTACCAGTGTGGATGTTTGGGGAAACATCATTAGAAAGTTAGATGTTGAAACTGGAGAAAGCACCGTTCAAAATTTCGAAAATCGATCTGAAAAGAGAATTACCCTTCCTGAACCCTACGCGCTCACACATGATAAATTTGCAATTGGAGGGAAACGCTCGAAAATCGAGTTGTGGGACGTGACGACCGGTAAGATGTTACCTATCTTTGATGAAATAGGTGAAAATAAACATATTATCGCCTTGGCATTTTCTCCAGATGGGACGCGCCTCGCCAGCGTAAGCAAGAACACAAATGGAAGCATAAAGACAACATTGCGATTATGGGATACCACCAGCAACGATAAACCAATCATTCTCCGAAATATTCTTCGAAAACAAACAGGTTGGACAAATGTATTGGCTTTCTCTCCAGATGGAAAAATGCTCGCCAGCGGGAGCACCGATAAGGAAGTGCGGTTGTGGGATACCGCCACTGGAAGACTTCTCGGGAGGCTGACTGGACATATCAACGGTATCGCTGCGCTAACGGTCTCACCAGATGGTACAACACTCGCCAGTGCGAGTACAGATGGCGAAGTGCTGTTTTGGAATACAGAAACGAGGGATCGATTGCCGACACGTATCACGGGACATACGGAGCGGATAAAAGCAGTTGCTTTCTTGAAAGATAACACAACACTCGCGAGTGTTGCGTTTAACGGCATAATTACATTTTGGGATCTGAAGACATCACAAATTTCTGAATTCCAGACTATAGGACATCGGGATTTGTTAAAGACTGGGGCGTTTTCGCCTGATGGAACAAAGCTTGCCAGCATCGGCGGAGAAGGTAATGTGCTTTTTGAAGGAGGTTTTGGACACCCTTTTTCTGAACTAATTTCGGATAGTTCTCTTCGTTTGACTGATGTTCGGACAGGGCGTGAGTTGACGAACTTAGAAACAGGAGTTTTCGCATTAGAAATTGCTTTTTCACCGCAGGGTAGAGCAGTGGCTTTCAGTAGTTACAACATTATTCGCGTGTGGAACACGGAAACAGAATCTTTTCTTAATATGCCCCTATCAGCTGAACAGAATTTTGATGAAGATGGTAATTTGGTATTGCCACCCGGAGGGGACCTCCCGCCAACCTCAGAAATAATTAGTGCTTTGGTATTTTCACCGGACGGGAGGAAGCTTGTTAGTGGAACTTACGGCGGACAGGTTAAGATGTGGGATGTAGAAAGTGGTGTTGCGTTAACTTCGTTTACAGTACAAAATCCAAGACGGGAACAGATTGAAACTTTGTCATTCTCTTCAAATGGTGTTCTGCTTGCCGCGGGAAGTACTGACCGAATCTACGTAATTGGAAGTAGAAAACTTACGCTTCTGAGGGAAATTGACGCCAGTGCTGCAACGTTAGTGTTTGCACCAGATAGTACCGTGCTTGTTAGTGGACTTAGGATCGGCACGATTGAACTGTGGGATATTGAAACTGGTATCAAACTTACCACACTTGATGGGCATTCAAAACCGGTAGAGACGTTGGCATTCTCACCTGATGGCAAGACACTCGTTAGCACTGGACAGGATGGCACAATCCTTGTGTGGGATTGGGATGAAGCTCTAAAGGGATCGGAATGGCAGGAGAAATAAGCAGAGGTACATTAACGTTCAGATTCCAGCCACTTCTGCACCCGCGCTAATTTGTCAGCGGCGATATGTGCAACGTTGGCATCTGTTGGAAAATCTCCGTTTTGGACTTCCTGCTTATATTGACATATTGCCTCAAAGGTGAGATGGTTGTAATCCTGATAACGTTTAGCGTGTTTGAAAGGTGTGCCTATCCCTAAAACATCGTTGATAACAAGCACCTGCCCATCACAGTATCTGCCTGCCCCGATGCCGATGGTAGGAATGTCAAGCGTGTCCGTGATGATTTGGCTAATTTCTTCAGTAATTTTCTCAAGTACGATGAGTTTCGCGCCTGCATCTGCAAGTGCCGATGCGGTTTGAATGAGTTCCTTTGCTTTGCTAACCGTTTTGCCGTGCGTTGCCGCTTTGGTACCATGTATTTGTGGGTTGTGTCCGATGTGTGTGCAGACCTCTATCTCCTGCTCGGCAAGTGCAGTAACAATAGGCACTTTTTCTGTCCCCCCTTCCAATTTAACACCATCAGCACCGTTATCTAAGAAAAGATTTGCATTCGCAATAGCTTGCTTTTCATTACGGTCAGATGCATAAGGCATATCAATGAGGAGATAGGCATTTGTGACACCGCGGCGGACTGCTTTGAGGTGATGTAGCATATCTGCCATCGTCACCTCCATCTCGCTTTTATAGCCGAGGATATTCGTGCCGACACTATCCCCGACAAAAATTATGTCAATCCCTGCTTCGTCCTGCATGCAAGCTGTGGGGTAATCGTAACAGGTTAGCACGGTGATGGGTTGCTTTTGCTGTTTTTTTGTGTGGAGGTAGGTGATGTCTTTTTTCATTTTGTTGTTGTGCCTTGAAACGTAATAATGAGGCAATTTTGAGATGTATTGTTCGGCGCGTTTACAAAACGCGCCTACCGTGTACTCTGTTTAAGCTAAGACAGCTGCAACTGTTTCCCCGATGGTGGTGAGGTCATCTGCAACAGCAATTCCTGCCGCTTTCAGTGACGCAATTTTATCGGCAGCTGTGCCTTTCCCACCTGAGATGATAGCACCTGCATGTCCCATCCGTTTGCCAGGCGGGGCAGTTTGTCCAGCGATAAATCCCACAACGGGTTTTGTCATTTCGTTTTTGACGAACTGTGCAGCCTTTTCCTCTGCCGTGCCACCGATTTCTCCAATTAAGACAACGGCATGTGTGTTATCGTCTTCTTCAAAAAGTTTGAGAACATCAACGAAGTTTGTCCCTATCACAGGGTCACCACCGATACCGACACAGGTAGACTGCCCGATGCCGAGCTGTTTCAATTGATACGCTGCTTCATAAGTTAAAGTGCCGCTTCGTGAAACGATACCGACGTTACCAGGGGAATAAGCAAACGCAGGCATTACACCAATTTTACATTCGCCAGGTGTGATGATGCCAGGACAGTTCGGACCGATTAACCGAGTCTGTTTACCTTGAAGGAACGCTTTTGCTTTTACCATATCAAGTACGGGGATATGTTCCGAGATGCAGATAATCAGTTCAATGCCAGCATCAGCGGCTTCCATGATAGAGTCGGCGGCGTTGAAACGTGCAGGAACGAAAATAAGAGAAGTATCTGCGCCTGTTTCTGCAACCCCCTCTGCTACGGTGTCAAATACAGGGATGCCGTTCACATCAGTTCCACCCCTACCGGGAACTGCACCAGCAACAATTTGCGTGCCGTAATCTACACACTGTTCTGTGTGAAAGCGTCCTGAACGCCCTGTGATACCTTGAACAATAACCTTTGTGTTTTTATGGACGAGTATGCTCATATTTCTTATTCAATTCAGCGTTAATTCAATACGCATTGTAATTCACAGGCACAATCTAACAGATTGTGCTACAAAGAGGATAACTTAGATATAATAAAGTTTTACCTTTAACAGATTACCGTTCCGTTTTCAATTTGGCCCAAGCCGTAGTCAGTTTTGCTTGAGGAGAGACCGCTGCAAAACCGAGTGCGATAGATAACCCACTATCTGCAACCGATTTCACATCATTTTCTGAGAGTGCAACATTGAAAAACGCGATCTCATCAATGAGACCTGTGAAAGCCTCCTGCTTGTCGTCTCTTGAGCCAATATACTTGGGCCCCGTTTTAAATGCTCCTGCGGCAGCGTTAGACGCTTCTAACTTACCATCAACATAGACCTTCACTGTTTTACCGTCATAAGTCCCCGCAACATAATGCCACTTATCATCATTCAACAAAGTTGTGGACCACGTATCATGGGGAATCGGTTGGGCACACTGTGCAGCAAAGTTTAATTTGTGGTTTTGTAATGTCAAGATAACATCGCCGCAGGGCCCTACGATGATGTCAGACCATGCTGGCGCTGCAGGTGTTTTAATCAAAGCGACAATAGACACTTTATCAGCATAGTCAGCAAAATCACCGACAGCGACATGCGCGCCACCCGCAAACTTTAAGGCTTGACCGTACTTGCCAGCGACCCATTCGCCCCCAACAACCTCTCCGTCATTACTATTCTTGGAAGTATCTTTTGCAGCTCCGCCATCACCCTCATCAAATAACCATATTCCCAAAGCTGTGTCTGGATCAAGGGCAGCATTTAGCCCTGGGTTCATGAAACAGAGGCAGATCAATGTTACGTATACCAAAATTGTTTTTTGAAATTGGATAACTCTCATTTTACCTCCTTATGTGAATGCACGGTTTAATTACGCTAATTCCATTGGTATTAAAAGTTAGGGAGGCCTCATGTTTAAGGTTCAATTACGAGGTAGCTAACGCTTTTTGCCTCCATCTTAATAGGAATCTCAACGTTGTAATTTCGGTCGATTTTGTACTGTTTGGGTTCTCCTTCTTTTTCACGAATCTTTGCAGTTTCAGACAATCCAGTGTAATAGAGCGGTAATTTTAAAGTGGTTTCTTGGACTGTTTGTGTAGGATTATAGAGCATCGCGAGTCCACAAGGATTGAGTTGTGGGTTTGCGTGGAGCATACAATCAATGGAACGTCCATCTGGACGTCGCACGTGAATTACGTCAGACTCTAATATTGTACGATACTTTTTGAAAAAGTCAACCCATTTCTTAACAACTGTTTTTGTCTGTTCCGTATCAAAAAGTCGGGGACCGCGATAGCACGCAATCACACCGCTACCGAAGTTCTGGGCCAGATGTGATTCGTAGTCATCAAGGTGATCACAAAGCGGCTCAAATGTTGCGGCTTGTCCACCCCCGTGATACTCCACTAACGGAACGAACATCCATCCCATACTCGGTGTCTTTTCGTAAGTGGCATCATAGATATTCTGTCGGGCAATTAGAATTTGCCGCTCGCGGGGCAAGCTGAAATTTGTTTCGCGATAGCCCATACCGCATTTGTTTGATCCGTTGAGGTAATAATTATCTGGCGAATTGATATGAATACCGCGTTTTCGGCATTCGTGGTAAAAATTAACGCACACTTCCCACTGACGCAACTGTGAATCTGCTAAGCCGTTATGGTGTTCATGTTCCGTTGAAGCACAGACATCACCATGATAAGGGCCATCGGTCTCTATAATATCCATTCCAGTCGCATCCATGAAATTCAGCACTCGCTTGACATAGCCATCTCCCCATGCGCTCGCAAGACAAGCGCTCTGTCCAAACCTACTTCCGGGTTTTCCTGTGTCTGGGTCAATGCAGTTGTATTCTTCACCTACATTTCGTGAAGCACACATCAAGGTATAACCCCCGATTCGAATATTTTTGCTATGTGCATAATCTGCCAATCCCTTCATAGTAGCGATGTATTCAGGGTCTTCGCTCTCAATATTGTATCCGCTCCCGAAGGTCATAATCACCATCTCAAATCCAACTTCGGCGCACTGATCAATCGCCAAACGGACTGCCTCCGGTTCGGCACTCCGAACGTGCATAAAAATTGGATTCTCCGTGACCTGTGGCGCGACTGTGCGGAACATCTTGCGGCGTGCGAGTCCCTTTCGTTCACGGTCATCGCTATCGTGTAGAATCTCAAAGGTGCGAAAACTCTTGAAAGTCTCTCCCGATTGAAGAATCACGCCAGGACCGAGCGGATAGTGACTTGTCATCAACAACGGCATCTGATACCGATAATCCACTTGTGTCAGATAATCCGCATCTGGTCCCCACTGTGTCGTTTCCATTCTACTAAAGGCATAATCGCTTTCCACATGTAGCAGGTGTTTTTCTTGTTCGTTGACAGCAAGGATTTCACAGCTTAAGGCATCCAATTGGATCGGTTTTTGACCATCATTGCGAATAGTGATCCACTTGGACAGGACTGGAATGCCTTGGTAGAGTTCATAATGCACACACATCTGAAGGGAGTCAATAGATGGCGGCGGTGAGAATTCAACCGTCAGTGTCACACCCTCTGGCGGATATGTTGATGGTGTTGTGGTACGTCTATGTTCCCACGGATAAGGTGCTTCAGGTTTACCGACTCGATATTCTCTAAACTGAAATGCGTTCTCGTCACTGGTCAAGTCTGCGATCCACTCGTCGTCAAGGTAGGCATAGTCGGGCTGCCCTTTCAAGCCACCTACCTCATATTCCTGTCCGTTAATCGTTAGGACTGCCTCTGGTTTGATGCCGCGTAGAAGGCTGCTATCGGTGATTTGATTGATATAATTAACGGTTGCGAAATTCGGTGCGGTGACAAACCTTCGCTGAATGAGTCCATTACTGAGAATAAGCTGATTGTCCGTTTCTTGGACTGAAGCGGGTTGGCTATAAGGTTGAACTAACCAATCGTTTTGTTGTGATGTGTAGTGCATGTTAAGTCTTTCTCGTTTTATGTTTGCAATAGATATTTGGGTTTGTCCCTTGAGCGACTCATAATAACGCTGATAGTTTATCGGAGAGTGAATTGGTAGGAGATTTGTAAATGGTTTAAAATGCTGGCTCTATAATTAACCATTTCCATAGTGATATGCAGTTTTGAAGATTAAGTTGCTTTTTTTCTGATTTCGTCTTATCAGATGAACTCCATATTTTCCTATAATTCATGTCATTATTTTTTATGCGAAAATGTAATGCCTTATCTTCATGATGCCATCCTATGCATACATACCCATCTTCATTGCTATAAGCAAACGGACTAAACCATAGACAATCATCAGAATCTACTTGTTTCAGAAGTTCCTTTACAATTTTTACTGCATTAATCAGTGTCAACTCGGTTGGCTTTTCAAATCCTCTGCCGTCCCAGTCAAACTCAATATCTACGATATCATTAATAGATTTTTCTATTTCTTGCAGTGTCCTATCTAATTTCATAAGGACATCCTCTTATTTGAATAGTTAGCGTTTTAGACTTGTTAATCTGAATCGTTGAGGCGACCACATTCGACTGCTCAGTATTGCAAACTGTTTTGAATAAATGATAACATAACTACTACACATTATCAAGATATAAACTGATCGGCAAATAACCGCAATCCCATTATGCAACTTCCTCAAATTCTGCTAAGTCGCGTGTATAATCAAGACAAGCATAAATCTATTTTTCTAATCAGTATAACATTTTCAAATTCGCCCATCTCGTAGTGAGCTTATCATGTGCTGCAACAGCAGCAAATTCTTCAACATAGTTTAGTAGATTCTCCATGAAAAGTTTTGCCATGTCTTTCGTATTACCATCGTTACCTACGATATGATATTTATCGGGTGCAATTGCCATCATCAGGAACTTACCTTTTCCGTAAATTGCTTCCATGATGACAGGATCTCCCAAACTTTCCATCAACACGTCAAATCCGTTTTGAGAAGCGATGACTTCCCAAACAGTAGGCCAATTTCCAAATCCCCAGCCTTTAAACGATTCCGCATTCATACGGTGTGGTTTGTTAAAGAGCGGATGGTCCGCTGCCAGTATTTCAAAATCTGGGCTATCACGGTCACTCCGAACACAACTCAATTCAGGAGGCAACCAATCTACATTCGCTTCGTTCTGATCAGCTTGGGTCGGTTCCCAGACGATACCACCATCTTTGACGAAATCTTGAATTGCTTGTGCATTCTTATCGAGGTTTTGGTGAAGTACAGCGTTGTTGGTCGTCATGCTACCGATTAAGAAAATTTTATTTTCTGCTTCAAAATGTAGCTGCCCACCTTCAAGCGCATTTGTCAGATCATCATACGCAACTTTGAATTCATCCAGTGTCTGACGCAATGCATCAACCTTTGTCCATTCGTCAGCAAAATCAACAATGGCAATTTCAGCGGCCTGGATAGCCATTACACTCAAAACGAGAGTCAAAATACAGCATCCTACAAACAAACGGAATAGCATAAGTTCATCTCCTTACTCAATCTTTCTAATTGAGGGTCTTTTATTTTCCTCGCTTCTGGATGTTATCTGTTAACAGATTTACAAAATTTTCCTACAAAGCATTTACCAAATAGGTAGGAACTTGAGTTATAATAAGGTCATAAAACAACCTCAAGCATTGCATCAAAGATTTCATCTTCTTTTTTGGACATCAGTAGTTAGTGCGCGGGTTTTACGTCTCCGCGCAGGACGTAAAGTAGGTAGACTATTGGACTTTGCATGCCTGTGAATCATCCAGCATCATATAGGTTGAGTATTGATTATTCTGACGACTCACTTCCTAATTCAGACTCTGGAAGTCCAAGTCTTTCCGCTGCTTCTCCTGGTGGAAGGTCTTCAACCTCACGTAATTTATCCACAACCTTCAGTGAACGGTTACCTGCCTCTTCAAGATTGTTGGACGCGTGTTTTAGCTGACGCTGCGTGAGTTTTAAGGCGTTATGATACATCCCAAACTCAGTCTTGACAGCAGCAAGAAGTTTCCTGATTTCGCTGGAATGCTTCTGAATTGCCAATGTTCGAAAGCCTACACGAAGACTAATTAAAATGGAGGCAAGGGTCGTCGGTCCGGCAACTACAATTCTGTGTTTTTGTAGCAGTTCGGCAATCTCACCGGGCTGACGAAGCACCTCCGCATATAGCCCTTCTGTTGGCAAGAACATAATGGCAAAGTCTGTAGTATCGGGTGGTGAAATATATTTTTTACTAATACCCCTTGCTTCTGTTTGCACAGTTCGTATGAGTGCTTTAATTGCTGCTTGTTCTGCCTCTTTGTCGGCTTTCTCAGCAGCATCAACGAGTCTTTCATAATCAGCCATAGGAAACTTAGAATCTATTGGTAACCAGACATACGTATTTGGGTCCTCATCATTGCCTGGAAGACGAATGGCGTACTCAACCCGTTCAGAACCCGCGTGCGGTTGTACGTTCAGGCTATATTGATCTGGAGTGAGAATTTGTTCAAGGATCGCGCCAAGTTGAACTTCTCCCCATGCCCCCCGAGCACTGACATTTGTAAGAACCCGTTGAAGGTTGCCTACGTCTGAAGCAAGGTTTTCCATTTTCCCAAGCCCTTTTTGCACGGCTTCAAGACGTTCACTGACAACTTTAAAAGATTCTGTAAGTCGTTTTTCCAACGTTGATTGGAGTTGTTCATCAACAGTTTTTCGCATTTGATCCAATTTGTTTTCATTGCTTTTCTGCAAGGTATCCAACCGATCATTAAGCGTCTTTCTCACATTTTCAAAACGATTTTCATTGGATTCTGTTAAGGTGTTAATTGATTTTGTGACACTATCCAACTTCTCCATCTGTGTCCCTCCAAGCATTTTTAAAGTATCTACAAGTGTATTTGAAATGCTATCGTGGTTAGATTTGACTTCACCTCTAATTTCTTGTTCCGATCTTGAAACTGCTTCGCGAAGTAAATCTATTTCGCGAAGTTGCTCAGAATTGAAGTGGGACCTTCTAATAAGTATAATCAGTAAAACAATAACGACTAATAATAGTCCTCCTAACACTATATCTATAATTGACATTTAACCTCCTGAAAAGAGTTTATTGGATTTTAAAGCGGGTTTAAAGCCTCCGCGTAGGTTATTTCTGTAAGTTATTATTTCTCTGAATTCCGCAATTCAGTTAAAAGTGGGGTTTTCTATCAGTGAGTTTCCATTTATAATATCACTCACCTTCACACCGAGGCATGCCAAATCGTTCTCTAAATTATTCAGAACAGATAGTACATAACCAAATCGGTACAAAGCGCGATCTAAGGTTCTCATATCAACTTTGTTATCTTTGGCAACTTTACGACAAAATTCCACATAAGACTCCCAGACACTTTCATCTTGTGGTTCTCCTACAGCCCGTAAAGCATGTTGATCATAAATTGGGTAGTCGTCCTCATGATATAGGTGAAGAATTGCTGAACCGATTGATACCTATGGTGCGGTTAGGAAACCGCACCATAGGCGTCAATTTAAGGATTTTCTGTAGCCTCTTGGAGTCTACGAAAGGTTGTCCTTTTTCCAGTGCTTCTCTGAAAAGTGCCACCATTTTCAAATGAGCGTTTTATGTCTTTCAA
>JAJDWA010000020.1 GCA_022825825.1 Candidatus Poribacteria bacterium
ATCTGAATAGCCGTCGGATGACGAAACTCACCGATTTTCCACAAGGGCATGCTTACTTTCCACATTGGGTGGAAGGGCCGCTGGCTGTATCTCCATTGGAGAAAGTGACAACTCGCTGGGGGGATTTGAAGCAAAAGTTAGAAAAGTGAAACACAAGACTTACGCATTCCCCCCTTGATAAGGGGGTTAAAAAGGCGTTATTTCAATGATTTATCTCCCCACACGCTATCGCTATGGGGACCCGCCCCCTAAATCCCCTTCCTTATCAGTGAGGCTTTTGAGGACATTGCGTAAGTCATGATATTATTATCAAAACTCTATATTGCTGATAGTCTGAAAAGATTTTACCATTGTGGGAATATATTTATAGGCGTTATTTAGGATAGCTTTGTATAAGCAGCACTACTTCGCAAAACGCGATTTGAGTTGTCCCCAAGTCGTTGCTAACTTATCGCGTGGTGTTACCGCAAGCACACCGGTGATACCGATATTCATTAACTGTTTAATTTCTTCTTGTGAGCGAGCGATGTTAGAAATGCGCACTTCATCCATCTTACCATCAAGAAAAGGCCCCGCACCACGGCCAAGCCAAAGTGCATCATTATTCGGAACAATATCACCACCGATGCCACCTTCGTTATCTACTTCGCCATCAATGTAAATCTTACCTTCACCAGACTTTGCATCGTAAGTGCCAGCAATATGCACCCACGTGTTAAGGGGTAATTCTTTTTTTCCAATTACAACGGCACTGTTCCAGCCTTTAGAATTCGTTGTCATTCGAAGCAGAACTTTTTTATCATTTCGAGGACCAACTTTGTAAGTATTTTCTTTAGTCGCACCTGTGCCACCGGCAGTTGATGGAGAATTCAGGAAAACCCACATCTCCACAGTGAGTCCTTCAACTAAATCAAGGCTATCACTATCAGGGATTTCGACAAAGTCTCTCGGTCCGTTTCCGCCAAAAACAAGCGCGCCACCAGGTTTGCCGTTTCCCCACTTCGTGCTACCCATGAGTTTACCATCATTTCCGTTTCCAGATAGGTCTTTGGCAGTATCTCCCTCACCGGTTTCAAATGTGTACAGAAGCACAGTGTGTTCATCTTGAGCAAAACTGGGAAGGCTAATAACACATATAAAAAGAGGGATGAGTATGAACCAATATGTTGAATTAATAAAGTTGAACATGATAAAATCTCCTTCTAAAAGTATCTTGAAATCTAAACTGTACTGCATATCATATCACAAAATCACCAATTTGAAAATAAAAACCAAGTTTCATCTGTAGAAGTTTTCACATTCACAGATGGATGGGATGTTTTTTCTGAACAAATTTGGTTCTAATTTGCCTAATCTAACAAGAAAGGACTGATTGTATATTTTATCCAAATTTACAATGCTTATTGAGGAAAAACCATGAAACATAAAACCAACATAATTTTTTCCGTTTTAATAATGATATTTTCATTAGTTGTTATCCAAAACACTTGGGCAGAAGAAACACTCTCAAAAGATGAAAAGCGGTTCGACCTTGATCGGAATGGTGAACTGAGCACCTCTGAAAAAGAACTCATGATAAGAACCATGAGAATTGAAAATGCCAGAGGTGTGCAATTCAGTGAGAACGAGATTCGCCAAATGCAAAGTGGTAACCGTGAACAATCTCGTGGAAGAGGAGGATTTAGCAGAGGACGTGGATCAAGAGAACCTTCAGGACCGCGTCTAAACCCGGAACAGGTTGAATTTAAGGACGGCACATCGACAATTCCTGACCGAGAAGCCTTTAAGAAATTATCATATCAGGGAACAGATGTCCGTATTGACACGCAACTTGCTGGAATTGAATTTGTAAAAATTCAGGTTGAAAAAACCCATACACAGAACCCACAGCTCTATTTCATGAACACAAAAACACATCGTTCTCATGGAAGTTTCATGCGGGCTGTCGGTTTAGGCAGAGGTCAGGGGCAGATGCGCGGCGTGCTCAGCTACCGTCCACTTTTCACCGCGCCAAACGGTGAACCTGGCGTTTACACTTTTGAGTTTAATCCAAACGATGCATTCCCATTTGAAAAAATTAAACTTGTGCACGACATGCTTGTTGCCAAAATGCCGATACTCAAAAATAGGCTTGGCTATTGTCCATTATGGGGTGCAATCGGTATTTATAATCGTGAGAAAGCACTATATGACAAGGCTGAATTCCCTGTCTATTTTGAGGATGACCTTTATGCCAATGTCGGATATCTTCCACTGAATCAGGCAGAGTCGTATGGTCGGCTGCGTGTGCTGGAAGCAAACGAGCGCCCAGCCACGCGTGACATCGTCATCTGCAAGACGTTACCGAACGAAATGCCGCGGGTCGCTGGAATAATCACAGGTGTGCGGCAAACGCCGCTTTCACATGTAAACTTGCGTGCTATTCAAGACAAAGTGCCTAACGCATTCATTACCGAAGCGTGGAAAAACAGATTGATTGCACCGCTCATCGGAAAATATGTCTACTACAAGGTAAATCCAGACGGTTTTGAAATTAGGGAAGCAACACGTAAAGAGGTAGAAGTTCATTTTGCTGATTTACGTCCCGCAAAAACACAAAAACCTACACGCGACCTGTCTGCTAAAAAGATTTTGCCACTCGACGACATCAAGTTCGCGGACTCTTCCAGCTTTGGCGTTAAAACAGCTAACGTTGCCACACTGAGGACGTTTGGATTTCCTGCTGGCACAGTACCAGACGGATTTGGGGTGCCGTTCTATTTTTACGATGAATTTATGAAGTATAACGCCTTTTATAAAAAAATTGAAACACTACTTAATGATCCTGATTTTGAGAATTCACATGACACAAAGGAAACAGAACTAAAGAAGTTGAGATCAGAAATAGAGGCAGGAAAAATGCCAGCGTGGATGATGCGTGCACTTTCAGAGTTACAAAATGCTTTTCCAGATGGCACCTCCCTTCGATGCCGATCCAGCACGAACAATGAGGACTTGCCTGGTTTTAGTGGCGCAGGTTTATACGATTCCTTTACGCACAATCCAGATGAAGGACATCTGTCAAAATCAATTAAGCAAGTTTTTGCAAGTCTCTGGAATTTCCATGCGTTTGAAGCACGCGATTTCTTTCGTATTGACCATTTTACGACTGCAATGGGCATCCTTGTCCATCCCAATTTTGAGAACGAATCGGCAAACGGTGTCGCCGTAAGCGATGATGTCGTTTATCAAACTGAAGGAAATTACTATCTCAACACCCAAATTGGGGAAGACCTTGTAACAAACCCAGAAGAACAGTCCATTCCAGAAGAGATATTGTTGGATTGGTGGGATAGCAACGTCTATAGGGTAGTGTCTACATCAAACCGCACAGTCGATGGTAAACGGATTCTAACAGACAAATATCTGCGCGAGCTAAATTTATATCTTGGTACTGTACATAACAAATTCAGTCAGTTGTACAGCACTGCATCCCAAACGCAAGACTTTGCTATGGAGATTGAATTCAAGATTACCCAAGATGGTAAGATTTCAATTAAACAAGCGCGCCCATGGGGACGGTAAGTTTGTGAATTTCTGCTGATTCGGTATTTGCGTCATGGACTCCACCAGTCCGTCATTTTCCCCGCGACACTCCAATAGAGATACGCTATACTGCCGCCATAAGTTCGGTTGCAGGTGTACCCCTTTCCTAACCTCACCTATTAGATTGGGCTATAATTTCAAGCTACGAATCGCTAAGCGGGAACTTCTCAGTTATAAGCATAAGAGGATTTCCGTTAGCAACAATTCTATAGGTGCGACTGAGAAGAAGTTTTCCTTCAAAATGCGCGATGCTACTTGGCAAGCCGGTTGCTTGTTCAATACCCCACCAAAGCAAATCACGACAGGTTTCCAAATGACTGTGTTGCAAAAGGGAGCCTAAACCTTCTATACCCGCTTCAAGTCCTTCTACAACAGTTTGCGGTAAACGTTCGTGAACGATTTGAGACACTGCATAAGCATGGATTTTTGGAGTTTGATTTTCTGTTGATGGTGTCTGTAGAACCACTTCTCGTGCGATAATATTACCACCTGTTGGAAGGTCAAGCCAAAAGTGTTTGTTATGAAGTGTACGCCTTGCTTGAAATAAAAGGACAACCTGCACTGGCGATAACTTATATGCTTCAATAAAACGTGTAACAGTTCCATCTGCAACAAGTAGAGCTCGGTGGAATGGTGTTAATCGTGAAAGACTTATATCCTTCAAAGCAGCGGGTTTATGAGATTGCGCAACAAATAACTCTTTTACGCGTTTATTAACAAATATATTAAGATTAGAAGAGGAATCGATATTCATTTTGCTATTAAAATTGTGTTTGTTGTAATTTAGATGTGTTCAAGTCAGACATCAGAGTGTATCTATAGGATACCATGAATGCGTGTAGTAGCGCAACTGGAAATACGCTACACTATGCCACAATCCTGCAATCTTTATATTCTTCGTGGCGAGTGTAACCTGAAAACAGTCACTATTCTGACTTACTTTAGTCCAACAACTATAAATTGGACATATTCAAGCCAAAAATGTTCGGAATTGAGAATTTTAGACACGGTCGCGACCAGGAAATCGCTCGGATAGGAAGAGGCCTTTGAAAGAAGTTAGAAATTATTGAAAAATTGAATGGTTTTTGGCATTACGTAAAGAAATTGGGAAAACAAAGCCCACACCCTGGTAGGCGCGTTTTGGAAACGCGCCTACCAGGAGGCCTAAATAGATCTTAGAAAGCGGACAGGATTTATCAAACTCACGTTAATGTTAGTTGATCGCAGGTTCGCTACCAGAAACTTCAGTTGTTGCTTCGAAGACAGAATCAACAGCACCAAATAGAACAGGCAAGTTATCCAGACTATAGTTTGTTCTGTTGCGGGTAAAAGCATCCTCAACAAGTCTGCCAAATTGCCACAGAATTCCATCGGTAACAATACCGTGCACAGGCAAAGCCGTATCGTCATTTATTTTTTGTGCTGCGACTAACTCAGCCAAACATTGTCCCCATCCTTGTTCAAAGTCGTTTTTCTTTGCCTCAACCAGTATAATCAAAGGAGTTCCAAGGACCGGCATACCCAATTCAGACTTTGTAGCGATGAGGTAATCAGGTGTTCCACTCAAAGTTGCATCGTAAGTAATAGGTTCCTTTATCCATAAAGCATAATTATCAGCATATCCCTTATAAACCTCCCTTAAAATAGGAAAAATAACAATTTCACAACGTGATGCCTCAGATCTGAAAATGTTGAAGTGTTGCCTACTAAACTCAAGTTCTTGTTGAAATTGCTCGGAAGGGTTTAAGAGTTTGGTCTTAACAAAATCATCTTCCGAATACCTGATCCTAAACCTTTCTAATACCTCAGAAATTTCACTGAAATCGCTAAATGCCATGAGTTTCACCCCCCAAATATTTTGAAGTACTATTGCGTTTATTATGCATAAGATGTTCGCTCAACCCTTCTTTCCAATGTCTCCATTTCCTCAAGGATAGCACTTATAAGGTTTGCTTTATCAGCTGCATAAGCAGGATTGTTCCACTGATTGACTCGCTCGGCGGAATCATTTTCTAAATCGTAAAGTTCACCATACGGATGTCCACAATACCAAGTCAATTTTCGCGTATCGGTCACAATCGTTTTGAGACGTAAACCTTGTGGGTCATCCACACATTCAATCAATAGTGAATCTCGTACGGACTCTTGTTTTCCAGCAAGCATTGGCATTGCATCTACACCATCAATATCTGACGGAATCACTAATCCCGCAGCTGCCAGCACAGTTGGCACAATATCAACATGGCTGAACAGTGCGTGTGTCCGTTGTCCGGATGGAATCACTGCAGGATACCTAATCAAAGTGGGTACACAGACAAGCTGTTCGTAATGAAATGGTCCCTTCATCCAAAGCCCGTGGTCGCCCAGCAGTTCACCGTGGTCTGTGGTAAACAGTACCAGTGTATTATCACGCAATCCACTTTCATCAAGACACGCCAAAATACGTCCCATCTCCTGATCAATAATCTTCACCATATTGTAATAGTATGCTCTTCCAAGCCGCGCATCGTCTTCAGACACTTTGCGAAAATCGGCACCGCCACCTTGTCCAGCCATAGCAAACTTGCCACGGATTTTTGACTTACTCAGTTGTCCGCAACGCGCTTCCATAAAATGAGGTGGTTTGTCGTTTAACTCACCTTCAACGAAGGCAGGCAGTGGTACCTCTGCAGGATCAACACGTTCCTCAAATTCAGTTGGTACACAGTGCGGATGATGCGGGTCTTGAAAACCGACTGCTAATAGAAACGGTTGATTGACATTGTGGTTTGTCAGAAAATCTATTGTCCGATCAGCGGTCCAAATACTGTTGTGGTACTTTAAGGGTATATCCCAATCGTGTGCGCCACCACCAAATCCTACTTTCGAAAGACGTCTCGCTTTGCTATAGCTGGCAAAAGTCTCTTCGGAAACCTGAGATCGCACCCATTCACCGTAATGTCCAGCTATGCCGTAGGTTGCATGACCCAAGGCCAATTCCACCGTTTCAAATCCGTAATATGGACCACAGAAATCAGGGTAACGGTCTGTATTGTTTCGTGTTTCAATTGATTGTTCAGGGGATGCGCCGAAGGGTTGAAAGTGAGCTTTTCCAATATAATGTGTACGATACCCGACATCCAAGAGACGATGGGAGATCATGGGTTCATCGTCAGGGACGTTCATGCCGACGTTCCACGCGCCGTGACGACTGACATACTTTCCTGAAAAGATTGAGGCGCGAGCAGGTGTACACACTGGATTTGTACAATAGGCCCGTTCAAAACAGACACCTTCAGCGGCGAATTTATCCAAGTGTGGCGTATCCGTAAATGTTGAACCGTAGCAGCTGAGGCTATCTGTTCGTTGTTGGTCAGTTGTAATAATTAAGATATTCGGACGTTGAATGTTCATAGATATTGACACCCTTAATTTCCTTGTACTGCTTTGAAAACAGAATTCATCGCACCAAATAGGATAGGCAGATTATCTACAGTATAATTTGTCATGTTTTGTATAAAGGTATCTTGGACAAGCCTGCCAAATTCCCACATTTTTCCATCGGTAACAATACCGTAGACAGGAAAATCAGGATCGTCATTCATCTTTTGTGCTGCAACCATCTCTGCCAGGCATTGTCCCCATCCTTGTTCAAAATCGTTCTTTTTTGCCTCAACGAACATAATCAAAGGTGTTCCGACAACAGTTATTCCCAATTCAGATCGTGTAGCGATAAGATAGTCCGAGGTGCCGCTCAGTGTTTCATCGTATATAATAGATTTCTTTACCCAAAGTCCATAGTTTTCAGCATAATCCTTATATACCTCTTTTAAAATTGGAAATATAACTACTTCAGATCTTGCACCTTCGGATGCAAAGACATCAATATATTTTCTGCTAAATTTAAGTTCTTGTATAAATGTATCTGATGGCTTCTTTGCCTCAACTTCGAAAAAGTCATTTGACATATATCTGATGCCAAATTTTTCTTGAACTTCAGAAATCGTCTTGAAATCGCTAAACGCCATGATCACTACCTCCTACAATTTCAATGCCAACTTATGTTCTCGAATACGTTTGAATCAGGTTATCAACTACGAACAAAACGGTTTAAATATGCATAACTCTGCTCCGCAGCGTCTTCAGGTTCCATAATCTCTCGAAATGCCTGATGCACCGTCACATAACCGTCGTAACCGATGGCTTCTAAACCGCGAAACACCAATGGAAAATCAATCCCGCCTTCATCTTGCAAACGGATCGGATCATGTGGCACTTCACCTTGAATCCACGTCAAAAGCCGTGTCTTTCCCTCTGGTCGGCGGATATGATTTTGGAGATAGACATTAAAAAGATATGGCGAAAAACGTTTGAGTGTCTCAACACCATAATCCTGTCCGCACAGATCGAGATTAGCAGGTTCATAGATAATACCAAAATTTTTTCTACCAACACGTTTTAGCACATCAATTGAATCTTCAACCGTTTCAAACAGACTCTGTGTATGCGACTGATGCGCTAATTGGATACCGCGTTCCGCTGCTTCGTCAGATGCGCGTTGTGCCCAAAGTATATCTTCTTCAACCTTCATCGCAATTCGAATCAGGTCTGCACCGAGAAGTTCTGTTAAATCAAGATATGGTGTTATATTGCGAAGCCCGTTCGGTCCTTCATCGTTGTTGAGCGGTACGGGAAAATCACCAGTCACCATAGAGATTTTTAGGTTAAGCGAATCTGCCTGCTTACGTGCAGCAGTAATCTGTTCCAGAGGTGAATGAATGCCGACTTGGGATGCACGCATACACATTGCCTCGTAGCCAAGATTCGCTGCGAGTTCTGTGAGTTGCGTAAAAGTGTGGGTAGCATCTCTTTTTGAAGCGTTCTCTGCAACGCGAACGGAAAGTGAAAGTTTCATGTAATCCTTTCTCCAAAGTTCTTAGTATAAAGCCACTGCTACAATAGAATATCAGCGATTGAAAGCGCCATTAAAACCAAGCTTATCATGCCGTTCAGCGTGAAAAATGCAAGATTGACACGAGACAAGTCATTCGGTTTGACAATCGCATGCTCATAGATGAAAATTAGGATGACAATTCCAACGCCAATATAGTAGAAAAGCCCCAATTCGGTAAGAAGCGGGATGCCGAAAAGAAGCAAAACAGCAACAACGTGCAGCGCAGCCGAAACCCACAAGGCCCAACGAATACCGAGTCGTGCAGGAATAGAATGAAGTCCATGTTTTCTGTCAAAATTCACATCTTGGCACGCATAGATGATGTCAAATCCGGCCGTCCAGAGCAACACAACACAACACAGAATTATTGGTGTCCAGTCAAATCGCCCCTTAATTGCAATCCACGCCCCTACAGGTGAAATGGAAAGTGCAAGTCCTAACCATAAATGTGAAAGTGAGGTAAATCGTTTTGTATAAGAATACCCCATTATTACGGCAAGTGCAACTGGAGAAAGTGCAAAAGCCAGTGGATTCAATCGCCATGCAGCAAAGACCAACATTCCTGCCGAAACAAGGGTAAAAGCCCATACCGCCCCTTTTGTGATTAACCCCGCAGGAATTGCGCGCATTGCCGTACGCGGGTTTTGACTATCTATTTCCGCATCAGCCAGCCGATTGAACGCCATCGCACAACTGCGCGCACCGACCATCGCCACGAGAATCCAACCCAGTTTCGATAGCGGTGGAAGTCCGCCTGCAGCAATAAAAGCACTCATGATTGCAAACGGAAGTGCAAACACGGTATGTTCAAATTTGATCATCTCAAGGATAATTTTGAGTTTTCGCATCAACTACTTACTCTTTCCACCGTTGCGTTAGTCCAGAGTCTATACCAAACTGATCCAAAATTTTCGTCACAACAAAGTTGATCTGGTCATCTACCGTTTTGGGAAAATGGTAAAATCCTGGCATCGCAGGTAGGACACACACACCTACGCGCGACAGCTTTAACATGTTTTCGAGATGGATGGAGCTGAGCGGCGTTTCTCGAGGCACTATGACAAGTTTGCGGCGTTCCTTGATGCACACATCTGCTGCACGCTGGACAAGATTACGTGAAATACCTGCTGCAATAGAGGCGACTGTTCCCATACTACACGGCACTACAATCATCCCCTCTGTCCGAAAAGAACCACTGGCAATTGACGCGCCGATGTCAGATTCATGATGGTAAATGACCTGATCCGTATCAACATCAATAAGCGATTCCAACCGAAAATTGTCAATGTCTACTTCAATCTGCAGTTCTTCCCATAACGCCCGCGCACCAGATTTAGAGATCGTCAGATGCACCTCTATATCCTCACATTTCGCGAGGAATTCAAGAAGGCGGACACCGTAAACAACCGCGCTTGCCCCTGTGATACCGACAATTAATCGCTTCAATTAATGCGTCTCCGATGAAAATGGCAGTAGATTGCCTGTTGCGTCAAATTCAAAAGGAAGTGTTTCACCGATAACCTCAAGACTTGAATGCAGCTGGGCATCTTTGAGTAACACCTCAGAGATGTCAAGTTCCGTTAATCTCAGTGTACTTTCTATCCGAATAACGCGCGCATTTTCTGGTTTGGTCAAACCGATAGTGTCAAGTGCAACTTCAATCGCCTCTTTGTCAGTATCGTAGTAGAATGGAATTTTTGACTTCTGCGGCCCAAGCGCGGTGATACCGTTCATATAGGTTGAATGCCGATCAACCTGCTCAACGAGTCGTGTCGTTGTGAAATCAGCAAGACCGATACCTGTTGCGTTACCATCGCTCTCCTCGGTAAGATCACGGACAAATATGCGTAAAATAGCTGGCTTAAGGGGTTCCGGTTCAAAATTCTGCATCATCCTACCTATGACGTTCGTATCCATCCCTGTTCCACTGATATTTTTCCCTGACCAGTCCACAATCAACAGATCAAGCTCATCAAAAGGGAGACGTCCCATCATCGATTTTGCCTCAACCAGAAGTTCGCGTTCCGTTTGCAATAGTTGTGAAGCAGGCATCGCAACAGCTTTGGCAGTCTCTTCATGTGCATTTTCAATGAGTCCTAATCCAAAAGCGATTTTTCCGGTGTCAAGAATAAAACTACCCGCCGCTGTGATAACGTGTTCAAATCCGTATTGAAAGAAAGCACGGTGATAGAAGTTTGCCCCCTGCTGTTTACCGAGACCGATGACCATCATCTTCATCAGACCGCTCTCAATAGAGCCATTGAAATCTGTATGTGCCTTAATGCGGTTAAGCGGTACAACATGGTCTGCTTCTGCAGCATACCGATCCATGAAAACAGGCAAGTCATCTGCTTCCGCCTGCGGCAGTGCGCCGAGTTCCACCACCTCCATTGTTGCTTTTACCGGTGCGCCAACGGTTGCTTCAGTGATTCCGTAATGTTCCAATACGGTTCTTTGTCCTTCAGATGTTGCCCCACCGTGGCTCCCCATTGCCGGAACAACAAAGGGCTTAGCACCGATATCTTTGAGATAATCCACAGTCGCCTTAACTGCCGTTGCAACGTTGGCAACGCCACGACTACCAGCGGTAATAGCGACAGACTCGCCTGGGCGGACAATAGATGCAGCGTCAATTCTATCTAATTCTGCGTGAATTGCTCCAGGTAAATCTGTGAGCACTGGTGCATCAAAATGTTGTCGCACCCGTGCCATTTTTGGAAGTGCCATTCGTTCTGTCCTTTTGAATAATAAAATATTTTTCTTCTCAAATTCAATTTATCGGAATTTTATCAGAAATAGGTTAGAAATGCAAGGAAAATCAAAAGCAGTGGATGTGTCCAGTTTTTTGCAGAAATTTGGGCTAAGGTGCGTTGTCCGAGTCGTTTAGTATTTTCTGTCTGAATCGCAGATTATCGCGGAGGACACTGAAGAAAACCTCCAGACTTTTTCCAAAAATAAAATTAAATTTCATTTTTTTCAAATTTGATTTGACATTTTATCTTTTATGTTGTATAATACTTATATCAACTAATTGTAAAACTCAATGTAGGTATCCTTTTTTCTAATATACATTAGAGTTTTGCTTTAGTTGGCAAGGATACCTAAATTTTTTTAAAGAGGCGTTCTTACCGCTAAAGCAACCGATTTGGGATACCCATAAACAACTAAAGCCACATCTAAATGTGGCACAACAATAAGAGGTATGAAATGACATATAGATTTTATGCCCGATGGATCATCGGTGGCATTGTGATGCTGCTGATTGTTGCGGGTGCGTGTTATCTGTGGTATCAGCATGACATCGCACCCTACAAACAAGACGCAGCAAACGCTGAAAGTTTGTTAGCAAGTTGGTTAGCTGAGAAACAGTTGAATGCCTCAAATAAGCAACAAGATGGCCCTGTGGAAGTAGATGGCGCTGCCCCCCAGAGACAATTCTCAGGTGAAACGCAAGGAGCAGTATACGAATGGCAGAAACTCTCCGGGCCTGAGCTGATTGAATTGGCTACCAAGATGCGTCAAGTAGAAGTTGAAGCGCTGTCCTCAGCGGAACGAGAGGCACTCGAACAAGCTATACAGACAGCGTTTTACGCGCTGTCCTCAGCGCAACAAGAGGCAATCAAACAAGCCGCCAGAGCAGCTCATTGGGCAGAGAGAGGTCTCGCCCCGCCGCCACCTGGATGGACCTATGGTCAAAATCAAGATGGCTACTACCTTGTAAAATACGGTGAGCCGCACATCAGAGTCACTTGGGATAACTATGAGTACGATAATGATCATCTACTGAGTGATACTGAATGGGAAGAGTATAAGGCATTAGGGGTTATCAAAGATAGTGCACTCGGAAACCGTCAGCATGAGGCACCCCCGGAAGTCGTTGCTTTGGCAAAAGAATGGCACGAGGAACTCCGCGAAAAAACATGGGGACCTGTCCCCGGTTTAAATGCGAGTACCCGTTGGCGTGGTAAGATGCCAACACAAGCGGAAATAGAGCGGGTTGATAAAATTATTAGGGATACATACCACTCACTGATACCACTCCCCAGAAGTGGTGTGATTGACTATGATGTTGTAGATCGATTATTGGCTGAACTCAAAGCTGAATTAGAAAGGAGATAATTATGAAACGTTTTTGTTTACTACTACTACTTTGTTTGCCACTCATTTTCACAGGCAATAACCCAAATGCGCATATGCGCGCCATTGCCGCTATTCCAAATCCTGTTGCGAAGGTTGCTGTCCTACCCGGTTACCATGCACGTGTCACCGAAACTTTTGATAGCGCCAATAAAAGGATTGCCATAGAAAGGGCTGGCATTCATCTTGAGGTCAATGCTGCAGTTGTCGCAGATGGATATGGACAAATTGCGATGGTCACGTATGGGAGTCTCTACAAAGATGGTAAGACTGATGCTGTTGCCTCACTTTCGGAGGGACAGGAAATAGATAAGCTTGGGTGGAACCTTGTACTGGGGCATTTCCATGAATTTGATGTTGTGTACTGTAATGCCTATGGACGATATATTGCCGATAGTAAAGCCAAGACAGGTGATTTTACACTCAAAGGGAAGAGTGTTTTCGCTTCGACAACGTCCCGAGCAGAGATAACCATCAATGCGGGCGCGTTTTCCTTTAAAGGCGGGGGCGATAAAGGGACGCTAAATACGCGTGATCCGATGTTTCACAACTATTCGTTTTCTATTGATTATATAGAAAAGTATAAGTGTAGTGGGTGTTCAAAAGTCTTCTCCAAGAATACAAAAGAGTCATGCACTGTTACTGCAAATGGAAAACACTCATTCCAAAGTGAGAATGATGGGAACGACGAAGATGACGAGAATAATGAAGATGACGAGAATAACGAAGATGACGAGAATAACGAAGATGGCGGCGCGGACACCCCTACCCTCGGTATTTCCGTTTCGGATTCAGATCAAACTTATCAACCTGGCGACAGTATCACGCTGAATCTTGTCACAGACTCCGCTTACTATACTGTAGATTGGTATGTGCATACGCCCGGGGACACAAGCTCCTCAGGCACACACCAACAATATGACTATGGTGGTAGCCCAACGTCAACGGAAGCGAGCCTTTCCTACACGTTTCCAAGTGGTGCCATGCATACTGGGGATTTTACGTTTAGAGCAGTCATTTACAGATGGTCAGATATGTCAAGTTATGAGGAGACTTATACTGTCACTGTGGAATGACACGGAACGGCAATGAGTGCACAGACGGCAATTCCAATTGCCCGAATGTGAGTGCACATTAGCAAATAGGTTTATCTCCAACAACACAGGCAGGTACCCTTTTTGGGTGCCTGCCTTTTCTTTTCCTGTCTGCTGGGGTGTGGCATCTCTTTGTGCCGCAAACTTTTCGTTTGCGATTCAGACAACACACATACAAAAATATTTACACACTCAAAAGCAGGGAAAAACTTCAGGGTTATTTAGTTTTCGGTTTTTCTTACGATTTTCATCACGAACCTTAGTATTTATGGTGTAGTCCAATGTCCAATATGTGAACGCCCCCTGGTAGGTGCGGTTTCCTAACCGCACTGGTCAGATATGGCTAATGGGTATGTCAAAATACGCGCATGGTATTCTGAATTGGTTAGGAAACCGTACCTACCCTTCAAGACATAAACTCATAGTTAACCTCATAAAATGAAATTCTTAAAACTAAATAACCCTGGAAAAACTTGTCCTGTCAATACGTTTTGCGTTATAATAAAGTATGATAGGTCCTTACGATTACCTATATTGCGTAGTCCAAATGCTAAAGGATGGTCAAAAAATGATGAAATCTAACCTTTTTAACCTCGATTTTCGCTCACATTTTAAGACAAATAAGGCAGTGCTGCGTTTGATAGTATGTTTTTTCTGTGTGTTTGTCACGACTGTGAACCTAATCGCAGCGAATCACACATCTGCTCCTGATGTTGAAAAAATCATCAAACATATAGATCAACTCTACCGCAGCAAAACGAGTCATGCTGACATGGAGATGTATATTGTCACACCACATTACGAACGCACATTAAAGATGCTGATTTGGACAAAAGGAACGGACAGAACTTTTATCCGAATTACTGCGCCGAAAAAAGAACAAGGAGTTGCAACACTGCGTATCGGAAACGAAATGTGGAACTACCTGCCGAAAGTGAACAAAACGATGAAAATTTCACCATCAATGATGATGGGGTCATGGATGGGATCCGATTTCACAAATGACGACTTAGTCAAAGAATCATCAATGATTGACGATTATACATACCAACTGATCACGCCAGAAGATGCATCTGCTGATCTGCTTTATGTCCAACTTACACCGAAGGAAGACTCCGCAATCGTTTGGGGCAAGATTATTGCAGCTGTCCGAGCCAAAGATTATATACCCGTGTGGCAGCACTTCTATGATGAAAAAGGGAAATTGATGCGTGTCCTAAATTTCAAAGAAGTTAAAACGTTTGGACGCAAAACCGTTCCTTCTGTGATGGAAATGATTCCACAAAACAAAGAAGGACACAAAACGGTCATTCGCTGGTTAACTGCTACATTCGACTCAAACGTTGATGATAAAATCTTCACACGCCGAAATCTGCAAAAAAGAAGATAATCTGTTTCGTTAGAAAAATCCAAGATGAAGATTACAAAGAAACACAACGCAGTGCGAAAAATAGGAACATACTTGTTTATCTATTTAGTCTGCCTCCTTTTTAGTTCCTCAATTCAAGCGCAAGAGGCTAACCTGACCAAAAAATTCGGTATCGGATCACAGGGTGCCACACCTGCATTTGGCGGTATTAGTCTTCGTTATAACGGACTGGCACCCGTATACCTGCAAACTGTTGGGCGTTTTATTCTTAATGATCAATACGGGGACCACATGTTAGGTGCAGGTGTTTCGTACGCTATCTTTGAACACCGAGGCAAGTGGAACCAAGCACGCCTATATTTCACATTAGAAGGTGGTTGGCGGTATAAAACAGAAAAAGATTTTCAGAAAGAGATTGTCAAAACGACAACGCTGGCGGCTGGAATCGCATTTGGCGGTGAGCTTGTGTTTTCACTTGGTGGGATTCCCCTCGGTTTAAACATTAGTATTGGTCAAGGAATTGGTAGAGAAAATAACAATTCTCAATCTAAAGAGATTGCGGGTGTTTACGTAGGAGCTGGCGTGCATGCCTATTTTTAGAAATCTACTTCAGTGTTGCTTTTTCGGACTCATTTTTAGCGTCTTCCTATCAGGATGCTCCGGAGTACCCAGCGGAGAGATTAAACAGACGGTACCCGTTCCCGATACAGCGGTCTCGTTCAAGCAGCGCGAGGTCATCACCGGTACCACAAAACACCAGACCGTTTTGACAGGATTCCTTATGGGTGGTCCTGTAGCAGAACTCGCTGTTGTGAACATCGGCGAAAATAACAAGCGCCGTTTACGTATCTATACGTTTAGTCAGGATGCTTGGGTGCCAAAACTTGATACAAAACTACGTCCAGATGTGCTATTCGTTGACGTTGCAACTATTGATGGGCACGATAGACTCATTACCTACGAACATGGTCGTCTGAATTGGTTCGATCCTGACTCGGCAATGGAACACACACTGCTTAACATTACTACCAACTACAACGCGACAGATGCAAGTGATATTCCCCATGTTGACATCACCCAAGACCTAAATGGAGATAGACTCGACGACATCGTTGTACCAGATATTGATGGTTTCTGGATAGCCACACAATTAAACAACGGATCATTTTCCGAACCAGTAAAACTCGGACCGCCCGAACCCTTCCTTGATAAGTTTGCAATGGATGAATCCCACAGCTATAGAGAGGTAGGGATAAATGCCTTGACGGTTTTCTGGTATTTGAGTCGTTTGCATCAGATGGATTACAACCGCGACGGACGTAACGATCTTGTGTTCTGGAATGAGGATCATTTTGATGTTTATTGCCAAGACAAACGAGGAATGTTTTCTACAGTCCCTGAAACCTTCACTATTGATGTGCCGTTTGACACGGACGGCGCCTACTCGATCGCCTTCGGATTCAGTGGAGAGAACATGCTCGCGCTTATCTCGGGTTTCAGAGAGAACACCAAACGAAGAATATTATACACATTCCGAGATATGAACGGTGACAAGGTTGCTGATATGGTAATCCACACACTGAAGGGACGGAGTCTCGGTAAACAGCGCAGCCGATACGAAGTCTATTTCGGCATACCAGTTCCTAACGGAACGGTGTTTGCACAAGATGCCAGCGTGACGATTCATCCGAGAGGCACCGCTGGCGCGTTACTGCCCTGGGGTTATTCGTCCCAATGGTTGCAAGATTTCGATACAGATGGCGATATTGACATTCTGTTCAGAGATGTAAAAACCGGACTCGGCGGGATGACCCGCGCGATGGTCGGCAGTTCCATCGCTATGGATATCGAGTTATATCACATGGAAGACGGCGCCTACTCCAAAAAACCTGCTACCACACGCAAAATTAGGCCAACCTTTGATCTGTTTGAGAAAAAAAGGGTCTTCTTTCCAGCAGTACTGTTAGGTGATGTGAACGGCGACAAACGTCCAGACTTACTCATAGGGGAAAACTGGGAAGAGATGTGCATCTTTCTTGGCGTCCCAGGACCGAAACTTTTAGCACGGAAGCCCCAAAAGGTGGTAGTGGCTATGCCTGAAGACGAACGAAATATAAAGTTAGTAGACCTCAATAAAGACAACAAACAGGACATTCTTATATACCATAGGTCTACCACTAAACCACATCGAGTGACAATGTTGATTGCCCAATAGCAAGATCATCGGGCTTTCCTAAAGTAAACTATTTTACGGCATGCGGTGCATGCTTAAAACAAACTATGATACTGAAAATTGCGTTCCGTAACATCTTCCGACAAAAGCGGCGTACAATCCTTACTGCTCTTGCAATGATTGTCGGATTCACACTTTCCTCAATAGTCATAGGGTTATCTGATGGGGCGTATTCTAATGTCATCAAGATGTTCACCGGAAACCGTATCGGACATATTCAGGTACATCGTGAAGGTTATCATGATAAACCGTCTATCTATAAAACAATTAGCAACTATGAGTCCATTGGTGAGACAATTCAAGGTAACACAGATGTTGAAGCATGGACACCACGAGTTTATGCAGGTGGACTCGGTTCGGTCGGGGAAAAAAGCACAGCAGTCCGAGTTATCGGAGTTGATGTCGTAAGGGAAATTAAAGCGACACACTTTGATAAAAAAGTGGTTGAAGGCAGTCCTTTATCAATAACTGCTTCGCGTGAAGCAGTTATTGGGCAAGGACTTGCAAAGACGCTTGCTGCAACACTTGGTAGTAAAATTGTGATTTTTTCGCAAGCTGCTGACGGTTCAATCGCGAATGACGAGTACACGATTATTGGTATTGCAGAGAGTGGTGATGACATAACGGATCGGGTAACCTGTTATCTACACATTGAAGATGCCCAGGAATTGTTCGTGCTTGAGGGGCGTGTCCACGAAATCGTAGTGATTGTTTCAAACATCAATAAGGTTGGCAAAATAACGGAAGCTATTCAAGAAAGGCTTAACGATTCAACCCTTGAAGTTCTACCTTGGCAAGTGGTAGCAAAGTCCTTTTATGATGCTATGCAATCTGATAAGCAAGGAGATGCTGTTGCACGTTTCATCATTATACTTATCGTTGCAATTGGCGTTCTCAACACTGTGCTGATGTCTGTATTAGAACGCACACGTGAATACGGTGTGCTGAAGGCGGTCGGAACAAAACCGATCCAAATTTTCTGGTTAGTTATCTACGAAGTGGTGATTATCGCTATTGGTAGCATCGTTATTGGTGCGCTACTTGGGGTTTTCATAAATTATCTGTTTTCTATACATGGTCTCACGTATGCCGAAGGGTTAACCCTCGGCGGCGTTGAATTTGGAACGATGTATGCTGAAGTTAACGCCCGAAGTCTTATGATTCCGGGTATTACTGTGATGCTTTCAGCAACGCTTGTCGGTCTATTTCCAGCAATAAAAGCTGCCCGGATTATGCCTGCAAAAGCGATGCGGACACATTAAAGGTTCAAACCTATGTTTCTGATATTAATCAAACTCGCTTGGAGAAACATCTTACGGAATAAACGCCGGACGATTATCGCGTCAATAGCAATCAGTATCGGTCTGGCAGCCCTTATTTTCGGTGATGCTTTCATGATAGGGATGATGGAGAATTTGATTAAGACGGCTACCGATTCCTTCATCGGTGATGCACAGATTCATCAGCAGGAGTTTAGAGACACGCGAGAAGTTTCAATGACGATTCAGGAACTTGATGAAGTAGGCGCTAATTTGGCTAAAGAAGCAAACGTCCAATATTTTACGCGAAGAACGTTTGCTCCTGGTATGATAGCATCGTCAGCGAATAGGAGTGCAATTAACCTCGTCGGCGTACAACCGTCAACAGAAAAATTACTATCTCAGATTGATGATGCAATTATAGGAGGAGGCTTTTTTGAAAAGGCGAATGAACATGATATTGTTATCGGCAGCAAACTTGCTGAAATTTTGGAAGTTGCGCTCGGAGACAAGGTTGTTGTCACAGTCGTTCAAGCCAAAAGCGGAGATTATTTTGAAGATTGGTTTCGGGTTTCGGGTATCTATTATTTTGCTGACGCAGCAATGAACAGTGGAATGGCATTTGTTCGGCTTAAAAAGGCACAACAGATGCTTGCTATCGGTCCTAATGTCCATGAAATAGCAATTAAGTTTACTTCGACCGAATATGGTCAAGATAAGCAAGTACCATTTTGGAAAACTTATTCTCAACATGGTAACGAAGCACTCAGTTGGACAGAAATTCTACCACAATTGCCAAAAGTATTTGCAATGTCAGAGTACAGCAAATATATCATGGGAATTGTGCTATTCGGTGTGGTTATTTTTGGTATTATCAACACACTTTTTATGTCTTTATACGAACGAATGTTTGAGTTTGGTGTGTTGCGTGCTGTTGGAACGCGTTCTTTTGGAATGGCACGCATCGTCTTGTTTGAGGCAGGTGCTTTGGCAGTTGTGAGTATCTTACTCGGCGCGATACTCGGCTTTGTTCTGACTACGATATTTGCAAATATCGGTATTGATTATACGGGTAATGAAATGATGGGCGTGACAGTACAAGAGTTTATCTATCCTGTCCTAACAATTGAACAGTTTACCGTTTATCCGCTTGCGGTCTTTATCTTTACTATCGTTGCAGGATTGTATCCCGCTTGGCATGTAGCCAAAATGTCTCCAGTAGACGCAATGCGGCGTAGTTTTTAGGAAATTATCATGGAACAGACACAAAAAACAGATGTCATTGTCACTGAAGGTGTGACAAAGGTTTATGATGCGGATGGGATTCCCGTTAATGCCCTTAACGGTGTTGATTTAACTATCCAATCAGGAGAATTTACGGCAATTGTCGGTCCATCCGGTTCGGGTAAAACAACCTTTCTCAACATCATTTCTGGGTTAGATGCGCCCACAGAAGGAAAAGTTTTGCTTTCCGGCAAGGTGCTCTCGGAGATGGGCGGCAATGAACTGTCCGATTTCCGGCGGGATAACATCGGCTTCATTTTTCAGGCTTACAACCTGATTCCCGTGCTAACAGTTGAGGAAAATGTTGAATACATCATGCTCTTAGCGGGTGTGCCGAAAGCAGAACGGCATGACAGAGTTGTAGCAATGCTTGAAACAGTCGGGCTAAAGGATGTTGAAGATCGGCTCCCGACGCAGCTTTCAGGTGGACAACAACAACGTGTCGCTATCGCCCGCGCTATGGTCTCTGAACCTGCTATTATCCTTGCCGATGAACCGACAGCCAACCTCGACTCTAAAACTGGGGCAGCCCTACTTGATATGATGAGTCAACTCAACGCGGAAACCGGTATGACGTTTATCTTCTCAACGCACGATCCGATGGTAATGGAAAGTGCAAGACGGTTGATTACACTTTGTGATGGACAAATAGACACTGATGAGATGAAATAACGGATTATGACAAATGAGAAAAATCATCGTATTAGTTATCTGTCTCATGACAATGTCTTTTGTAAAAGTCGCCAATGCTGAATTCCGAGTTGGTGGATATTACAAAAACTTTTTTACCGCGTTCGACTCCACCTTCACAAGTCAACCGATGATGGGGGCAGTAGTCAATCGACTCCGACTCAACCTCTCTTATGCCCCTATGGATTCGTTTTCCATTGCCTTTGCCTACGATTTTACCCCGCGTGTTCAAGCCCCTTCACTCTTTACAGAATCTCCATTTGCTGTCGGTATCGCTTCATCTCGTTATCGCTTAATAGACTTTGATTCTCGGATATACCCAGATGAGGACGAACCAATCGGTAACGTAGGTATCTATCATAATCTCGATCGTGCTTCGGTGCAGTTTAGTACAGATTTCGCCGACATCTCTATCGGTCGTGACGCAATTGCTTGGGGTAGTGCACGGATTATAAATCCAACAGATGTTGTTGCTCCTTACACCTACGATCAGTTGGACATAGAAGGCCGTGTTGGCGTAGACGCAGTCCGTATCCGTATTCCGGTCGGTATACTCGGAGAAGTGGATACCGGTTATATCTTCGGGACTAATTTCAATTTTGACAAAAGTGCAATTTTTCTCCGAACACAGTTGAATGCTGTTGAAACAGATTTTTCGATCTTACTATTGGAATTTCAAAAAAACATACTTGTAGGTTTGGATGTAGCGCGTGGTATTGGAGGCGCGGGATTCTGGTTAGAAACCGCTTATGTGTTTGCTGAATCTTTTAATAACGAACCTAATGCGTCTGAAAACTATCTACGTGCCTCCGTTGGTTTGGATTATAGCTTCGGTGGTGAAACTTACACATTTATTGAATATCACTTCAATGGTGCAGGCACAAACATACCCAAAGATTTTCTCGCTAATTTAGACCAATCCGCATATACACATGGCGGCGTTTATCTGCTTGGTGTTCACTATATTGCCCCTGGATTCACCCACCAACTCACACCGCTCGTTAGTTTCAGCGGACAACTGTTGTTCAATCTTTCCGACTTGTCAGCTTGGATAGCACCTCAGATAGCGTATAATATCGCAGAGGATATTCACCTCTCTATTGGTAGTTTCTTCAGTTTTGGAAAACGGCCTAAAAACGATGACCCAACAGAGTTTCAGTCGGAGTTTGGGGCATATCCCAATCTTTTCTTCACCTCATTTCGCGTCTATTTTTGAAGATAATTGGCATCTGTTCATGAGAAATGGTACCATGTTTACACAAGAACAAAAGACAACAAATTGTAAAAATAATGCTCATATTATAAGACGGCGAGGTTTCTATGGATAATTGCTGTCACGATAAAACAGATGGACTTGAAGGACTCCGCGAACAGCAATCCAAAACGTTATGGATTGTACTTGGTATCAACGGTGTCATGTTCTGCTTAGAACTACTCGTCGGTTTGTTAGCAGGTTCTGTGGCGTTGCAAGCCGATTCGCTGGATATGTTAAGCGATACTTTGGTTTACGGGTTCAGCCTCTATGCAATTGCTAAAAGTGACCGATGGCGTGCAGGTGCAGCCTTGCTCAAAGGTAGCGTGATGGCAATCTTTGGTATCGGTGTCCTATTCCAAAGCGTCTATAAGTTCCTCGCGGGCGGTATCCCTGAATCACACTTCATGTTTCTAATGAGCGCGCTTGCATTGATCGCAAACGCAGGTTGTCTGCTATTGTTGTCCAGACACAAAGCAGATGATATAAACATGCGTTCAACATGGGTGTGCTCCCGCAATGATATTATCGCAAACTTAAGTGTCTTTTTAGCAGCGGCACTCGTTGCAATCACGCAATCCAAATTGCCAGACGTAGTTGTAGGACTACTCATAACAACTATCTTTCTCAAGTCCGCGATCTCTATTCTAAAGGATGCATATAGAGAACTACGTCAACCAACCGAATACCCCTCCGAATCGTCCTCTATTCCCAAACTCGTCCTAACGCCAGAATTCTGTGCTGCTGGCATTTGTCCTGCGAACACTTGCCTTTGTGAAATCTAATTACAAATTATCATATCGGTGTTCTGTAGGCGGTATAGCAAGCGGCCCCGCTGGGCACCATACGCGTATTCAGTGTTGATTTGGACAGGTATACCTCCGAAGCGATCCGAGTCCGCTACTGTAATAAATTGCGATTTGGTAAGCGCACTTATCCAAATCGCAATTTTGTAAGCACGCCTTAGGGGAGAGGGACAGGCGCACTTACACTGTTAAGACACACCATTATGTGTGCCTAAGACTTATGCAACATTTAACAAATATCTTGTTCAAAAAGCGAAAATTACGTATCGTTTTTTCAAGGTGAAAATATAGAATTTAAAGTGTATAGTAAAACCTATAATTACTTGAACACCTGTAACGTATGCAACTCCCTTTATCCCCGCAAGCGAGGAAGCAGAAACGGCGACTTTGAGAGTGTCCAAGTCCTTCTAAAGTCTACTATATAGCGTTATAAAATAAATGTCAAGTTAACTATAGTAAACTTTAGAATTAACAGGACATTTTGATCTGTCCGAGGGAACTCCGATTCCCGACTATCAGAGAGGTGCGTCGCGATTCGGAGATCGCTCCTACAGAAAATGTGTATCATTATTTTCAAAGTTCACTATAAAACCGAAACAGGGTTATTTTATAGTAAAGCTTATAAATAAATACACACTTTCGCCCTCCCGCGGTAGGCACGGTTTCCTAACCGTGCTATTGAAAAATTGAATAGTTCTGGACATCATACTTGAATTGGCAGCTATCTTGTGTTAAACTGGGACATTATGGGAAAACGGCAATCCGATGGTACACGCCTCATTAAACGGGATCCTCTGTTAAAGCATTATGCTCCTCAATTACGCGAAAGGTTTGTCCACTATCAACGCATAAAGACTCAAATTGAAAAGGCCGGTGGTATATTAGGCGAAATGAGCCAAGGACATCGGTTTTTCGGTTTCAACCGTGGCGAAAATGATGGTGAGACAGGTGTCTGGTACCGTGAGTGGGCATCAGGGGCACAATCTCTCTTCCTAATAGGCGACTTTAACGACTGGAACCGTGATGCTAACCCGATGTGTGTTGATGGATGGGGAATATGGCATCTTTTTCTGCCCGATAAACATTATGCAGATCAATTCACACACGGCACTCGCGTCAAGGTGCATGTCAAATCAGAACTGGGTGAATTAGACAGAATCCCAGCCTATATCCAACGTGTCATTCAAGAAAGTGAAACCGAATTCACAGGACAATATTGGTCACCACCACATCCGTATCAATGGAAAAATAAAGCACCAAACTTTAACGCACACAAACAAGGATTGCGTATTTACGAAGCGCACGTCGGCATGGCACAAGAAGCAGAAAAGGTCGGAACGTTTGCAGAGTTTACTCAAAACATATTGCCCCGAATTGCCAAATTAGGGTATAACGCAGTACAATTGATGGCAATAATGGAGCATCCCTACTATGCAAGTTTCGGGTATCATGTAAGCAACTTTTTTGCTGTTTCAAGCCGTTTTGGAACACCTGAAGAACTCAAAGAGCTCATTGACACGGCACACGGTATGGGTTTGCTGGTGATCATGGATTTGGTCCATAGCCATGCGGTAAAAAACATCAATGAAGGGTTGAACCGCTTTGATGGTACAGAGCACCACTATTTTCATGCAGGTGAAAAAGGCGAACACATCGCTTGGGATTCACGCTGTTTCGATTACAGTAAGTCCGAAGTGCAGCGGTTTCTACTGAGCAATATCCGCTACTGGCTGGAAACCTATCGGTTTGATGGCTTCAGATTCGATGGCGTTACAAGTATGCTCTACAGTGACCATGGACTTGGACAAAAGTTCACAGGTTATGACGATTACTTTGGTCCTAAAGTGGAGTTGGATGCAATCGCGTATCTGATGTTAGCAAATGAGGTTGTGCATGCTGTCAACCCAAACGCTATCTCCATTGCAGAGGATATGAGCGGAATGCCCGGTCTTGCACGCCCAATTGAAGAAGGCGGACTCGGCTTTGATTACCGCCTCGCAATGGGCATTCCAGACTATTGGATTCGGTTATTGAAAGAGAAAAAAGACGAAGATTGGCACATCAGTGAGATTTACGGCATGTTGCGTAACCGCCGCGCAGATGAAAAACATATCGCTTACGTCGAAAGTCACGACCAAAGCATTGTCGGCGACAAGACGCTTGCAATGCAGTTAATGGATGCTGAACTCTACACAAAAATGAGCGTTTTCACGTCAAGCATTAGAATTGCGCGCGGCGTTGCGTTGCACAAACTGATTCGTCTTCTCACGTTTAGCTTAGGCGGAGAAGGGTATCTCAACTTTATGGGAAATGAGTTTGGACACCCTGAATGGATTGATTTTCCACGGGCAGGTAACAACAATTCCTATTGGTATGCCCGTAGACAGTGGCATCTTGTAGAAGATGACACCCTCTATTACAAGCACCTGAACGCTTTTGATGCAGCTATGCAACATCTTGATATAATGTATCACCTATTCACTGATGAAAACATTCAGTTACTATTCATTCACGAAGACGCAAAACAGATTGTCTATGCGCGCGGTAGGATTGTGTTTGCCTTCAACTTTCACCCGACAGAGTCTGTCAAAGATTGGCGTATTCCTGTGCCTGAAAAGGCAGATTACCGTCTCATCCTTAATACCGATGACACTGATTTTGGAGGCTACGGTGCAGTCGAGGGTGTTCATTATCCGTGGCAAGATATTAAGATGAATGAACAAGCACAGTCTATTCAACTTTACGTCCCTGCCCGCAGCGCGTTGGTGTTAGTGCCACAAATGGTGTCAAATTCATAAATATATCTTGTTTTGACAATTAGATATTTATGTGATATACTTACTGTAAGTTATAAGCAATGCAAAAACGCATCTACATTGAAACGACAATTCCAAGTTCATACTATACATTGCGAACTGATGAAGAATCGCTTATTAGACAGAAATTGACGCGGCAATGGTGGCATGAATACGCGGATATATTTACCCTAACTTCAAGTAGTGCCGTTGAAACCGAACTTAGATTAGGAACGGGAAAAGTAACACAAGACAGACTGGCATTGCTTGGAAATGTTGAGATATACGTTTCTACCATTGAAATTTTGCAAATTGCACAAATTTATATTGATAGGTTGATAATGCCGAAAGAGCCACAAGGTGACGCGCTTCATTTGGCATTTGCCTCATTTCACCAAGTTGACGCGATGCTCACATGGAATTGTATGCATCTTGCTAATCCGAATAAATTTGATTTTATCGCGCGGATCAACAGAGAATTGGGATTAACAACACCAGAATTAAAAACACCGCTTGATTACTTAGGAGGCACTACATAAAATGGTAACCAAAGAGGAGCTGCTAAGACCAGAAATGAATGAAGTCGTTAAGGAAGTTCGCGAAATGCGGATGAAAATTTCAGAAGAATGTGGACACGATCTCAATAGATTGCTTGCTTACTATCAAAAAGTAGAAAAAGAGATGCGGGAGTCCGGTAAGTATAAATTTGTTGATCCGGAGCCATTTAGAGAGAAGTTAAAGGCCACTAAATCGTCCGATGATAAAGCCGCAGATTAAGATATAGCAGCACGCACCGCACACTTTGATTATTTCTTTGCCCGAGTACGTGCTGCTATGAATGACAAGAATTTTGTAAATACACAAATTTTGTGCATTAAAAAAATTGACATTTGTTGCATTTATAAGATATAATCATTTTGTAATGAATAGGACGAACAAAAAATTGCGTTACTATGCATTTTTAGTGTTCGGGACTTGGGTTTTTGGACAATGAAAAACCGACAAATGAACCATCATTTAGAGAAAAACGTTTTAGATATCTATTGTCTGCTCGGAAATAGGGCAGATGCCCTGCTTGCCGGTTTCGTTTTAACACCCGGTTTTGAGTCCCCCCCCCCACGTCACGTTAAATATAACAACACATTACGATAAAACAACTTTGAAAACGTTAGTGGTTCTACCGCTGCTGTGCCCGCACGTGCATTTTGGCTCGTGGCGGGTTTTTGTTGTATTGAAAAGGACTCTTATGTGTGTAAATCTATACAATGTTTATTACAATCTAAAACCGATCAAAAGGAGTTTATTATGAAATCACAAGTTATGAATAGAAATATAATGGTGTCAATTTTTGTAGTCTTGTTGTTGGTATATGGTGTCCAAGGCATCAGTTATGCTCAAGATGAACCTGACGACACCATTGTGGAATTTAAAGACATCAATTTAGCCAAAGCAGTACGTAGGCAATTGGGTCTTCCTACTGGAGATGGCGTTGATCTCCTTAATATTCCAAAAGTGGAATTGGAAAAATTAACAACGCTATCTGCCAGGGACCGCGGTATATCTAACCTCACAGGCTTAGAACACGCAACGCAACTCAAGTATTTAGACCTTGCCGGCAATAACATCATCAACATAACCCCGCTTGCACAACTTATACAGCTAACAGAGTTAAACCTCAGGGGCTACAATGGGAATAATAACGTCCGTGATTTAACCCCGCTCGCACAACTTACACAGCTAACAACGTTAGACTTTGGGTACAATAACGTCCGTGATTTAACCCCGCTCGCACAACTTACACAGCTAACAGAGTTAGACTTTTTCCTGAATGACATCATCGACATCACGCCCCTTGCAAAACTTACACAACTGAGAACGTTAGACCTTAGTGAGAACAAAATCAACGATGTAACACCTCTCGCGCAACTCACACAGCTAACAACGTTAGACCTTAGTGGAAACAAAATCAACGATGTAACACCTCTCGCGCAACTCACACAGCTAACAGAGTTAAACCTTGAGGACAATAACATCATCGACATAACCCCACTTGCACAACTCACGTTATTGAACGACTTAGATTTATCGTCTAACTTTATCAGCGATGTCACGCCTTTGGCACAACTCATCAGGTTAGAGAACTTAGACCTGTTCCGCATGGAGAGCCTTAAGGATATTACCCCGTTGGCACAACTTCCAGGAACGCTGATAAAGTATTCTTATAATGTTATTTATTCTAATAAGATTCGACTCCTCGCAGTCTCAACATTACAACCGTTGACCTCAACAACACTGGATGGAAGTTCGGTGACACTGACACTGCTACCGGGTGGAGCGGCTTATGACACATCAATTAACAATATCATAAACGCCTTGACAGTAACTGGCCTTGTTGGTGTTACAGTTTCGGATGTTGTCCGCGTAAGTGACAAGGAATTGAAAGTTACACTGGGATTTACGGGTAGTTTGGAAAAGCGCACTACATTGACCATTTCCTTGGGACCAGAGGCAGTTACGGGGTATGAGGGCCGAGTACTCACGGGTGGAATTTATGTTTATCCAGAAACTCTTCCTGTTTATCCAGAAGCGGACCATATACAAGGGCCTTGGCTTTGGATGGTTGTTCCAACAGATCCTGCAGGAGGTGATGGGATATCTACAGAGATTGATTCCCTTGCCGACGCAAGTACCGGGACGATTACAGAAGCATATATTGCTCAAAATGGCGTGAACGAAGCGGATTTCATTGGACAGTTGCAATGGTTAAGTAGTGAGATTCATTGGACAGAACATCATTGTCAGAAATACAGTATAACGCGTCAACCCAACCTCATATTATCATTCCTAACCTTAGGATTGTTACAAGACGAGTGCATTGATCCGACAGTCTGTTGGGCAAATAATATCAATAATCTCGTTGATGCTCTTGACATGGGTACGGAACTCGCTTCTGGTGAACGCACAGCGTATGCCTTGGTTAACGTCATCACGTCCAGGGAACAAAAGGTCGTCATGAGTGTGAAGAGTGGGGATGCAATCAAAATTTGGCTCAATGGAAACGTGGTTCATAGAGAAGCTGCAGAAAGTTACAACTGTCGAAAAGTTTATGTTCCTTTGGCTTGCGATCCAGAGATATGTACAACTGATCCTGCGATTCAAGAATCCGAGGTCAGTGAAATTCCGGTGACACTCAAAGTTGGCAACAATCTCCTCTTGGTTAAGGTTCGGCAGCATGGTGAATATTGGGATATGAGGGTCGGACTCACTGGGGATTTCATCACCCTGATTCCAAAGACTGAAACGCCGTCACCACCCCAGACTCCTACAGAAGCAACGCCAGCCACCGATACCATGCTTAGCATTTCCCCTTCTCCTGTGCAGTCTCCTGCTATCGGTGAACAGTTAACACTCTCTCTGAACATTGCAGGTGGAGAAAATGTAGCGGGTTATCAAACGACAGTCCAGTTTGACGAAACCGCCTTACGTTATGTTTCAAGCGCGAATGGTGATTATCTGCCTGCTGGTGCCTACTTTGTTCCACCTGTCGTTGAAGGAAACCGCGTGAGCCTTAACGCTGTATCTCTCGCTGGAGAAAGTAATGGAGATGGCACCCTCGCTACGCTCACCTTTGAGGTGATTGCAGTGAAGGCATCCGCTTTAACCTTATCTGATGCGCTGCTGACTAACAGCGCAGGAACAACTTCTGTTCCTAATATTGAAAATGCGGAGATAACTGGCCCAGCCGGTCTCAAAGGCGATGTGAACGGTGACGGGACTGTTAACATCGCTGATCTCGTCTTAGTTGCTGGTGCATTAGGCACGACAGGACAGAATGCTGCGGATGTGAACGGAGATGGACAGGTCAACATTGCGGATTTGGTATTAGTCGCAGGCGCGCTTGGCACAAGTGCCACCGCACCATCTTTGGATCCTCAACTCTTATCAACCCTCACAGCAGCCGAGGTCGAACAGTGGCATTCACAAGCGCAGCAATTAAACCTAACGGATACAACGTCTCAGCGCGGTATCTTGTTCTTACAACAACTCCTTGAAGTGTTAAATACTCCGGAAAAAACGGCATTGCTTGCGAACTACCCGAATCCTTTTAATCCAGAAACATGGATACCGTACCACTTGGCAAAGGATGCGGATGTTACCCTGCATATCTATGCGATGGATGGCACATTGGTGCGGACATTAGCACTCGGGCATCAGGCTGCAGGAATGTATCAAAACCGCAGTCGTGCGGCGTATTGGGATGGTGAAAATGAATTCGGTGAATCCGTGGCAAGTGGTGTGTATTTCTATACACTCACCGCAGGCGATTTTTCTGCTACGCGTAAAATGTTAATTATGAAATAAATTCAAACCGTATTGTAGGTGCGGGTCCCTGTGCCCGCACATGCTTGCGGCATGTGTAATCCAGAAAAATCTGGGCTATAAACGTACCCAGCAAAGGAGAACTAATCCATGAAAACGACGCTATGTTTCATACTTACACTGTGCACTTTTGTAACGCTTGTGTCTGTGCCAAATAGTTTTGCTGAGGAAAGTGACGTAACTCCAAAACAACCACAGCAACAAGAAAGACCCATTATCAAGGTTATCTACTTTTACCCAAGTGATCGTTCTCCACAAACTGATATAGGCGAAAAGCTTGTTTCACAGGTAAAGAAGGCGCAAAAACTATTTGCGGACTTAATGGAAGCTCACGGGTTCGAGAGAAAAACCTTCCAATTAGAAGAAGATGCCAAGGGCGATGTGATCGTTCATCATAGGAAAGGGTCTCATAGCGACAGATATTATAGAAATAATATATTTTCCCTTTGGTATGAATTTCCCGAAGAATCTGATCTATCAAAGGACTTTTACATCGTCTTTTTTGAGACTGACACGCAACGAGACGACTTACCGTCTCTGTGTGGACTCGGTTTTAACAGCACTGAATATAAAGGCGGACTTCTGCCTTCATCAGGAGGATGCTTTGAGGGTGTGTTCGGGGTGAATGTAATAGCACATGAACTTGGTCACGGCTTTGAATTGGCACACGATGATCGTACTGATGCCAATGCACAACGCATATACTTAAATTCAATTGACACGATGATCACCTCATATTGTGCTGCAGCATGGTTCGATGTACACCCGGTATTTAACACTGGCACTACACTGTTGAATCATAACACGACAGCAAGGATGTCTAAGCCAGAACTTGCATCGCCACCTTATAATATCCGTCTACGCTTTGAGATAAGTGATCCTGATGGAATTCAAATTGTCAAATTACTTTCACCAACAAATGATGGAGACCTAAAGTTGCGCGGTTGTAAAGTATTAAACGGCGTTTCAGACATAACCGTTGAATTTGTTACGAACGAATTACCCTTTTATACGGAAACTGTCGTTCTTAGGATGCGTAATGTGTTAGGGAACTATAAACAGCAGAAGTTCAAACTGAGTGAGCCGCTCCCATTTCCATCACCCGAAGATGTACACATAGCGGACCCACATCTGGCTGCAGCTATCCAAAAACAGATCGGCACCATCACGACACACACAATCATAAATCTAACAGAACTCGATGTCCAAAATAAAGGAATAAAAGACCTTACGGGTCTTGAACACGCACAAAATCTCAAAAAACTCACGCTTTTTCACAACGATATTTCAGATGTTTCCCCACTCTCAAAACTAATACGACTGAGGTGGTTGTATCTTGGGCATAATCCAATTTCAGATGTTTCCCCACTCTCAACATTAACAGGACTGAGAGCATTAGATATTGGTTTTACCGATATTTCGGATATATCGTCACTGAAAGCCTTGAAAAACCTGGATTTTTTAGGTATTCACGGCACCGGTATTTCGAATGTTCCCCCGCTGACAGGATTCAAAAAACTGATAACGTTGTATCTTCATAACAACACGATTTCAGATATAACATTACTTTCAACGTTGACACAATTAAACGTTTTGTTTCTGAGTGGTAACACCGTTTCGAACATCTCTCCACTCGCCAACCTGACGCAACTCCAAGAATTGTATCTCGGCAACAACGCGATATCAGATGTATCTCCACTCGCGAATTTGGTCAACCTTAAAAAATTAACCCTATACGGGAATCCGATTAAGAACCGAAAACCGCTCCTTGAACTCTTGGAAAAGAATCCAGATGTCAAAATATACCTTGAGAACAGAGAGGATCCATTGCCAGTAACCCTGTCTCATTTCCGAGCAGAACATACGGATGCGGGTGTTATCCTCAAATGGACAACCGAATCAGAAGTTGACAACGCAGGTTTCTACATCTACCGCAGCGAAACAAAGGATGGCGAATTCAAAGTCGTCAATCCGACAATAATTCAAGGTGCAGGCACAACAGGAGAACGCAACGAATATACGTGGACAGATACCACCGCTAAACCAAACACCGTCTACTATTATCGGATAGAGGATGTATCACATGCAGGTGTACGGGAGCAGTTAGCAACTGTTCGGTTGAGAGGCTTAGTCTCTGCTCGTGGTAAACGGACTACCATCTGGGCAGATTTGAAAGCGCAAGAATAAACGAAGGGCGGACATGTGGCGCCTCCCTTATACCTTATAATGTGCGTGTTTATATCGAAATCCCTAATAACCCCGCGCGTCAATTGGAAGTTTTATATTTCCTACCTACCGTTTTAGGTTAAATTTATATCAATTTCGCGTCCACTTATGATCACGTAGTATTATGCTCCAACGAATACGTTTGTTTCTGTTGATTATTAGGTTCAAGACTATTCTGAGAAATATCAGCCGAAATATTTACTTAAACTTCATCAAAACGCGCCTACCATTTGTGCGTAAGTCCTGTTAATCCCTCTGCACACCCTCCAAAATCAGAAAAACTTGACAATTTTGTGAAAACTCTTTAAAATTCCACGTATTATTCTTCAGCGAAAGGAAAGGCCATGAATTCACATAAAATAGAGTACGGTACTGTTGTTGGTCCACACCCGCGCACTGCCAAGGCAGGATTTGATATGCTTCTTGAAGGTGGAAACGCCGTGGATGCTGCTGTCGCTGCTGCGTTTGCGGAGGGTGTTGTTGAACCTTCACATAACGGTATTGCGGGTTACGGGGGGTGTATGTTGATCTATCGCAAGAAAACACAAGATGTCATAGCGATAGATTACAATTCTGCCGCACCAGATGCTGCTTCTGAAGATATGTTTACGATTGAAGACGCACCCGATGCGCCTGCGGGCTACCGTGTTCCTGGACGCGTAAACGTTCACGGACCGCTATCTATTGGTGTGCCGGGTGTTGTCGCTGGATTATGCTTGGCATTAGAGAAGTATGGTAGTCTTCCGCTTGCGGATGCGTTACGGCCTGCTATCAATTCAGCACGCTACGGATACGCACCAAACAGCGCAAATCGTGGTGGGATTGCGGGGAATGCTGAACGGTGGAAGCAGGAGTTTCCAGAAACAGCACGGGTTTTCCTCAAAAATGGTACGCCACCGAAAAAGGGGGAAGTGCTTACCAATCCTGATCTTGCACGAACGCTTGAGACTGTGGCTGAAGGCGGACACGCTGCTTTTTACGAGGGCACAATAGCAGAAACAATCGCTAATCACATTCAGGAATTAGGAGGCTGTTTAACCGTTAATGACCTGAAAAATTACAGTGCTTTTATTTGGCAACCTTATGAAATCCAATATCGCGGTTATTCTGTGTATACATCACCTCTCGGTGCAGGTGGATTAACCACTTTACAGATGCTCCGTTTGGTAGAAGAATTTGAAGTAGCTGAGATGTCTCTCACAGATAGATTTCATCTTTTTGCGGAAGCAATGAAGATTTGCTGGGTTGAAAGACTCCGCAGATTCGGTGATCCTGCTTTCGTTGATATAGATATAGATGAAGAATTATCGGATAGTTTCACGGCAACACTCAGTGAAAAATTGAAGGCAGGCATGGAATCACCACAACCAGGGGAGGTTGTCTATCACGAACCGATGAGTTGTACGAGTCATATTTCTACTGCAGATACAGAAGGGAATATGGTATCGTTGACCCAGACACACGGTGGCGGATTCGGTTCTATGGTAACCGTGCCTGGTACCGGACTGCTTTTCGGACACGGTGTTGGTCGTTTCGATCCGAGACCGGGGCTTGCAAATTCTGTCGGCCCGCGAAAACGTCCACTTCACAATATGGCACCTTTCCTTGCCACGCAGGATGGCATGCCGTTTGCGACTTATGGAATCCCTGGCGGTCGTACTATCCCAAACAATCAACTAAACTTTAGTGTTAGCTTAATGGATTTACAAGTGTCAGCACAGGCGGCATTGGACGCGCCACGGTTCCACAGTGACGGTGCCGAACCTATTCAGGTGGAATCGCGAGCAGGTGAAGAAACGCTTGCTGGGTTGCGTGAACTTGGACATAAAATTACAGCGAGTGGCGGAATCGGTGGGCCGGGACACGCTATTCGCGTCTGGGACGGTGGTACTTCCCACGATGGCGGCACCGATCCACGCGGAGAAGGTAAAGTTATCACACGTTAAAATATTCATTTGATGGGTACCTATCCACAAAAATGATCGAAGAATCGGTAATCTCGATTCATAATCTATTTCTTGGAGTTTTATCAGATATGTCACAATTTGTAAAAGCCGCGACAACCGAGCAAATACGACCAGGAACCTGCATCGGTGTCAAGGTTGAAGGTGTTTTTATCGGTATCTACAATGTTGAAGGTGAGTATTATGCCATGAACAATATCTGCCCACACCTCGGCGGGGTTTTGACTTACGGTTTCTTGGACAAGGATTGTGTTACCTGTCCAATGCACATGTGGGAGTTTGATGTGAAAACTGGCAAATGCGTTTGGCCGGGTGAAGAAAGTCTACCTATCTATCCTGTTAAAATTGAAGGTGAGGATATCCTCGTAAATGTAGATGAGCCGATGAATATGGACAAACCACAGTAGAAGCACTACAGATAAGATTAACGATATCGTTCATTGTGTCAATCACAAGGAGGAAATATTATGGCATATCTGCTCACCGGTGGCATGGGATGCATCGGTACTTATGTAATTCGCGACCTATTAGCTGCTGGTGAAAAGGTGGTCGTTTACGACTTTGCTTACGACCTCACAATTCCAAAGATGGTGCTCTCGGATGCGCAAATTGAAAGTTGGACTTTTGTGCAGGGGGATATTACAGATCTACCGCACGTCTTACGCACCGTTCAAGAACATGAAATTGATCGAGTTATCCATCTCGCTTCGTGGCAGGTGCCAGCATGTAATGCAAATCCGCCGCAAGCGTTGAAAATCGTGTGTGAAGGCACGATTAATATTTTGGAAGCTGCTCGTATATTTAATCTCAAACGCGTTGTGTGGGCAAGTAGCGTAGCGGTATTTGGTGCACCAGAGGACTATAACCATCAACAAATTCTCAACGATGCACCACATTATCCTAAGTTTATCTATGGCGCATGTAAATCGCTCAACGAAAGATATGCGATGCACTATTTTGATGCTTACGGTGTTGATTCAATCGGACTTCGGTTTACTGCGGTCTACGGGGTTGGTCGGACACGAGGAATGAGTTCGTTCACAACAAAAATGATTGAGGCTGTAGCAATGGGTGAACCGCATGTGTGCCCGTTCGGTGACGATTCGGTGGATTGGCAGTATGTAGAGGATGTCTCTCGATCAATTGTGATGGCGTGCACATGCCCCACAACGAAGACGCGTGTCTTCAATGTCAAGGGGGGTATCCGTCCTGTAAAAGAGGGTGTAGCGTATCTGAAAACTTTAGTGCCGGATGCACATATTACTCTGGAACCTGGTGTATTCGGCATCTCATGGGATTATGACGCAACAGCTATCGCTGAGGAGATGGGATTTACTCCCGCATATACAATGGAGCAGGGAATCCTGAAAACGTATAATAAGTTTCGAGAACGTGCTGGATTGGAACAAGTTTAAGTGTAAGGGCGGAACACCTCCGCCCTTACACTTAAACAACGATTATATTGAGTGCTTTTATAAGTTAGTAATACTTTTTCATCTGTGCCCAGCTGACAGCTAACTTTCCACGGGCTTCAACGGCAGTTGCTTGACCCCACGGTATATTATCACCGCTACTATCGGCTTGATGTATATCGTCAAAGTTTAGATGCCCCCAACCCCCACCATGATTATCAACTACGACAATTTGAGCGGTTTGGCCTTTCAAGTCGGAAACATCCCATTCTTTCCGGCTCATAGTTTCATTGTTATCTCCGGTTGACGTTCGCTCAACTTCGCCATCAATCACAAGATTGACACTACATGGATTTGGGTCACTTCCCCAAGGATGATTGCCACCACCAATAAGAAAATTCATTGTTTCTCCAACAATTACGAATTCAATTGAGGTAATAGTACCCTGGGGCCCATCGCCTTGAACGCCACCTGGATTCTGTCCAAGTGCCGCCCCTTTATCCGGCCCTTGGTACTTTTCAAATCCTCCGATCCACCAATCTCCTTGATGATTTGACGCCTGTCCACGGTTCCGTGCTGTTGGATTGTCTCCCCAAGTTGGTTGGAAATCATATACTGTTCCTGTTTTCTCCCAATCGGTGAGGTCACCGGTCTCAAAATCGTTGTTAAATGTCCGCGCTAATGCGGGATTAACGAACAGAACGCATAGAAATGTGAACAAAGAGAAAATCATGACGGATAAAAACATTCTTTTCATCTTATACCATTTCTACTTGATTATATAGCATTAGCGGTTTGTATAAAATATTCGAAACCTGTAATTTTTGCGATCATCAATGTTGAATAAATGTTCAGTATCTCCGTCACTTTTGCCTGCATGTCTTCAATGGTTTGGTATACT
>JAJDWA010000061.1 GCA_022825825.1 Candidatus Poribacteria bacterium
GTTATAGTTTTTTTATTAGGATGGCTTCTCATGCACTAAAAGTCAAGAAAAATCTGCGCAGCAAAAACGCATTTTCATGGTGTTATACCTTGTTTTTGTTGATTATTATTAGTTCGAGACCATTATGAGAAATATCAGTTAAGTTTATATGGTGTTGGGGATATGGGTATTTATCGCTTAGATTCTGAGAGTAAATGGGATCAGATTTCTTCAGGTATCCCTGATAAAGTGTTATCTGTAGCGGTGAGTAGTGATAAACTTTATATTGCTACAAAACAGCGCGGGATTTTCCATATTTTGCTTGAGGAAAAACCTCTAAAAGTTGGTGATGTTATTAGTTTTCGTTAGAGTAGATAAGATCGATCTATAGATTTGTTTTGTATGAAATCGGATGGCCATCATAGGATTGGTACCCACCGAATGCAATACGCGTATTCAGTGCTGATTAATTTACAAACCGGGAACACATTCTATTCTTTCACGGGCGATTTTTACATAGTTGTTGTCCAGATCACAACCTGCGAATCTTCTGGAGTTTCTAACAGCAGCAACACCTGTCGTGCCTGAACCGAGAAACGGGTCAACAACCAGATCTCCCGTGTTACTATGTTTGCGAACTAAATCCTCAAACAGTGGTAAAGGTTTTTGCGTTGGGTGTACCCTGTTTCCACTGTGTCGCGGGATAGGATATTCATAAATACCAGAATCATATTCGCTATTGAAGGTAGGTTTGCCAACTTTCACTCCCGTAACTGCTACTTCTCTACTGTTGGACAAATAGGTTGCCCTCATATTCAGCGGTACAGGATTGGTTTTTTGCCAGATAATCAACCGAATCATCTTAAAGCCGGCAGATTCCATCGCTTCTTTTAACCTATCTATTTTCCAAATATCATACCATACAATAGCAGTTCCCCCGCGCCGTAAAACATCGTAAAACGATATTGCCATATCCTCAAGGTTGACTTCAGTCTGATCCCACTGTCCGAAATCCATACTCACAGCGAACCTTTTTTCTCCATTTTTTACAGACTTAAACCCTGTCTTTTTGCTTATGCAATATGGGGGATCGGTTAAAATAAGGTCAACCGATTTTGCGGGCAAAGAGGTCATAAAATCTTGGTAATCAGCAGTCTCAACTTGGTAATCGCGAGGCATCAGAGAAGCCCCTCCTTAATAACATTATGATAGCGTTAATTCTCTTAGTACTTATATTTTAGTATAATCAGGTGTTTGAGTCCAGTATATTTTCTGATAGTCCAGGGCATTGGTTCTCAATTTCTCGTAAGATTTATCACAGTTATTAACAATTTATGATGGCAGGACAGTTCATTATGTAAGTAATCTATCCTAAAGCATAGATTTTTCCTATGGAAGGCTTCGCTGTCTTTCCTTATTTTTGTACTCATGAAGTGCATCCATTGATGTGTAACAATGAAAATGCAACTTTTTGAGAGTGATTTTTTTCACTTTTGAATATCTCTAATATAATACATCACACAATGGAGGAATTAATGACTTTGAGTTTGTTACTTACTTCTGCAATAGCTGCAGTAACAGAACACGAAACGGGTGTACCCAAAATCCGCGTAGATTTTGAAGATGAATCCCTTATAACCGAACTGGAATCCAAAAATCTGAAAACTTGCTCGCAAAATTTGGCATCAATTGGCGAAGCATTAAAAGATTATGAAAGGGAACATGGTGATTTTCCAGAGTGGCTTTCCGGACTTCACCCGACATATTTGATTGACGAAACTCATTTAATCTGTCCTGCTGACGAAGATCAAGGTGTACCAATTTTACCTTATGACACAGATCCAAACCTACCTGTGAGTTACAGCTATGATTGCACGCCAGAGTATTATCAACAATGGTTAAAAAATGAACGCAATGTATATGGTGATGCTAACCCTATTGTCCGATGCCCACACCACGCAAACCCAGAAGTAGATAACACCTTAATGTCAGATCTTTATTTAAATTTAAGTTTTTCCAATACAATTTACTTATCAGAAGGAGATTGGAAGAAGCACCCGATAAGAATGTACGGAGGAATTGAAGCAGCCATCAAAGGATATGAAAGAGCGCTTCAACTTGTGTCTGAAGATCCAAATTTTTTCAATCTCTATTCTAATCTGATTCGTCTCTATGTTATAGTAGGGCGCAGTGAAGATGCTGAAAACTTGATCGATAGCTTCAAATCTATTATGAAACCACATGGTGAAGACATCATGCGGTTCCGAGATTATTGGACGCTTTTGGAGATGTTACGAGCATGCAACAAACATCAAGAGGCACTTCAACTGTGTGAGAATCTTGAAAGTACAGAACAGAAAAATCCATGGCTAAAGAGTCTCTATCGGGAATTTGCGGTGACTCACGAAGAACTGGGTAATATTGAACTTGCAGATACGTATTTTGATAAGTATGATTCAAAACGGGAGATGATTGGAAAACCCGCACCTGACTTCTCAGCAACTGATATTGATGGAAATCCAATTTCACTAAAAGACTATAGAGGTAAAGTGATGTTACTCTATTTTTGGGCAACTTGGTGCGGCCCTTGTATTGGTAATATGCCAATCGTGAAAAAGGTATATGATACTCATAGAGATTTCGGTTTTGATGTTATCGGTATTAACCGCGATACGGAAAAATCAGATATGTCCGAATACCTAAATGTGTGCAGCTTACCTTGGCGGCAGATTTTTGATGGAAAGGAAGGACCTCTAAAAAAACTGTACCGTGTGAGTGGTATGCCATCTAAGTGGTTAATTGACAAAGAGGGTAATGTAATATCGCATGAATTCAGAAGTACAGAATTAAATAAACTGGTTAGAGATATAGTGAATGGGTTTGCATAAGTAAGAGGCATGACTAAAGAAATGTATTTTGGAAAACCGTTTCAGTACCAACGTGGATATTTACTGGGACTAAATATGGACAAATTGCATCTATATCCACTTGTACACCAAGTCCAGGTAAATCATTAACGCAAACCATTCCATCTGGATCAACTGGAAACGGGTTTTTAACTATTCGTTGTGATAGTTCAGAACCCGCAGCCGGATATTCCAATAAGTCAAAATCTGGGTTTGTGGCAAAAACGTGGAGCGCAGCGGCAAGGCTTAGATGACTCTTAAAGGTGTGATTGACATATTGGACTCCGTGTTGTTCGGCGAGTCGGCGTACCTGAAAAGATGGCATGATCCCTCCGATACGTCCTGTATCAATTTGCACAAACTGAACACCACCATGGGTAATCAAATCTTCTGCCATACGATAGGTATTTGAACCTTCACCTGCAGCGATAGGAACACGCGGATTTTTTGCAGTTAGGGAACTGTAAGCATCAATAGCATCGGGAGCAAGCGGCTCTTCCAACCACGTTGGAGAAAATTCAGCAAATGCTTCAGCGCGCTTATAAGCAGTTTCATAATCAGTTCCCCAAACCACCCCTGCGTCAATCATAATCTGCGTGTCGGAGCCCATACCTTCACGAGCCGCACGTACAAGTGCGATATCGTTTTCCTCACCGAATTTGCCCATCGGGCCCCATCCAAATTTCGCAGCGTGATACCCTTGTTCACGCAACGCCACTGCAATATGATAGGTGTCTTCCGGTGTATCGCCAAACAGCACAGAAGCATACGGTAGCTTTGGATGCGGTGTACTTGGGGTGGCAGACATTTCCGCAAGTAGACTGTAGATGGGTTTCTGTAACTTTTTTCCAATAATATCCCATAATGCGATTTCTGCGCCGCTATAAGCATGTTGTATCTGCTGAATGTCCAACCCATTCCGCAGTACCTTTTCACTTAGGCGAAGCACATCGTCGGGACCATCAACCGTTTCACCAATTAGCGAAGTACGGATATTGATGATATTGCCGTGCGACATCGGACAGCAGTAAACCGCAATACTGACCAATGGAGATGCATCACACTCGCCCCATCCATCTATTCCGGCATCTGTGCGAATTCGGACTAAGAGCGTATCTTGGGTCCCATCCGCTGCTGATGTGATCTCTGGCATCCGCAAATAAAAAGGATCTACGGCTACAATTCTCATGCTTCTACGGATGGATTTTCCGATCCGGTTCCAACATCCTCATCAGAAATAGCAGCTGCTGAAGGTTCATCCTCTTCTCTATTTGAAACAGTAAGAGCACGCATCACGGATACGACAAACCAACCGACTAATCCAGCGGCAGCGCCAGCACAAACTGCAATCGCAGCACCTCTTGGTGTGGCAAACTGATCTAATGTCTCGCGGTCTACCGAACAAGAGATGTTGTTAATATTTTTTATTGCAACACTACGTGTTTCGCCATGTTGCACATATTCTACAGTTGGTGGCTCATCTGTTTCCATTTCAACATTAGCGCGCCATTCGCCAGCATCCATTGCGATATTACGCTTACCTTGTTCACCGACCCAACATGCTTTTACGCCTTTAGCGCCTTCCTCATCGCGAATCGGCTCAACACGCGTACTTGAGAGAACACGACCAAGAAAATTTAGTGTAATATCCTTGGATTTTGATAAAGCCAAGCGTAGATTTTCTGAATTCATGATTACTTCCCCCTAAGAAATTCTTAACTACCATTTTCCCATGTTCAAGTGAAAAAAGCAACCTAATTCGGTATTTGTTCTTACTTTAATCTGAAAATAATTTTGACTTATGTCAAGTTTTAAATTAAAATGTAAATGTGGAATATACTTAAGTCTTTCAACATTTAACGCCAATCTCATATATTTGTTAACATATAAAAGATTTATTACTAACGCGAGCTCGGTATAAGAAATATAAAGTTCTTCATGCTTTGATTTTATTCTTAATAACCAAGGAAGGTTCGATTTTCCAACCGAACCGGGCTTATCCTGGCAACAACAGGCACGTTTTGTGTCTGATACAGAGCGGTTAGAAAACCGCTCCTACCGTTTCCAAAATTACTTATCCCGAGCTCACGTTATTACTAACAATATCTATGGATTATGTTTTGTGATTTTAGATAACTGTGTAAATGGAATTTTCATTACGGGAACAGGGACAGAAATAGGAAAAACAGTAATTGCAGGAGGTATAGCGGCTGCACTAAAACAAGCAGGCGTTCAAATTGGGGTCATGAAGCCAATCAGCACAGGTGATACATCTGATGCCCAATTTTTGAAACACGCCGCACAAGTTGACGATCCGCTCACGTTGATTAATCCAATCCAATTCCGCTACCCTTTAGCACCTTCGGTATCAGCAAGATTAGAAGGCAAACAAATAGACCTATTGACAATTGAGGCAGCATTCATTAAACTGAAACAGAAATATGATTTTTTGATAGTAGAAGGGGTTGGTGGCATTGCAGTGCCTCTAAACGATGATTTTTGCGTGGCACATCTCATTAGTCAACTGGAGTTGCCGGTAATAATCGTTGCCCATGCTGGCTTAGGCACTATCAATCATACGGTGCTAACCGTTATGTTTGCCAAACAGTTCAATCTACACGTAGCAGGGATTGTTCTAAATCAATTTGACCCAGAAACAGTGAGTCTTGCGGAACAGACTAATCCTGCGGAAATTGAACGGTTAACAGAAGTACCAGTGGTCGGTGTAGTTCCCTATGAAAAACGCTTAGACACACTAAATCCCGATATTGAGTTTTTCGCAAATTTTATAAATCAATATGTAGAATTGGACAAATTAGATGTAGACATAAAGGAGAATCTATAACAAACAAATTATGGAGTACGCTATAGTTTTAGCTGCAGGTTTAGGGCGCAAAGTTTGGCCTTATGGAGAATTTCGCCAGAAATGCACGATCCCTGTCGCAAATAAACCGATAATTCGCCAAATAGTAGAGAATCTCATTGAAATAGGCATAAACAAAATTATTGTTGTAGTCGGACATTATGCCCAACAGGTCCGTGGTGCAATTGCAGACATTCCAAATGTTGAATTTGTAACCCAACATTCTCTTGATGGCACTGCAGATGCAGTTTTGACTGCGTTAAAAAAACTAAATGATGAAAATTTTCTCATAATTTACGGTGATATTGTAACCACATCTCAAAATTTTCGTAATTTAGTTAAAGAGTTCGATAGTCAAGATGCAGAAGCAGCTGCGTTAATTCAGCCGCTTAGCGATGAGGACGCGAGCAATTGGCTCTGTGCCAAAACTACTGATGGATGTTTATCGGGTATTGAAGGACATCCGCGCGGTGGTTCATATCGTCTATGCGGAATTTATGCTTTTAAACCGACTGCAAGACCTTATTTTTTAAGGAACCCTGGCATCGTCGCCCAAGTCCCTGTCGGTGGAATGCCACCGCCCGAGTCTGAAATCGCACAATCTCTTCAGCTCATGATTGATGATGGAATAGAGGTGTTAGCAGTTGAAGCGACCGACTTTTTTGTTGACGTTGATAAACCTTGGCATGTTTTGGAAGCAAACCACCGGTTAGTAGATTATCTCTCAAAACGAATTGATACAAACAACATCGCAGCGAGTGCCAAAATTTCCGATGCTGCTGAAATTAACGGGCACGTCGTATTAGGAGAAAACACAGTTATCGGTCCGCGTGTTGTTGTGAACGGAACGCTTATCGCTGGAGCAAACAATAACATCACAAATGGCGCAATTTTAAACGGAAACATATACATCGGTGATCAATGCCGTGTGAGCGATTATTGCGATATTCAGAGCAGTGCTATCGGAAATCGGTGTATCGTAGGACACGGTGCAGAAATGTCCGGTGTCATGTTCGATAAAGTTTACCTATATCACTACTGTGAAATGTCTGGTGTTTTTGGATGTGCAACAGATATTGGCGCCGCAACAGTGTGTGGAACGCTACGTTTTGATGACCAAGATACATCAATTCAAGTAGAAGGTCGTTACGAAGTGCCAAATTACGGAGCAAATGCGACTTACATGGGTGATTATTGCCGCACAGGAGTAAATGCAATCATTATGCCCGGTAGACGTATCGGTTCTTATAGTATTGTAGGTCCGGGTGTAATTCTATACGAGGATGTTCCAAGCAAAACTATGGTAATGGCAAAACAGGAATTAATAACAAAGCCCTGGGGACCAGAACGTTATGGATGGTAAGCACTACACTTTTGAATGTAAAATTGTTAATCCTCAAAAAGTTCCTTTAGGAGAGATGTAAGTTCTTGGTTGCCAGCGGCAAGTTCGAAAGCACGTTTCTTTTTATTTTCACGGGAATTCTCCGATTGGTTAGATGCACCAGGTTCCCATAGCACTTCAAGGTCTTTCGGGTTTAAACGGTCGTAGGTAATTTTTACAAGTGAGAGCGAATAATCTTCAGGAATAAGGACAATCCAATCAATAGTTTCGCCACGCGCAGAATATTGTCTATCTACAGTCAATTTTGAATCTTGATATGGCACATTTTTCTTAACCCACTGTTTACGACCAAGTGAATCAACTTCAAAAGAACCGACCTCAAGCCAATTACGACCAGCGCCGTTAGGTTTTGTTGTAACTTCGATACGTTTCATGTTGTTGAATCTCCGTTTTGAATCTTACCCGCACACCTTAAGGAATTCTATCAGAAAGCATGTACAATTTAACATGTGATATGAAAAAAATCAAGTCAATACATCAAACTGGTTGAAAAAATTTGACATCTAATATAAAAGTGTATTACACTTTAAATCAGGATTCACAATTCTGTAGTTTCAAGTTTCACGATATTTGAATATGGTATCATAATTATTTCAATTTAATCAATTTATTCATTAAGGAAATGCATTCATGCAAGTCGAGATGAGATATGGACATGGCACAGTTGCAGTAGAGATTCCTAACAAAAATTTGGTAGGAGTTTTAGAAACTGCGTCAAGCATTCCATTAGCTGATGCTGACAAAGCAGTGCGGCATGCGATTTCGAAGCCTATTGCTTCACCGTCCTTAGCAAAATTGGCAAAAGGGCGAGATTCTGCATGTATTGTAATTTCTGACATTACGCGCCCAGTGCCAAATCAAGTGATTCTACCGCCTGTTTTGGAAACACTTGAACAGGTGGGAATGCCGCGTGAGAAGATTACAATTCTTATTGCTACAGGCATTCACCGTCCAAATGAAGGAAAAGAACTTGAGGAAATGGTCGGCCGTTCTATTATGGATTCGTACCGTATTGTCAACCATTTTTCCCAAAAGCCAGAGACACATACATATTTGGGTGAGACGAACAATGGCACACCAGTTTACATAGATCAGGCATATCTCGCAGCGGATCTAAAGATTGTAACAGGGTTGATAGAACCTCACTTGATGGCAGGGTATTCTGGAGGTAGGAAAGCAATCTGCCCAGGAATTGCGTCTATTGAAACTATGAAGGTTATGCATGGTCCTGAACTGATGGAACATCCTAAATCCGCTGTCGGTATTTTGGATGGAAACCCGTTTCACCTGGAAGCGACCGAGATCGCTTTAATGGCAGGGGTAGATTTTAATCTCAATGTTGCTATTGATAAACAGAGACAGATAACCGGTGTTTTTGCGGGGGATATGGTTGAATCTCACCTTGCTGGTGCACAATTTGTAGAAAAACATGCTAAGGTTACTATACCGGATCCTGTAGATGCTGTTGTTGTTTCCAGTGCAGGATATCCTTTGGACACTACATTCTACCAGGCAATAAAAGGCTTACTTACCGCCGTTGAAATTGTCAAACAAGGGGGTAGTATTCTGCTTGTAGCTGCTTGTAATGAGGGTATTGGAAGCAAACCGTTTACCGATCTATTATTCAAAACTGATGATCTGACCGCCTTTGTTCAAGGACTTTACAATCCTGCGAACTTCGTTATTGATCAATGGCAATTGGAAGAATTGGCCAAAGTCGCGCGTAAAGCCGATATCTATTTTTATACAGATGGTATTCCGTATCAACAGAGATCCAAGCTGTTTGTGCATCCGCTAAAAAAACCACAGGAAGGTATTGAACAGCTTTTGGCTCGTTACGGAGAGAACGTTCAGATAGCAGCGATTCCTGAAGGGCCTTATGTCTTAGCAAAAGTTGAAAGTGCCGCAGTATAAATCTATTGTGGTAAGGCTTTTTTACATCAACATAAGATTTTGCCTTGCAGGACAAAAAGTTTCGTGTGTGAAAAAAATGGAAAATCCAATCGTGAAACTCAGAGGATATAAGGATGGATTGCATCTAATTATCAATCCGAAAGTCTCGTTAAATGAGGTTGAAGCAGCAATTCATGAGTTGTTAGACGGTATGAATCAACCGTTGGCAGGTACTTCTATCAATATTGATATGAGACCATCACCTTTATCATCTGAAGATCTGAAAAATTTAGAAACATACTTAACGGAAAACTACGATCTTGTTGTCAGCGGCGTCAACGTTTTTGATGAAAAGGACGAATCCCCTATCTTGGCAGCGCCTGCAACACATAGTATTTCACAGAGTTTGACGAACGATAATCAGCCAGATTTTGAACAATCTCAAATCGTGCGTCAAACGATTCGATCCGGACAGACAACATCTTGTTTATCAGGCAGTGTGGTTATCTATGGAGATGTTAATCCGGGTGGAGAAGTTGTTGCTGCAGGCGATATAATAGTACTCGGTGCTTTGCGGGGAAACGCGCATGCTGGGGTTCATGGGAGACTTTCTTCTGTTATTATAGCAATGGAGTTGGTCCCATTACAACTTCAAATCGGTTCGTATATGAATCGTCCGCCAGTAGGTCAAAAGCCGAGAGGGTATCCCGAAATTGCTCGGGTTGGTGCTGAAGATATTATCATCGTAGAAGAATTTATCAAATTCTAAAATAAGGAAGGGTTGACTATGGGTAAAGTTATCGTAATTACTTCTGGAAAGGGGGGAGTCGGTAAAACGACATCAACCGCGAACCTTGGCACTGCATTAGCGATGATTGAGAGAACGGTTGTCATTATTGATGCCGACGTCGGTTTGCGTAACCTTGATGTCGTGATGGGTTTAGAGAGTCGAGTCGTTTATACATCCATGGATGTTATTGAAAAACGATGCGATCTTGATAAAGCTCTTGTGAAAGACCGACGTGTTGAAGATTTGATGTTGCTTGCTGCTTCACAGCGGAACAGAAAAGACGATATCAAGCCAGAACAGATGCAGGAAATTTGTGAAAAACTAAAACAAGAATATGATTTTGTTCTTATTGACTCTCCCGCTGGGATAGAACAAGGATTTCACAATGCCGCCGCTGGCGCAGACGAGGCGATCATTGTCACGACCCCTGACGTATCAGCCATTCGAGATGCTGACCGCATCATCGGACTTTTGCAACATCAAGGGATTAATTCAATTAATCTTGTGCTAAATAGATTATCGCCAACACTTGTCAAAAATGGAAATATGATGGGTAAGAATGAGGTATTAGATATTCTGAACATCGATCTTCTCGGTGTTGTTCCTGAGGATACAGGTGTTATCGCCTCCACAAATCGCGGTGTACCCCTTGTGCACAGCGAAGGGTCCCCTGGTGCAGAGGCATATATGCGAATCGCACGGCGTATGACAGGACAACGCATCCCAATTCCTGAAATGCAAGAAGAAAACTTTTTTGCTAATTTATTGAACTGGTTTTCAAGAAATAAGTAGAGGGACTTATGGATTTCAAAAGATTATTTACTCGGAAATCGAAATCAAGCAGCATTGCTACGCAGCGTTTACAACTCATTCTCACACAAGATCGGTTTGAGGTGAGCGAAGACTCCATGAAAAAACTACAGTTCGAATTAACCGAAGTGTTGGCAAAATACTTTGAATTTACAATGCACTCTGTCAAAATGTCTTTAAAACGGGAAGGCAGTTCTTACGTGTTAATGGCAGATTTTCCGTATAGTAAGTCTGATAAACTTCGTTAACTTTGTAGTTGTTTCTTTAGATTCAATAGTAATCTATTCTCGTATTAAAGAATTAATTCCCATATTGCTTTGGCAACACCGTGCTGATCGTTAGTTGCAGTGATGTGATCCGCACATGCTTTAATTGGAGCAACGCCATTCTCCATTGCTATACCAAAACCTGCCGTTTTGAGCAAGCTTTCGTCGTTATAGCTATCGCCAAAAGCAACAACTGATTCTATTGGAATGTCGCACTGTTCCGCAAGTGCAGTAAGCGCTCGCCCTTTCGTGACTTCAGGATTCATGAATTCAATGTACTCTGGTTGTGTTTGCGTTACATAGAGTTTGTCTGCATATTTTGACTTGAAACTCTCCAATAGCGGTGCCAACTTTTCTGACGGATGAATAATAAGCAGCTTTGTTGGTGTCTCACCGGCCAACTGTTGAAGATCACCTACCGCTGTTGCTGGAACACCTGTTCGAGTTTCATAGAGTTCACTCCATTTGTTATTTTCCGCAACAAACAGTTCATCGTCCAAGCAAAAATTGACATGTAAATTCTGGTCGATGCAATCGTTAACTATGGCAATTGCAAAGTCCGCTGGCACTGGAGTATGATGATAGACCTCATCAGTAGTTGCATGTTTCACCATTGCTCCATTATACGAAATAATTGGATTTTCTAAACCAATTCTATCACTGATAGGTTGTATAGATCGGTGCATCCTACCAGATACTAAGACAACAAGAATTTCATTCGCAGCGAGGTGCTGGAGTGCCTCGCAATTCTCATGTGATAATTCGTGATCGCTATTTAATAGTGTTCCGTCTAAATCGAAAGCTGCCAAACGACACGGTATTTTCATGTTTATTTATATCCATTAATATTGTGGTTTACCAAATTGCCTGCTCAGTTTTGCTGTCAAATAAGTGCATCTGATCATTTTTGAAATCCAACCAGATTGTGTCCCTCAGCTCAACAAGAAATGTTGGATGTGCTCTAACTCGGAGCAGGATAGGCTCTTGTGTATCCTGATGTGTTCCAAGCATTAGGTCAAGAATATTGACAGAACCAAGAGGTTCAATGAGATGAACATCAGCACGGATTTTGCGTCCGGCTGGCTCTCTGGATGCTGTAATATGCTCAGGTCGAATACCTAAGACATAACCGTTATTCTGAGTATTAGCGTTTAGGTGAGACTGCTGTTGTTGAGAAAGTTCTAACTGCACAGTGGTATGACTCAGCTGCAATACGATTTTGCCTTCATGAGAGGTAATCTCAGCATCAAGGAGATTCATGGCTGGCATACCCATAAATCCTGCAACAAAAAGATTTTCCGGTTTGTTGTAGACATCGTGAGGGGTACCAATTTGTTGTAGCACGCCTTGATGGATTACTGCAATCCTATCAGCGAGAGACATCGCTTCAACCTGGTCATGTGTAACAAAGATAGTGGTTGCACCGATTTCGTGTTGGAGTCGTTTAATTTCTGCTCGTGTATCAATTCGGAGTTTCGCGTCCAAATTCGCCATCGGTTCATCAAGCAGATAGACTTTCGGCTGTCGGACCATTGCACGTCCAAGCGCAACGCGTTGCATCTCACCTCCGCTTAGCACACTCGGTTTCCGATTTAAAACGTTATCTATCTGTAAAATCTTTGCGACTTTTTTAACCTGTTCATCAATTTCGGATTTTTCGACCTTCACCGCTTTAAGCGGAAATGCAATGTTATCATATACACTTAGATGTGGATACAGCGCATAGAATTGAAAAACGAATGCGATATCCCGGTCCGCTGGGGACAAACCGTTGACGAGATACCCGTCTATAAGAATTTCGCCTTCGTCAGGATGTTCCAACCCAGCTATCAATCGGAGCGTTGTCGTTTTCCCACAGCCTGATGGGCCTAAGAATACAACAAACTCTTTATCTTCAATTTCCAAGTTAAAATCTTTGACCGCGACAACATCGCCGAACCGTTTTACTATATTTTGTAATTTGATATTCGCCATTATCTATCCATAACCACACTTTTGTTTTCTAATTTAACCTCTGGCAAGTATGAGTCCCTTGCCCCTCTTTATTTTCATGCGTAATGTTAGTTTACCACAAATTATGCGAATTGAAAAGTGAAATCAAGGTTCAAAATTCACGGATTATGGTTCGTGTTAATTGGAGGTTCATCTTTTTCCAAAAAACGTTCTATCGTGTTATGCGTAGCAGGGCTCGTGCGAAAATCGGCAATCCACGGTTCACGGAAGTATGCTTGTTTTTCTCGAGAAAGCCCATTCAACACCTCTGGTGGAATACGAAGGCGATGCCAATGCGTTGCGAGATGCGCGTAAGCATTCAAAACCGCGATGCGTGGGGTTTCACGTTGCCACACGGGGCCAGCATGACAGAGGTTCTCCGTGAAAAATATCGCACTACCGGCAGGACATTCATAAGTCATCAAGTAAGGGCTCCGTTTCCCCTCTTCTAACGACATGTGGTCTGAATGCATTGGGAAGTTAGACTTATGGCTGCCGACAATGAAATGCGTTGCACCATCGTTTTTCGAAATATCGGTGAGTTCAAAAACGACGCGCACCATGCCAGCATGAATCCTGCCATTATTGACACGATAACCGAAAATTGGATCCGCCTGACGGGGGCCGCCACCATGGAGCCCGCCGTGTGCTTGTCCCTTTTCACGCCACACAAAAAAGGTGCTTTCCATCCGAACATCAGGGCCGATGATTTGATGCAATACTTCAATCACTTTCGGATGATCGATGAGAACACTTGAAGCACCACCTGGAACAGCGCGGTGTTCCGGCGGTAACGATTCGGGATTATGCCTGATTCTATCAAGTTGGTCAACAATTGCACCTACTTCATCTTTGTTCAGAATAGCTGGACGCACAAGAAATCCGGTTAAGTCAAATCTAAATTTTTCTTCATCAGTCATAGCTCACAATCTCCTTTGCTTATAGTAAAGCCAATTATTTGAATGCCTTTGAAGCACGCCTACCGTGTTTAAAGGCACACTATAAATATTTTGAATTTTACTGACAATCTATAACCTTATTTTCTTAAAAGCCTCAATTTGCGTCGTAATTGCCCGTTCCGTTGGTAACCGCTCAGCACTTGAAGCACCGTAAAATCCGACAACACCTTCCGTATTTTCCAAGACATAGGTGGCATCTTCAGGTTCGGCGATCGGACCACCGTGACAGATTACGAGAATTTCAGGATTAACACCTTTTGCAGCGTCATGAATGGCTTGCACACGTTTTGCGGCATCTTCAAGTGTAAAAGCAGTCTTTGCACCGATAGAACCTTTTGTCGTCAATCCCATATGTGCCACAAGAATATCCGCTCCCGCATCTGCCATCTGCTCTGCTTCGGTTTCGTTGAAGGCGTAAGGCGTGGTAAGTAGCCCCATTTGATGTGCTGTCCGAATCATTTCCACTTCAGGTCCGTATCCCATATCGGTTTCTTCAAGAAGTTGACGGAATGTGCCATCAATCAGCCCCACCGTGGGGAAGTTCTGCACACCAGAAAATCCAATAGCATCTATTTGACTTAAAAATATATCCATCAAGCGAAACGGGTCTGTCCCACAGACACCTGCAAGAACAGGCGTCCTTTTGACAACAGGTAGCACTTCACTTGCCATTTCAACGACAATCTGGTTCGCATCACCGTAAGGCATCATGCCTGCAAGTGAACCTCTGCCTGCCATCCGGAATCTACCCGAATTGTATATGATAATTAGGTCAATACCACCGGCTTCTTCACATTTGGCAGAGATACCAGTACCTGCACCTGCCCCGATTATTGGTTTGCCAGCATCAATGTTGTTACGCAATTGTGCCAATATTTCTTCACGTTCAAATTTCATTATTTTATCCTTTTGGGTTAATAACTCTCTGATTGATTATAATAGTATGTGTGGAATTATATCAAAATTTTAGAGTTCATGTCATCTAATTTTTACCTTTCCCAGTTTTCTTATTACATTTCAATCTCGCCCAACACACAATGTAACCCGTTTAGTTCTATAATCCAGAATTCAACTAACACACATTTTTTTGCCATGCCCCATATTGTGCAACAAACAAGCAGAAGATGCACATTTTTGTGCAGCAAATCGGTATATTATCGGTTTTGGCGTTGGCATATAAATTGCTCATTTCCATGTATCTGCACATAAGGAGCACACATCTATGAAAAGAACACTGTATTCATTTTTGGCAACACTGTTTGTAGCACTGACGTTTACAACTATTAACTATGCCCAAGGCGTAACACAATGGCATTTACCCGAAGGCGCGAAGATGCAGCTCGGTAAAGGCGGGGCAAATGAAATCGCGTATTCGCCCGATGGCACGAAGCTCGCTGTTTCAACTGATATTGGTATTTGGCTTTACGATGCACAGACAGGTGAAGAACTGAACCTAATCGCAGGGAATAAATATCAGGTTGATGAAATCGCTTTTAGTCCAGATGGCAGGACGCTCGCAAGTGACAGCAGGGACAGATCAATCCGTCTGTGGGACGTGAAAAGTGGCAGGCAGATACGCACATTCACAGGACATGAGTATTATATCACTGCTCTTGCCTTCAGTCCGGATGGAAAAACACTCGCAAGTGGAGGTGCAAGCATTGTCCGTCTGTGGGACATAGAGAGTGGTAAGGAGATGCATGCCTTCACAGAACCTTTTGGGCTGGTCACCAGCCTTGCGTTTAGTCCGGATGGCAAAACGTTAGCAGGTAGCAGTTTATACAAAATCTTCTATCTATGGGATATGGAAACCCGTCAAGTTTTACACGAGTTCAAAGGTCATACGGAAGGGGTCAATAGCGTCGCATTTAGTCCGGACGGAAAAACAATCGTCAGCGGGAGTTCTGACAGGACCTTCCGTTTGTGGGACGTGGAGACCGGTAGTCAGCACCGCTCTTATAAAAGGCATACGGAAGAGGTCTATGGCATCGCTTTTAGTCCGGATGGTAGAACATTAGCCAGCCATAGTGCGGACGGTACGATTCGGCTGACGCGTGTCCCTGGCGGAGATACACAACACGTGCTTACAGGACACACGCAATTCATTAGGAGCATAGCGTTCAGCACGGATAGTCTGACATTGACGAGTGGCAGTCGCGATGGCACTATCCGTCTGTGGGATGTTCAGAGTGGTAGGACTCGGTTCACCATCACAGGACATATAGACTATGTTTTCAGGATCGCATATAGTCCGGATGGCAAGTCCATCGTAAGTGGCGGTCGGGACGGTCCCATCCATTTGTGGGATGTGGACACAGGCACGTTACGGCATATCCTCGCCGGGCATACAAGTTATATTTACAGCCTTACGTTCAGTCCGGACAGCAAGACCATCGCAAGCAGTGGTTCTGGCACGGTGCGTCTGTGGGATGCAGACACCGGCTTGGAACGGCGCACGCTCATAGATATTCCGGGTAATGTTAGTAGCCTTGCGTTCAATCCGGATGGCAAGACGGTGGCGTGTTTAATAACCCATGCGGGACCTATACCTAATGCTTCACCTCATTCAAGGGACGCCAGTATCTCTTTGTTCGATGTGGAAACTGGCGCTGAACTTTACGCAATTGACGCATATAAAGGGGGAATTTACCATGACCATGCGCCTGAAATCCTGCCCACAGTACATACGGGTCCGGTCCTAGCCATAACGTTCAGTCCGCATGGGAATATGCTGGCAAGTAGCAGTTCTGACGGGACGATTCGTTTGTGGCATGCGCAAACGGGCGAGCATCTGCGCATGGTAACAGAACGGGCGGGTTCTTATCCCTATCGTTTAGCGCTCAGTCCAGACGGGAAGATGCTGGCAAACAGCAGTAGTAGGTACATCTATCTATGGGATTTCCAAACTGGTATGCTACTTAACACATTTACAGGACATATTGAATATGTCACTGACGTAGCGTTCAGTCCAAATAGCAAGATGCTGGCAAGTGGTGGTTTTGACAATGTCGTTCGCCTGTGGGATACAGCCATGGGGCAGCCGCTGCGCGTGTTCAAAGGGCATCAGGTTCGGTTGAGAAGTGTCGCGTTTAGTCCGGACGGTGGCACACTGGCGAGCGGCAGTAGTGATGGAACTGTCCTCTTGTGGGATCTCAACGTTCCCGTGCCATCAAATACGACGGTCGGTCTTTCACCTGTTAGTGTGGAATCTCCTGTTGTCGGCAAGCAGCTGACGTTATCCATAAATATCGCGGATGGTCAAAATGTGGGCGGGTATCAAGCGACGGTGCATTTTGACGCCACCGCACTCCGCTATGTTGCAAGTAGCAAAGGCAACTATCTGCCCGACTCTGTTTATGTTATCCCACCTGTTGTTGATAAAGGGACGGTAATGCTTGCAGCAACAACTTTCGGAGAGGAAAGCAATGCGGATGGGACGCTTGCCACGATTACGTTTGAAGTTGTGGCAACGAAACCCTCTACCGTGCGCTTGTCCGATGTGCTATTGACGGACAGTGCGGGCAATAATATATCACCAAAAATCATCGCCGCCACAGAGATTACTGAACCGATGTTCCTGCCCGAAGATGTGAACGAAGATGGCGTTGTCAACATTCTTGACTTGGCGTTTATTGCAGCTAACTTCGGCAAAACCGGTAAAAATGCTGCGGATATCAATAGGGATGGTGTCGTCAATATCGTTGACTTGGCGTTGGTTGCAGCAGTAATCGGAGATGCAGATATGGCTGCGCCCGCATTACTGTTTCTCGACCAGGAAGTCGCGCCTGCAAGGGCAGATATAGCAGCATGGCTACAGGAAGCGCGTAATCTCAACTTATCCGATCCCGATTTTCAGCGCGGTTTGCTTGTGCTGGAAAGTCTATTGAAGGCATTCACACCGAAAGAGACGGCACTCCTGCCCAACTATCCGAACCCGTTCAATCCGGAGACGTGGATACCTTATCAGTTGGCAAAACCTGCTAATGTGCGTATTTCTATTTATGCGGCAGATGGTAAGTTGGTTCGGCAGTTAGATTTAGGACATCAACCTATTGGCATGTATCATCATCGGATCCGTGCAGCGCATTGGAATGGTAAAAACGCACAAGGTGAACTCGTTGCAAGTGGCGTTTATTTTTTCACGCTTACAGCAGGGGATTTCACAGCCACGCGAAAAATGATAGTTAGGAAGTAACGTGAGTTTGATGAATCCCATAGGCTTAGAAGGTTTCCCTCCAACAAGAGGATGGACCCTTAAGTTGACACCTATAGGTAGAACAAAGCGAAACCGACATAGTGTCTGCACAAAAGGAGCATGCACCAATGAAAAGAATATATTTAATAGCACTGTTCATAACACTTGTATTTGTACTTAACACGCTTGCACAAGATTCACCGCAATGGCATTTACCCGAAGGCGCGAAGATGCGGCTCGGTAAAGGCAGGGCAGGTGAAATCGCGTATTCCCCGGATGGTACGAAGCTCGCGGTGGCAAGCGGTATAGGCATTTGGATATACGATGCACAGACAGGCGAAGAACTTGACCTATTTCCAGCAAATAGGTTTGAGGTGCGTAACATAGCGTTTAGTCCCGATGGCAGTATGCTCGCAAGTGACAGTTTTGATTGCACCATCAACTATTGGAGTATTGAAAATAGGACCGTTCGTTTGTGGGATGTGAAAAGCCGCAGGCAAATCCGCACGTTCACTGGGCATAAGTATCCGATCAGTCGCATCGCCTTCAGTCCGGATGGCAAAACAATCGCAGGGAGTGCTGACAATGACGTCCATGTGTGGGACGTGGAGAGTGGTAGACAACTACACAGACTCTGGGGCATTGGATCCTCGGTTACAAGCATTGTGTTTAGTCCGGATAGTAAAACATTAGCGACGAGTGGGTACCTGCAAGAATTCTTCTGTCTGTGGGATGTGGAGACAGGTGATTTTATGCGATGGTTCGAAGGGCATAGAGAAAGCATCAGTAGCCTTGCATTTCATCCGGACGGGCAGCTCATCGCAAGTGGGAGTTACGACAATACCGTCCGTTTGTGGGATGTAGACACCGGTGTTGAGGAACGCTCCTTTACAAGGCATACGGACAGTGTCTATACTGTCGCATTCAGTCCGGATGGCAACACATTAGCGAGTGGGGGTCAGGACAATAACATTTGGCTGACAAATATATTTGACGGCACTCCACGGGGTTTACTCAGCGGAGATATGGATTCTATTAGGACTGTCGTGTTCGGTCAAGATAGCTACACATTGGCGAGTAGGAGCAGTGACGGAACAATCCATTTATGGAATGACATCACGGGGAATGGCCGGGTTGGCTGGGAACGGCGTGTCATCACCGGACATATAGATCGGATTGGAAACATCGCATTTAGTCCGGACGGGAATATGCTCGTGAGTGTCGGGCGCGATAAGGTGCTGCGTTTATGGGATGTGAACACAGGCACGAAGCAACACACCTTCGTAGGGCATACAGATTATATTGACAGCGTTGCGTTTAGTCCGGATGGCAAAACAATCGCAAGCGGCAGTAAAGACGGCACCCTACGTTTATGGGATGTGGACACAGGCACGGAACGGCACACACTCATAAATATGTTAGGTGAGGTTGACCACGTTGCATTCACTCCGGATAGCAAGACGGTGATGTGTGTAATGCTCACTGGGGACTATAATCCGTCGATACGTTTAAGGAGCTCCATCATCTATCTGTTTGATGTGGAAACAGGTGCGGAACTACACAGGATCGTAGCTTATAACGCACCGCCGCCAGCCTATAGTTATGAACCAGAATTCCACCCCACAGAACATACGGAACCGGTTACCAGGATAGCACTCAGTCCACATGGCAATATAATAGCAAGTAGCAGTTATGACAAAACGATCCGTTTGTGGCATGTCCAAACTGGCGAACATTTGCGCGTGTTCGCAGAACTCATGGGAACTGGATATTATATTGCGTTCAGTCCAAATGGAGATTTACTTGCATTCGACATTCAGCACAACAATATTCATCTGTGGGATGTCCAAACTGGCAAACATCTGCGCATATTTACAGGGCGGACAGATGATGATCTTGATTACCTGACGCTCAGTGCGGATGGGAGTATGCTGGCAAGTGTTGTGGCTGAGGATGAAACAATCTTCTTGTTTGATGTCCAAAGCGGCATGAAAATGCGCACACTCCCAGGGCATAAGGGGGGAACATATAACGTTGCATTCAGTGCGGATGGCAGCACGTTGGCAAGTAGCAGTGGAGACGGAACAATCTTCTTGTGGGACCTCAACGCTCCCCTACCATCAAACACCATAGCCAGTCTTTCACCTGTTCGCGTGGAATCTCCTGTTGTCGGTGAGCAGCTCACGTTATCGCTGAATATCGGTTATGGTCAAAATGTAGCGGGGTATCAAGCCACCGTGAATTTTGACGTCACCGCACTCCGCTTTGTTGAAAGTAGCAACGGGGACTATCTGCCTACACCTGCTTATGTTATGCCGCCGGTTGTTGAAGACGATAGGGTGACGCTTGCGGCAACGTCTTTCGCAGATGAGAGCCATAATGACGGCACGCTCGCCACTATCACATTTGAGGTTGTGGCCACAAAAGCCTCTACCGTCCGTTTATCCGATGTGATACTCACGGACAGCACGGGCAATAGCATATCACCAAAAATCATTACTGCCACAGAGATTACTGAACCGATGTTCCTGCCCGAAGATGTGAATGAGGATGGCGTTGTGAATATTTTGGACTTGGCGTTTATTGCGGCTAACTTCGGCAAAACCGGCAAAAACGCTGCGGATATCAATAGGGACGGTGTCGTCAATATCGTCGACTTGACGCTCGTCGCGGCAGTTATTGGAGATGCGGATGCTGCTGCGCCTGTATTACAGTTTCGCAACCAGGAGGCCGCTTGGACAAGAGCAGATATAGCAGCATGGCTACAGGAAGCGCGTAATCTCAACTTACCCGACCCTGCTTTTCAGCGCGGTTTGCTTGTGCTGGAAAGTCTATTGAAGGCATTCACACCGAAAGAGACGGCACTGCTGCCCAACTATCCGAATCCGTTCAATCCGGAGACGTGGATACCGTATCAATTAGCCGCGTCATCAGACATTAGCATCTTAATCTATGCTGCGGATGGTAAGTTGGTTCGGCAGTTAGATTTAGGACATCAGTCTGTTGGCATGTATCATCATCGGAGTCGTGCTGCGTATTGGGATGGTAAAAACGCACAAGGTGAACCTGTGGCAAGCGGCGTTTATTTTTACACACTCACAGCAGGCGAATTCGCTTCCACACGGAGGATGTTGATAAGAAAGTAATTCTATATGAGGTATCTGTACCAGTCCTTGTGCAATTCGTCAAGGACTTGCCAACTGAGGCATTCGCTATTTATTTCAACTCAGTAAATGCTTGCTATAGATCAACGCCGCGCATACTGCGATTCTGCAGGCGCGCGGTATTGGACATCAAGATGTGGTGTTTCCAATCTCACATGTCCTTGATGGCGTGAAGTCAAACAACTTTCTAATGTTCCACTTACCAACAAGGTGCGTTCTGCAGGATAAGGTGCGACACCTGTCTCAAAAAGTTCTTCAATCTTGGCAATAAGGCATGCTGAATAGGTAACGTTCGGTGTTGGTGTTAGGAAAAACTGCGTTGATATTGGTATCGGTTCGTTCTTAAGTTTTGCAGCAAAGCAGTAATCCCGCACTGCACCGTTAAGCATCAAAAGTGTTGCTTCTAATCCACTGTTATATTTAATGAAATAGGCAGATGGATTTTGTACGAGTCTTTGTAGTTCTCCATTACCAATCATATCTTGTGTTCTACCATCTTCATCCGTTAAACCGCAAGGTGTATCACTTCGAGAAAGTGCCGCTTCTAATAATTCTAATGACCAACGTCCATCTTCACCAGCTTGCCAAACTCCCTCTCCATCTATCAGTTGCACGGCAGCAACACCTGTTTCGCAGCCTTTTCTGCGTTCAACCATGCATTGCATCGCCTCTAAAGCGTGATAATCCATCGGGTCTGAACCGCCAACACCTACCATCAGTGCCTCTTCTATCTCGCATTCCAAAGGCAATTCAACATCAGGCAATCGCCACGTAACAGGCAATGATGAGCCAGCAAGCACACCAAAACCGAGGCGGTGTCCATCGTCTACCATCTCCTTTGCTTTTTCAAAACTGTAGGAGAGATGTTTGTCGTTAAAGATTGGTACTGCGCGCCCATCTTCTTCAAATACCTTGACACATTCCTTGAAAAAATCATAACGGGGATAAAGCACTTGGCTTTTTTCATTGGTAGGATAGTCACCATGTTCACCGATCAGAAGCACAGCATCCACAGCGAGTTTATCGCCACCACATCGGAGTGCTTCGGCAATGGTAGGATAAACAGAAAACCCAAATTCTCTGGCACGGTCTACGCTCTGCTCTCCTTCTGGTTTCTGATCAACATAGAGAGAAACAACCTTCATATTTGGACGGTGCCATCTGCCCTCTTTTGGATAACCGACGAGGAAGCGGTCAGCAAAGTGTTGTGCATGTGATAGATAACGGTAGATGGTGGTAATAACTGCAATTCGTTTCATATCTTTATGTCCTCCAGAAGGTTGATTCTTTGGTCGCTTGATAGGAGATGTCTAAATGCGGTGTTTCCTGTTTAGTGCTATCAGCAAATAAACTATCAACGCCTGCCGCAACAAGTCCAGTCGTCAACAATGTACGTTCAACCGGATAGGTTGCCTTACCGGTCAAATACATTTTCTCAATATTGTTTACCAGTGGGGAGAAAAAGTTAGCCAACGTAGTCCGTGCAGGGGGCATCGGTAGATACATCTGCGTTGAAAGAATTTCGTTCTCCGATCCAATATAAGCAGCGAAGTTGAAATCCTGCACCAACCCGTTCATCAGAATCATGGTAGACTTAAGCCCGTCTTGGTGTTCATACTGATATGCTATCGGGTCTTTTACAATCTCCTTCATTTCATCCAACGTTGGAAACGGATTGTTAAACCCGGGACGCGATGGGGTAAGCGTATGACTCCGACACAGCGCGGATTCAAAGAGTTCTCTTGACCAAAGTTCGGCGTGATGTGCATTCCAAAACGTATCGCCACGGTATGCCTGTAACCATTTCACACCACTTTCACCGCCTTCGCGCCGTTCCACCATACACTGCAATGTTTCCAACGCATGGAAATCGTAACTATCCACGCCTCCGTAAGCAACACACACCGCTTCTGATACGTGAGCACCGAGCGGCATGTCAATTGAAGGTGTGCGCCACGTAACAGGCAGTGAAGACCCCGCCATAAAAGCGAAGTCCATATCTTGAGAGATGTCATACATCTCACGCGCCCACTCCCAATTCCATGAGAGATGTTTATCATTGAAAATCGGCACACCACGTCCACTCCGTTCAAATACCTCAGCCATCTGCATAAAGTGTTCATAGCGAGGATAGAGACGTTGTCCCTTCTCGTTAGAAGGATATTCGCCGTGTTCCCCGATGAGCAGCACACCATCAACAGCCAATTCCTCACCGCCGAGGGTGAGTGCCTCTGCGATTGTGGGATATCCTTTCATTGTGGGAAAACGTTCTAATCTATCTTTACTCAGGTCGTTGTCCTTAACCTGTTCAACGTAAAGTGAGACGAGATCCATCGGTGGGTAATGGTGTCTGCTATTCCACCCGTATCCTTCTAAGAACCGATCGACGATGTGCTGCGCGTGTGAGTATTTGTGATATATAGTCGCAATCGCAGCAATTTTTGGGCGTTTTTGCATGCTTTCTCCTTTAAACTTCACGGTGAGTTTCTTGCTTGCAGCGCAATTCTAATAATGCGTAAATTAAACTGTGTATCACTATATCTTGCTCTTCCAACTTTTTAGTCTCTCGATCAAAGTTTTTGTATAATAGGGGTGATCAGTAATTTTATAACGTATCCAAAATCGTGATAGTTTAAACCGGCACGTGCAACTCAGCTTTGTCGATGCAGCCTCACGCAACTCATTTAGAAAACACAACCACCGATACAGTATCAAACATATTTTCGGAAAATGAGAATAATGTTCCTGATGTAGATGCCGTAATGAGATGCAAAAGGATTTATCCCACATTTTTTATTTGTTAGGAAGTCCTGACAGGATGAAACTGTCCAAACTATAGTAAATCATTAATTACATGCAAGCATCTTCAAACAGACCGGGTTTGGCACTTCCGCAACGTTACCTGTCTGAGTCAATTCACCAGTATCCGCATCAACCGCAAACGTAACAATCGTATTTGTCTGTTGATTAGCAGCTAAAAGGAAAGTTCCATCAGAATTTAAACCGAAGTTTCGAGGCGTTTGCCCTTGTGTCGATTCACAGCCAATGTAGGTAAGCATGCCGGTCTCAGCGTCAATTGAACAGATAACAATGCTATCATGCCCACGATTTGAACCGTACAGGAATTTTCCGGAAGGATGTACGTGAACATCTGCACAGTGGCTGGTGCCATCAAAGTCCTCAGGCAGTGTTGAAATTGATTGGATTTCAGTGAGTGTGCCTGTGCTTGCTTCATAACGAAAAGCGGTGAAAGTAGAATCTAATTCATTAATCACGTACGCATATTTACCGTTTGGATGAAAATCGAGATGGCGTGGACCCGCTCCCGGGTGCACCCGCGCCCACGGTTGCGTGTTCGGAATTAGTTTCCCTTCTGCCAAGTCCAATTGATAGATGAGAATCTTATCAAGTCCAAGATCGGGGGCAAAGGCAAAACGGTTGCCGCCATCAATCATAATAGCATGTGCGTGGGGTTCTGATTGGCGTCCCGGATTGATACTGGAACCTTGGTGCTGCACAAAATCAGATGCTTCACCAAGTCTACCATCTTTCCCAATAGACAAAGCAGCGACGCTTCCACCACCGTAATTTGCTACAAGCAGATATTTTCCCGTAGCATCTACACTTACATGACAAGGTGCGCCGCCACCGGTAGCACGTTGGTTAAGGAAACTAATCTCTCCCGTACTTCCATGAATGTAAAACGCTGTGACGGCCCCGCTTGCTTTGCCTTCAAATTCACCGATCTCATTCACTGAATAAAGATAACGACCGCTTGGGTGAATATCCAAAAACGAAGGATTTTGGACACCTGTTATCTTACTGGAATATTCTAATGCCCCTGTTTCACCATCTAAGCGATAGACGTAAATGCCTTCGCTATCTCCATGTGTATAGGTACCGACGTAAACATAATAGTCTTGATTGTTCTCTTGAGCCATTGGTTACATACTCCTTTTTATATTTCAATACCTTCACCAAAAATTTAGTTGAATAAAATGGGCTTTCGTCCTATAGTGTTTACACTATAATCACAAAACAAAAGAACAAATACCCATGTTAGAAATTATAGCACTTTTTTCAGTTCTTAATCCATGTATTTCAAAAACAACGATACGTCAGTTATGTCAAGTTGTCTTCGTACTGCTTGCGATGACAGGACGGGGCACCATGTTAAATATCTCTCGTTGGACATCTAAAGGCGGTAGTTACCGCACTGGACAACGCTTTTTCAACACGGTTCTTCCTTGGACGGCAATGTGCTGGGCGTTTTTTCGCACACACTTGCTTGATCAGGAGAGTGTTTATATCTTATCAGGCGATGAAGTCGTCAAAAACAAAGATGGAAAATGCACCTATGGTTTATCGCGCTTTTTTTCCTCACCAGGGACGCGGG
>JAJDWA010000041.1 GCA_022825825.1 Candidatus Poribacteria bacterium
TTTCAAGCGATTATATTTCTACTCTCACCGACTATGGAATTGAAATTTCATTGGCTCATAGCGGGTGTCCTTGGGAGAACGGGTATGCGGAACGGCTTATCCGAACTCTCAAGGAGGAAGAAGTCCACCTGAATGACTATGATGATATCGCGGATGCTCATACTCGCATTGGACATTTTATTGAACAAGTATATAACCAGAAACGACCTCACTCGGCATTAGGTTATTTAACACCTATTGAATTTGAACAAAAAAACTTGTCTTAACTATAACTGAATTCTGGTCTAAAAAATCGATGGTACTTCACACATTTGCATTTATCGCGCCGCGCATGGTAAAATATTTCTTACTAATTTGCCCTACAGGTTTCCATCACATGCCCTTAAACCGCCTCCTCATACTTCTCTGCGCTTTACTTTTCTGTTTGGCAACTATGCCTGCTTTTGACAATATAGGGCAAGATGATACCACTTCAGAAAAAACATCAACTAAAAACGAAACAGAGGAACTCAACTCACAACCCCTTTACAACATTTCCCAACTCAATTTTGCAGGTAATAAACATTTCAATGAGAGAAAATTACGCGATCTGTTCGGGTGGGAGGCAAAAAAAGTATATTCTCAGCAGGAAATCGTATCGGGTTTTGAACGTGTCCTCGCAGCATATCGCAAAGATGGATTCGTGTTCGCGCTGATTTCCCCGCCAACCGTTTCACCTATTTTTACAAGCAGTCCACATGTATCTATCAACGTAACAATTCGAGAAGGTAAACGACTCCGCATAGGTAATTTTTCGCTTATCGGAAATAGCCTTTTTTCTCAACCCAAGATTCTGCGTGAATTCGGTTTACGAAAAGGGCAATTTTTCTCACGAACCGCACTTGAGCAAGGAATTGAGCGAATTCAACGTTTATACAGTGAGCATGGGTATCCAAAAGTTGAGATAGAACCGACTATCACCGCTCTTTTACCTGCAACTGCCAGTATCAATTTCGCTTTGCAGATTCGAGAAGGTGCTAAAGTTCAGATAAATAAGATAAAGGTAAGTGGTCTTCAGAAGACAAAAACTGATGTAGTTCTTAGGGAAATTCCTGTTAAAGTGAACGACTATTTTGACCAACGAAAAATTGATCAGAGTTATCACCGCTTACGGAATTTAGGATATTTTCACCACATCCAACCCAATTTATTGGAAGCGGGGACATCTGAAGATTCAATCACCTTTCACGCCAAAGTTACTGAAGCAAGAACAGGACGATTAATTGGGGTTCTTGGCTATGCACCGCCGGTGGAAGGTTCAGATTCTGTGCCACGACTCACTGGAGTCGTGGAAGTGCGTGAGACAAACCTTTTAGGGACAGGTCGGGATATCAACGTCTATTGGAAATCTGGCTTACATAAGGCACTGCACATCGGATACAAAGAACCGTGGATTTTAGGAAAACCGATTACGTTAGGCGCAGCATATAGTCAACTCAAACAACGCAGCCCGATTGATGAATCCGAATCTGAAGAGCGCGCAGCAAGTGTCAGCGGAAGGACAAAATTTGGTAGATTTTATGAAAGTGAAGTAGCGCTCGGCTATAAACGGATACATTTTGGCGGCATAACATCTCCTGTACCAGGTCCGTTTTCCTCTGCTCCAATGGAACGCGGTACGAAGTTCAGTGTAACCTTGCGGTTAACACGGGATTCACAGGATTATTTTCTTAATCCAACGCAAGGTAGGCGTGATAGTGTCGCTGTAGAACTCTCCAGAAGTGAATTTAAACTGCGTAAAGTTTGGCTTGACCTTCAACAGTATTTTCAGACGTGGGAGAACCAAATAATTGCGATTGAACTGCACGGTGCAGCTGCGTGGGGCATCAACATTCCACCGACAGAACTATTTTATTTAGGGGGTGCCACCACACTGCGTGGGTATGATGAGGATTGGTTTTCGGGACCTCGGCGCGCACATGCTAATCTTGAATATAGATTCCTTATGGGGCGGAATTCGCAAATTTTCACCTTCGTTGATTTAGGTTCGGTTACCTTCATTGACCGACCTTCTGTTTTTGATAAACTAAGAGTGGGCTATGGATTCGGGGCAAGACTTGAATCTAAAAGCGGTATTATACAATTAGATTATGGACTTGCAGCTGGGGATTCTGCACTACGCGGTAAAATACATGTGAAATTGGGGGCAGCGTTTTGATATAGTGTGTTTGTATAGAAGTACCTCAACCTTATTAGCATTTGCACGTCTTGATTATATGTAGAATCTAAAAAATATGAATATTCTCCGGTAGGCGGGGAATGCCTAAAGACGAATGCGTGTGGTAGAATACGCGTGTGGTATTCTACATGATTCGCCATGATTCATACCCGGGGAACGCCTAAATGGCGTTCATACCGTTGATTTCTTGATTTGGAGGTTTCTTAACATCGCTGGTGCAAGAGTATGTAAATGATTCTGATATCTACCATAAACAGCGTGTGTATGATAACGTAATTCCATGCTATTATCTAAAATTGATTGCAACATATCTGATTCTGTGATAATATAATTTGACAAAGTAAAAATGGAGGATTTGGATGACAAACAATAGTAAATTGCTCAGTTGGGTGCAAGAAGCAGCAGAACTGTGCCAACCCGATGATATTTATTGGTGCGATGGTTCTCAGGAAGAGAACGACAGATTATGTGAACAATTAGTCCAAAGCGGAACATTTGTTCGATTGAATCCGGATAAACGTCCGGGCAGTTATCTTGCTCGGTCTAATCCGGCAGACGTTGCTCGCGTTGAAGGACGAACATATATTTGCGCCAAAACCCCAGCTGAGGCAGGACCTACAAACAATTGGCATGACCCTGATGAGATGAAAACGACCCTAAAAGGGCTTTTTAAGGGATGTATGAAGGGACGCACGATGTACGTCGTTCCTTTTAGTATGGGACCGCTTGGGTCTCCGATTTCACACATAGGCGTAGAAATCAGCGATTCACCTTATGTTGTTGTCAATATGCGTATTATGACACGCATGGGCAAAGATGTTTTGGAAATTTTAGGCGAAGATGGTGATTTTGTTCCGTGTTTACATTCAGTAGGATCGCCGCTTGAACCGGGGCAAGAAGATGTTTCGTGGCCCTGCGACCCTGATAATAAATATATTGTCCATTTTCCAGAGGAACGTTCTATATGGTCGTACGGTAGCGGCTACGGTGGTAATGCGTTGCTCGGTAAAAAATGCTATGCCCTTCGCATCGCCTCTATTATGGCGAAAAACGATGGATGGATGGCAGAACACATGCTCATTCTGGGCTTAACCAGTCCTGAAGGTGAAAAAACCTATATCGCCGCAGCGTTCCCCAGTGCTTGTGGTAAAACCAACCTCGCCATGCTTACCCCCACTATCCCAGGATGGAAAGCAGAAACCATTGGTGATGATATTGCTTGGATGAAATTCGGTGAAGACGGAAGGCTCTATGCTATCAATCCTGAAGCTGGCTTTTTCGGTGTTGCGCCGGGAACGTCTATGGATACAAACCCGAATGCGATGCACACGCTCGGATCAAATTCTATCTTCACAAATGCTGCGCTGACTCCAGATACAGATGTTTGGTGGGAGGAGATGACTGAAGAACCCCCAGAAACAGCGGTGAGTTGGCTCGGTGAAGAATGGCATCCCGGCGATGAAAAGACAGCAGCACATCCCAATTCCCGCTATACGACACCAGCATCACAATGCCCTATTATCGATCCGAATTGGGAAAATCCGAATGGCGTGCCTATTTCAGCTATTCTTTTCGGTGGACGCCGCGCTACCACTGTTCCACTTGTATTTGAAGCATTTGATTGGCAACACGGTACCTTTATTGGATCTATCGCTTCGTCTGAACGGACTGCAGCTGCGGCAGGCACTGTCGGTGAACTTAGACGTGACCCGATGGCTATGCTCCCATTCTGCGGTTATAACATGGGCGACTACTTTGCACATTGGTTAGAAATGGGACAAAAAACCGATGCAGACAAACTGCCGCGTATCTTTTACGTCAATTGGTTCCGTAAAGATGAAGATGACGGATGGCTCTGGCCAGGTTTTGGCGAAAATAGCCGTGTCCTTAAGTGGATTGTTGAACGTATTAGCGGAAAGAGTGAAGCGGTTGAAACGCCTATCGGATATTTGCCATCCGAGGGCGCAATTGATACCTCTGGACTTGATGTAACTGAGGAGCAGATGACTGAACTCCTGAATGTTGATATTGATGAATGGCTGAACGAAATTCAGTCTATTCGCGAACATTACGAACGGTTTGAAGAAAAACTTCCCAAGGCTTTGTCGGAAGAATTAGAGGCATTAGAAACTCGTCTGCGTCAAAGTCAATAACAGTGAGATAATTTGTGTTATAGGGAAGAGTACCTATCCACTACCCTATAACACAAATAAAACCTTAACTTCTTCAGTAGATGCAAATTTTACAAGGTTATCAAACAGATTGATTCACACAATGCGGTGAATCCTAAGAGGGAGGGAATATGTTAGAAAAGTTATTTCGGTTAAAAGAAAGCGGTACAAGTGTTAGGCGAGAGATTGTCGCAGGCTGTACAACCTTTATGACCCTCTCGTATATAATTTTCGTTCAACCCGCGCTTCTTTCAATGACAGGCATGAACAGTGGTGCAGTCATGGTAGCGACCTGTCTTTCGAGCGCAGGAGCCACCTTCCTGATGGCATTCATGACCAACTATCCCGTTGCACTTGCACCCGGTATGGGGATAAACGCCTATTTTGTCTTCAGTGTCTGCTTAGGACTTAGCGTGCCATGGGAAGAAGCATTAGGCATCGTTTTTATATCTGGCATGTTGTTCGTGATACTTTCGTTTGTTGGTTTGCGTGCGGCCGTAATGAATGCCCTCCCATCTTCGCTTCACAATGCTATTGCTGTTGGAATAGGCGTGTTCATTGCTTTCATTGGTTTGCAGATGAGTGGTATCATTGAATCGCACCCCGCAACTTTTGTAACACTCGGCAATATCCACTCTAAACCTGTTATAATTGCAATTTTCGGTATTTTTATTATTCTCACACTTATGGCACACCGAGTAAAGGGAGCGATTCTAATGGGAATTCTCGCGACAACTGTGCTATCTTTACTCTTTGGAATCGCCAAATTCAATGGTGTCGTCTCAGCACCACCATCCATATCTCCAACGTTTTTTAAACTAAGTTTTCCAGATATCTTTAGTAGAGTAGAGTTAATACCAATTATATTCGTTTTCTTTTCTGTTGACATGTTTGATAGTATAGGCACACTCACAGCAACTGGACACGAGGCTGACCTTCTTGAGGATGGGAAACTTTCTAAAGGTCGACAGGCACTTTTGACAGATGCGATCGGTTCAGTAGGCGGTGCTTGTCTCGGCACTTCAACGGTTACGTGTTATATTGAAAGTGCTTCCGGTATTGCTGAGGGAGGACGCACCGGACTAACATCACTTGTTACTGGTCTTCTCATGCTACTGGCACTGTTTTTCACACCACTCATCCAAATCGTTGGAAGTGGGTACGACATTAATCCAATTGATCCAACAAATCCGCTCCTTTATCCCATTATCGGTCCCGCATTAATAGTAGTCGGTGGTTTGTTGCTCAAAGACCTCGTGAACATTAACTGGAATGATTTTACCGAAGCAATTCCCGCTGCGCTGACCGTGTTCATGATGCCGCTCTCCTTCAGTATTACGGATGGAATCGCGTTCGGTTTTATTTCTATCTCGTTTCTAAAAATAGTCACTGGACGTCATAAAGAGGTAAACCCGCTTGTCCACTATTTCGCAGTGTTCTTTATTGCTCGGTACATTGGATTTGCATAGAAAGCAATATAGACAAAACGGTTGGCTTATTACAAAGAATTCTATTTTATTAAGGACTTGCGCAATTTTCATGATTTTCCCAAATAGAGTAATTTCAGCAGAATTCTGAGTTCTCAGCGCGCTGGCAAAGCACGACTACCTTTTGTGCGTAAGTCCTCACTATATTTCTTTTATACAACATTTATAGTCCAATCTAAAATATGTGGACACTTCAATGCACAACCTATCTTACCATCCATTGCTGGCGAGGTTTCCTAACCTCGCTAATATCCAAGTAATTGTGGACTTTACTATAAATGAACGGTAGCATCTTGAAAGAAATGAGAGCGTTATTTCTCACTCTCTGCAGTGTCTTGTTACTTTTTGCCTGCGGTTCTGATGAAATTCCAGAACCTATTGAAGCGAAACCGAACTATTTTCCCGATGCTGTCGGAAGCAGATGGGTCTATCGAAACGCTGACGGATCCAAATGGACACGGGAAATTACAAATGGAAATGGTTCTCAGGATGGAGACTATCAGACCTTTACCTATACCCCTTCGGTTTCTGAAATAGAGGTCAATTTTCTAAAACCGACCTCCTTCCGCGTTGCCCAAAACCAAATTCTTTTTCATGTTGATAAAAAAATAGATCACTACATCCAAACCGAACTCCCTAACTCGGTCCAGGACGAATTTGAAGGATTAGAATTAAAAATTGCACTTGAGCCAATTTCGCTCCCTAAACTCCTTTTCTTTCAAGGACCTCTAACCTCTAATTCCCAATGGGACGCACTCAATTTAAAAGTCAATGGAAACATTACGTTACAAAACCTGACTCTCCTTCAAATTCCTTTCGAGGTGCATTTCATTATTAAAGGTGAGGTAATTAGCGAAGGATCCATTGAAACACTTGCAGGAAGGTTTGAGAATGCATATCAACTCAAATATCAAACAGAAATCGTCCAGACCGTTTTTTCTCAGGAGGAGTCAACCGTACGTAATCAAACAATATGGTTCGTTCCCCACGTTGGTATTGTCAAAATTGAAGATGAGCGGGATGTAACAGAGTTAATTGAATATAAAGTAAAATGAAAGTTGTAATCTTAAGCGATAAAAAACCGGGGCATTACAAACAATCTTTGGGTATTGTGCAAAAAATGCCTGAATGCCAAATGGAATGGCTTGAGATACAATTCCGTGCTAAATGGCGCGATAATTTCCTGCGTGTATTCATGTTTGTTTTCGGTGGCATGCCTTTACCAACCTCGTTTATCCGCATGCTCCTCCGGTCAAGCCTCACCACATCTGCATACAACGCAATTTTACAAATCCAAGATATAGATGTTGTTCTCTCAACGGGATCATCCGTAGCTGCGGTCAATCTACTCCTCGGTAAAAAGCTTAGTGCCAAAACAGTAACTTGTCGTAGACCTTCGCCTATAGGCATCCGTCATTTTGACCTTGCAATTCTGCCGATGCTTTCGTGGGAGAGTGCTAAAGGCAGAGACAATGTCTGCAAAACGATCGGTGTACCAAACCCTATTTCCCCAGACACACTAAATGCTGAGCGGACAGCGTTGGAACAAAAACTTGATCTTCCAGACTGCCCGCGCATTGGTATACTTGTCGGTGGGACAGATCAACACGAGACTATCACTATAGAAGACGCTGAGCATCTGGGTAAAATTTGCACGGCAGTCGTCAAAAAAATAAACATTCAGATAGTGGTGACAACCTCTCGTCGAACACCATCAAATGTGACGGAATACTTGAAATCACAACTGGCGCATGCAGACTGGTGTCCATTTTTTATTCAACCTAATACTATTTCAGAACTTGATGATCCATATCAAGCCATTCTCGCCTTAAGTGACTTAATCATTGTCACTGCAGATAGTTTCTCAATGGTATGTGAAGCAGCAAGTAGTGGACGTCAGGTTATCGTTCTGTCACTTTCACAAAAAGTGCGTAGACAACCGAAGCGTTATAAAGTCTATGAGTATATGGAACAACATTCAATTGTAAGGCAGTGTACACTGGAGGCGTTACCACAGCAGATCGATGAGGCATTGGCATCAAGTTATGAATCAAACATACCCCTTCAAGATACGGAAAAGGCAGTGAATGCGATACAGATGCTTATCAGTGAAAATAAATGAGAGAAATTAGTGCGGAAGAATGCACCAATAGTTTGGATAGTAAATTTGTAGGAGATGGCGAGGAAAATACCCCGCCATGCCGATTCTGCTTTTCGATCACTTCAGAATCTTAATTTCCGGAACCTTCTTCTATCGGCTTATAATACCCGGAACCGAAGAGCTATCCCTCATATCTGATTGCCCAAGTGCGTTTTTGCTCATTTGCGCCACTTTCTGGATTCGGCCACAAATACTCAATCCATAGTCCTGTCTCTGTTGCCTCGGCGATTTTTGCCCCCAAAGTCGAGCCATCATGACGTTCAACATCTTCAGCAAGCCATTCAACATCCTTAAGATCTGTGCCTATGAGATCTGGTCTTGGCGCGTGCGCGACAAAAAGATCGTTTTCATCTGTGATAAACACATACCATTGACCGTCAATATTCGCAGAGTCGTTGTGATAAGCTTCAACTGCATCGCGACCTCCTGTTTTATAGAGATCAATCGCTGCTTGTACTAAGGCAACTGTATACGCCTCAGGATTATCCTTTGTTGGTGTCTCTGATGGTTTAGTAACATCCATCATAGAATCTGTCATTGCCTTTTCACACCCTGTTATACCTATTGCTGCAAGTCCTAATACAAGCAGCAGTGTCAAAAAATTTTTCAATTTGTAACTCCTTATTTGCTATAAAAATTTTACAATCTTTAATTGTATACCCTAATTCTGCAATTGTCAAATAGTCTTTTTCTTGCACAGGGTTATTTATAGTAAACTTTAGAATTAACTGGACGTTTTGAGATGTAGGAGGGAACTCCGATTCCCGACTGCTCCTACAGTTCGGTCGCGATTCGGAGATCGCTCCTACAGAAAATGTGTATCATTATTTTCAAAGTTAACTATAATTTTATGAATTCTCATTTTATCAAGTTAACTGCGAGTTTAGGATTTGAAGCATAATATTTCATCTTATCAGCTATACGCGTTATTCCTGCGAATCGGAATACGGATAATGCGGTCCTGCGCAAAGCTGCCATAACTTGTGGTATTGCTCCACATCGGACAGGTGATGCATCTTCTCCAAGTAAAGCCTCCGCATCCAGGTTATCATATATAAAACCTTGATATCTCCGCGAAGTTCCCTATAATAGACAAAACTTGCGCAATTTGCGAATTTAAGGGTTAAAGGAACAAGCAAACCCATAGATGTTAACTTTGCGTCATGCCAGGCCCGGTAGGTTCGGTTTCCTAACCGAACCGGATTTAAACGGAGCGGTTAGAAACCGCTTCTACCGTATAGGGCCCCAAACTGCGTAAGTGGTGAATGTTGAACGCTACCTCCGAAAATCTGATGAGTGGGTGCTTACCTATTTTCAAGACCTTGCACAGCAACTACCACTTACTCCCATTCAGTGCGAATTGCCTTTGCGAGAAATATACGAACGCGTTACATTTCCTGAATAGAATCAACACGAAAAAACATTACCAAAGTGGTGCTTACCCACTTTGCAAGCGAAGTACTTAATCTTACCTTCATATTATCTTGCCTCCAATCTTAAATTCATGCTAAAATACCGATAGCATGAACCAACACGATTTAAAACATCCGCATCAAGAACTTCGATCCCTTCTTGGCACACGATTCAGTACAGACGATGCCGTTCGAGACGCACATGCACGGGACGCATCATATCATCAAGGTGCACTTCCTGATGCAGTCACTTTTCCAAAAACCGATGCCGAAGTTTCTGATATCGTCAAGATATGTGCGAAATCCAATATACCGATAATTCCTTACGGTACTGGCACCGGTGTTGAAGGGGCAGTAGTTGCAACTGAAGGCACACTCTGTATCGCCCTAAACGAAATGAACCGCATCCTCAGCGTCAACGAGGCCGACAGAGATGCCACTGTACAAGCAGGTGTCACACGCGGACAATTGAACGCACATCTCGTGGAACAAGGGATGCAACTCCATTTTCCCGTTGATCCAGGTGCGGATGCCTCATTAGGCGGAATGGCGGCAACACGTGCTTCTGGCACAAGTGCCGTCTGCTACGGTACCATGCAGGACAACGTTCTTGGTTTAACCGTAATTACTGCCGATGGCACGCTTATCCGTACTGGCAGCAGAGCGCGGAAGTCCGCCGCAGGATACGATCTCACTCGTCTCTTCATCGGCTCAGAAGGTACACTGGGAATTATCGCTGAAATTACACTCAAATTAGCACGGTTACCGGAAGCGATCGCAGCCGCTGTCTGTGCGTTCCCAACCGTAGATGCCGCAGTAGAAACTGTCATTGAACTGATATGTGGGGGGACCAGTATCGCTCGCATAGAACTGTTAGACAAACTTCAAATGGATGCTGTCAATAAATATTCGGGGTTAGCTTATGAAGTTGCACCGACACTTTTCTTTGAATTTCACGGATCGGCGAACACTGTCGCCGAGAGTTCAAAGATTGCTGGCACTATCGCATCAGCACATGGCAGCGGCGATTTTCGATGGACGACAGACGAAACCGAACGCAAACGACTTTGGCAAGCTCGCTATGATAGCTACCATGCTGCGCTCAACCGACGACCCGGCTCCGTAGGATATGTCACGGATGTCTGTGTCCCGATCTCCCAACTCGCTGAATGTATCGCAGAAACGCAAAAACTGCTTAACAATTCAAATCTCATAGCATTTATGCTCGGCCACGTCGGTGACGGTAATTTTCACGTTGTTTTTCCACTTGAACCCGGCAATAAAGACGAATTGGCAGAAGCACAGCAGATCAGTGAGCAGATTGTAGACATTGCATTGAAAATGGATGGCACTTGTACTGGCGAACATGGCATCGGTATCGGCAAACGTGACGCATTAAGAAAAGAGCATGGAGAAGCTGTTGAATTAATGCGTGCAATCAAACAAGCTCTTGACCCACAGAATCTTATGAACCCTGGTAAAATTTTCTTATAGATTCAGTTTCTAACCGAGATTTAAAACATGCTAAACAACTGGAAAGTCCTCATAACTGATTACGCTTGGTCCTCTACTGAACCCGAACGACAGGTGCTTGCAGAAATTGGCGCAGAACTTATCGTGGCAGAAACAGGTAACGAAGAAGAACTTCTCACCCTCGCACCAATCGCGGATGGCATCCTTACATGTTGGAAACCTGTCCGTGGATGTGTTATTGATACAGCCAAAAAATGCCAAATTATCGCTCGTTACGGCATCGGACTTGACAATATTGATATAGAAACTGCTACCGAGAACGGCATCATTGTCACCAATGTGCCTGCATATTGCGTTGATGAGGTGTCTGACCACGCGATGGCACTTCTCCTTGCCTGTGTTAGAAAAATTCCGCGTTTCAATGATGCCGTTAAATCTGGCACTTGGGACCAGAACATAGGGCAGCAGATGTACCGATTGCGTGGAAAAACTTTAGGTATTGTCGGATTTGGACATATCGCAAAGGCAATTATCCCAAAAGCGAAGGCATTTGGGCTGGATGTGAAAGTCTATTCACCGCGCACTTCACCAGACTTAATTCAATCCCACGGTGTAAAAAAAATGTCTTTTCAAGAACTTCTCAAAACGTCAGATTTTATTACTATCCATGCTCCGTTGACTGCTGAGACACAACACATGTTCAGTCATGACGAATTTCGTGCTATGAAACCGTCAGCGTTTTTGATTAACACCGCGCGTGGCGGAATTGTAGATACTGCAGCACTTACCGCTGCACTCCAGAAAGGTGAAATTGCGGGTGCAGGTATAGATGTCTTGGAAACAGAACCGCCAGAAGCAGACAAAGTACTGCTCACACTTGACAATGTGGTCATCACACCGCACGCTGCTTTTATCTCTGAAGAATCGATACTTGAGTTAGAGCTAACCGCTGCCAGATGTGTAGCGGAGGTACTAACAGGACAATTACCAGAATCAGTTGTAAACCTATCGGTTTTGGAACGTCTAAACTTACGGGCAAAATCACTAATGAAAATAAAATCAGAATAACACTTTCAAGTATTCCACAATACAAATTGGAGAACTTACATGCAACAACTCCCTGATGCAACAGGACACTTCGGACAGTTCGGCGGCAGATATGTTCCCGAAACGCTAATGCCTGCACTCATAGAATTAGAAGAGGCTTACGCATCACTCAAAGACAATCCTGATTTTCAAAAGGAATTTCGGTATTACCTCAGTGAATATGTTGGGCGTCCGAACCCACTCTATTATGCTGAACGGTTGACAGAAACTCTCGGCGGTGCAAAGATATACCTCAAACGGGAAGACCTGAACCATACAGGTGCACACAAAATCAATAGCGCGATCGGACAAATCCTGCTCGCACGGTGGATGGGGAAAAAACGGATTATTGCCGAAACTGGGGCAGGACAACACGGCGTTGCCACAGCCACCGTCGCCGCAAAATTTGATATGGAATGTGAAGTTTATATGGGTGAAGAAGATATAGAACGACAGGCACTCAACGTCTTCCGTATGCAATTGATGGGAACAAAGGTTGTGCCGGTTAACTCCGGTTCGCGCACCCTCAAAGACGCCATCAATGCCTGTTTCAGAGATTGGGTCACAAATGTCCGTACGACATATTTGCTTCTCGGATCAGTTGTTGGCGCGCATCCGTATCCGATGATTGTTAGAGACTTCCAAGCTGTCATCGGTGAAGAAGCAAAAGCGCAGATTTTAGAACAGGAGGGTAATTTACCAGATTGTGTCGTTGCCTGTGTCGGTGGTGGTAGTAACTCTCTCGGCATGTTCTATCCATTCTACCATGACGAATCGGTCCGGCTCATCGGTGTAGAAGCGGCAGGTGAGAGCATTCGTAGCGGACGGCACGCAGCACCACTTACCGCTGGAAGTGTCGGGGTTTTCCACGGGGCAAAGTGTTATCTATTGCAAGAAGAAGATGGACAGATTACCCCCGCACACTCAATTTCAGCTGGTTTAGACTACCCTGGTGTCGGTCCGGAACATAGTTATTACCGAGAAACCGGTAGGGCGGAATATGTCCCAATTACCGATGCCGAAGCAGTAGAAGGATTTAAGTTGCTGTCAGAGACTGAAGGGATTATCCCAGCGTTAGAATCCGCGCATGCGATAGCATATCTGCGTGAGCTCGCGCCAAAACTTGGAGAAGGTAACACTATACTCGTATGTCTCTCCGGGCGTGGTGATAAAGATGTCTACACCATTGCAAAAGAATTGGGGATTACTTTATAGGGCATAGAGGCAGTTTATTCTGTTTATTTCATCTAAAACCGATTGCCACTGGATAAGATACATGCTATAATTCACCTAATTCCACTACCATAGAGGTAGCACAATGGCGCGAGAAGTTTCGGATCAATCTGGACGACAAAAGATTCGTAGATTAATTCACCTGCTTTCACACAAAGACGGTCCCTTACGGAATTGGCGCTTTTTTCCAACGCGGTTTTTACTGCGAAAATTGCGATCCGAATCTGCTGAAATGCGTGCTTATGCCGCCGAAGGTTTAGGTGGAGTCGGTGATAGTCATGCCGTCCCACCACTGATTGAAGCATTAGCCGATGATAACACGACCGTTCGCCGCTTTGCTATATCCTCCCTTGGACATCTCCGCGATGAACGCGCCGTTGACAGATTGATTCCGTTCCTGCAAGACGAAGAACCGGATATGCGGTGTACTGCAGTCGTTGCGCTCGGTGAATTGGGACTTAGCGAAGAACGAAGCGCAAATCCACCCGTACAGGTGATAGAAGCGTTGATAAACAGCGTTACCGATACTGATAGATCCGTCTGCTCCGCTGCTGTTGTTGCATTAGGCAGGATTGGTAACCCGCAAGCGATTTCTGCTCTCAACGCATTAGCAGAAACCACTGAAAGCGAATGGATCCGTCGCTATATCAGTGAAGCATTGCATCAAATTGAAGAACAGACCTTAAACGAATAAAACATGTTTTTTGTGAATTTTAATTTGATAATCTATTGCTATGTGTTATGATAATTTGATCTTTTAGTGTTTAAATGTTCAGCTGTGACAGAAAAATTTATCTTGTTGGAGTAGCTGCAAAAACATGAAAATTCACGAGTTGCTCTGGCCTCACGACAGACTTGAACATATTGCAAAACACAACGTTACATCAGATGAGGTAGAGGAAGTTTGCTTTGGAAAGTCGTTTATTCAACGAACGAAATCTCACGGCAAAAATCCGGTTTACTATGTTTTAGGACAAACGAACTCCGGACGCCATTTATTTAATGTCATAATTCAATTCCCTGATGGTAAAGGATATCCAGTCACAGCAAGACCTATGACTGATAAAGAAAAACGAAGATATAAACAGTGGAGAAATAAATGAAACATCAAAAAATTCCACAAATTGATTCAATTCAAGAACTTGCGAATTTTTGGGACACCCACGACTTAACTGATTTTGAGAACGAACTTGAGGAGGTACAGGAATCTGTTTTTGAACCTATAGTGCCACTTGCTTTGACACCAGAAGAAGCCGCAGCTGTTACTGCTGCTGCGAAGTCACGCGGTATATCGCCTTTGATGTTGATTCGAGAGTGGGTCACCGAAGGCATCAAAGCATCGGCAAAATCAGCAAATTGATGTCACACGCCAGAAAACATACGATACACTGGAGGAACTAATGAACCGTGAAGAATATATACTTACCGGAGACGAAGAATACCTTGATGTCTATGACGAATATGAATACTTAGCCGCACAAGAATTATCTGAATACGATGGTGCACTTGTAGAGACAGAAGATGGCTATAAAGCCTCTGTGTGGCTGAGCGAAAGTGAAACAGAGATTCTCTTGCAATTGGCCGAGGCACAAAATATTCCACCCAGACATTTAATTCAAGAGTGGGTTATCGAACGTATTGAAGCAGCAGGACAATTAACAACCTAACCCTTCTAACAGTCAGACAACACCCGGTAAATGCGTTTTGTGATACGCTCTTTTAGCAGACATCCTATGGTGAATTTGCGTAAACCTTAGATAAGAAAGACTTTAAACAATTGCTCATTCGTTTTAAAAAAGGCAAAAACCAGCATAAACACAGACCTGACACACTTACCTGTATTCGGGATGATGGAAGCGTAACTTGGACACAGATTCATCGTGGATTTGTGCAGCACGACTTTGCTCATTATGTTGTTGAAACCACGCTCGGTTTCCAAAATGCGTTCTTCGGGCTTGTAGCGAAAGGTTACGACATCCCTGATTTTAGTCTTCCTACATCAAAACGCTCCTTCAAGATACCAGCTGAAGCGATGAAAGTAGAACCGATTGTCGCGCTACTGCAGGCAGAACTGTGGGAAAGCTTCCCGGATCCGCTGCTTCAACCAGATAGCTCAGAACTTCCCGCCAACGCCACCACTGAACAGATTGAGGCAATGCGACAGCATCTACGAAAATTGTTGCAACAATGGCAGAATTTAATGCCCGGTGAATCTATGGATTTACAGTTTGATATGTTAGGAGAAAAATAAGATGGACATCTTGCATAGTATTCGTAATGCATTGTTGGATGCACAAGACGTACTCAATCGTTTTATCCAAAACCCTGATAATATTACAGTTATCGCGGAAACGGCGATATTGATGCAAGATGTCTTTGAACAGCAAGGCAGAATTTTTACGTGCGGCAATGGTGGGAGTATGTGCGATGCCATCCATTTTGCAGAGGAGTGCACAGGGAAGTTTCGGGATAATCGCAAACCACTGCCAGTCATCGCTCTTAGTGATGCAGGACATATCACCTGCACAGCCAACGATTTCGGGTTTGCGGAGATATTCGCGCGCCCACTGACAGCATTAGGGCATCCAGGTGATTTATTGGTTGTCCTCTCAACAAGTGGGAATTCCGAAAATGTAGTTCGGGCAGCGGAGACTGCAAAATCGCAGCAGATGCACGTGTTTGGGTTAATCGGTAGAGATGGTGGACAACTTAAACATCACTGTGATAAATACCTAATTGCACCAGGAGAGACGGCAGATAGAATACAAGAAATTCATATTAAGGTTTTACATATTCTGATAGAACACGTGGAACGTTTGATGTTCCCAGAGAATTATTGACATAAATTCTATTTTCTGATACTATTCAATGAACTTCTTATATTTTACCCAATAAGTTTCAAACTCACGGAGATAATTTGTGAAAACATCAGATAATAATAGACTGTATTGGCGGAAAAATCTACAGTATCTCGGTATCTTACTCGGAATCTGGTTTGTCACGTCTTTTCTGTGCTCAATTGTATTTGTGGAACAACTTGACAAAATTCGGTTCGGTGGGTTTCGGCTCGGATTCTATTTCGCACAACAAGCATCTATCTGGATTTTTGTTGTGCTAATTTTTGTCTATGCCTGGTTGATGAACCGTTTGGACAAAAAATACCGGGCAAATCAAGATGATGCGGAGGATTCGGAATAAGTATGAACGTACAAGCATGGACCTTTGTAATGGTGGGTCTTTCCTTTGCATTGTATATCGGTGTAGCGATTTGGTCTAAAGCACGTTCGACAGGTGACTTCTATGTTGCTGGCAGCAACGTACATCCAGTTGTAAATGGAATGGCGACTGCAGCGGATTGGATGAGTGCTGCGTCTTTCATCTCAATGGCTGGGATGATTGCTTTTCTGGGAAGGGATGGTTCAGTCTATCTTCTCGGGTGGACAGGCGGGTACGTATTACTTGCACTGCTATTAGCCCCCTATCTCCGCAAATTCGGTAAATATACTGTTCCCGATTTCGTTGGGGATCGGTATTACTCCCAATTAGCACGGATCGTTGCTGTTGTATGCGCTATATTTGTTTCATTTACCTACGTTGCCGGACAGATGCAAGGTGTCGGTATCGCCTTTTCTCGGTTTTTAAATGTTAATATTACTTATGGTGTACTTGTTGGCATGGGGATTGTTTTCTTCTATGCTGTGCTTGGTGGCATGAAAGGCATTACCTATACGCAGGTCGCACAATACTGTGTTCTCATTTTTGCATTCCTTGTTCCTGCTATATTCATCTCTATCCATTTTACAGGCAATCCAATTCCGCAGCTGGGGTTGGGCGCAGCAGACGATTCAGGGGTTTACCTTTTAGACCGCCTCAACGGTTTGCATGAAGCACTCGGTTTTGATAAATACACGGATGGAAGCAAATCTAAGGTAGATGTATTTTTTATCACTGCTGCTTTAATGTTAGGTACAGCAGGACTTCCACATGTAATTATTCGGTTTTATACAGTACGAAAAGCATCTGAGGCACGCGCTTCTGCGGGCTGGGCATTACTGTTTATCGCACTTCTCTATACTACTGCCCCAGCAGTTGCCATTTTTGCAAAAACAAATTTACTTAAGACTGTGACTTATGAACAGGATGGTGAATTACAAGATATTAGATATGAGGACGTTCCTGAGTGGTTTACAAATTGGGAAAAAACCGGCCTCATAGAATTTAATGATTTAAACAACGATGGTGCGATCCAGTACCGTGGTCCAAAATCTGCTGTGCCGAATGAACTTGAAATTAGCAACGACATTATGGTGTTAGCTAACCCTGAAATTGCGAAGCTACCGAATTGGGTTACAGGATTAGTTGTCGCGGGAGGTTTAGCTGCAGCACTGTCTACTGCTGCAGGCCTATTGTTAGTTATTTCCACTGCTATTGCCCATGATTTACTCAAGGGTTGTATTGTCCGTGATTTATCCGAAAAACAGGAATTAATGGCAGCGCGGATCGCCGCAGGTTTAGCAGTCTGCGTAGCAGGCTACTTTGGTATCAATCCCCCTGGATTTGTTGCACAGGTTGTTGCATTTGCCTTTGGACTCGCTGCGAGTTCCTTCTTCCCCGCAATCGTCATGGGAATTTTTTCTAAGCGAATGAACAAAGCTGGTGCAGTTGCAGGAATGATTGTCGGTTTTACCTTCACAGCAGCGTATATTGTTTATTTTAAATTCATCCAACCGGAGGAAATGAACGTCCCTGAAAACTGGTTATGGGGAATATCCCCGGAAGGTATCGGCACTCTCGGTATGGTCCTAAATTTTATTGTCGCCACTGTCGTGTCTGCTTTCACACCATCTCCGCCTGAAGAGGTGCAAGCATTGGTAGAAGAAATTCGAGTTCCGTAAAAATGGAGGTTTTCCTATGAAAATCCAAGTCTTAACTCAAGATCGAAATCCACTATCACTATTTTGGCTAAATATACTTAAATTAACCGTTGTTATCCTTTTTCTCGTTTGCATCCCTATTTCCGCACATGCAGCAAAGGTAAGTGACTTTATGCCAAAGGAAAGTGTTCTTTACATACAACTGAATGATATTGATGAAATTTACAGCGAAATTCAGATTTCGGAAGATTGGGAAAATATACTTGATCAAGTGCTGGACGAATCAGATTTACAAGAGATGCAACAGGGAATGTTGGCGGCACAAAGCATTATTGGGACGGATCTGTTTGGTATAATAGATACTGTCGGATACCAAACAGGTTTTGCGATGTGGGACATAGGAATAAATAGCATTCGGGGCGGCATTGTTGTGCATTCAGGTGGAAACCTTGCTGAGCTGCAACGATTAACCAAAATCTTGACTGGTGCTATGGGATTGTCCGGCGGCACATTAAAGCTTGATGCAGGCGAACATAGGAAGGTTAAATACAATACACTTCAAATGCCAAATGTGCTTTTCACTTATGGATTTGTGGGCGATTTTCTTGTCGTTGGTATTGGGGAAAACAGTTTTGAAAAATTGATTGATACCTACCGAAAAAAATCCTTATCTATTCACAAAAACGAATCGTATTCAAAAGTTTCGAAAAAGTATGACGTAGGACAAGTGACAGGGTTTTTCAATGTGTCAGGTCTATTACCGCTGCTGCAGGGCTTATCAGATATTGAACGAACACAACTGCAAACCTTTAAAACTGTTTTTGCTCAACTCAACCTGTTGGAGGTTGAGCCACTTTTTCAGCTCTACACAGAATTTGATTCGAGCCTTCCAGAAAACAGAATTGCACCTTTCCTAAAAGAAGGTGACGAACTGGAGATACTTAAGAGTTTGTCTGGAAAAGAAGACCTGTTTATTGCTGTTGCTCCAACCGTTTTAGATACTGTCTGGCAACTTATATATAATGAAATTGAAAATGCAGAAACGGATGACGTTTATGCTTTCATCACCTTTCTGGAAGGCATTTTGAATCTCGATTTTGAAGACGATGTTGTGGCTGGTTTAACTGGTGAACTTGCATTATCTGTTGACGATTTAACGCTGTTTGAACCGGATGATTTGGAAAGTTTGGATATTGATATAAATGAAACCTTCCAGATTGATGCAGGAAACGTATACACACACGGGGGTTTAATTTTCATTCCAAATAACCCAGCTAAATGGGAGCAGATAGGTAACAGCCTTTCCAACCTGCAAAATACTTCTGTTTCTAAAACAGAGTATAAAGGGGCAACGGTGTCTGAGTTTGGGTCCAATATCTACTATGCTGAAAGAGATGAACTGTCTCTTTTAAGTTTTTCTGAAGAGCAGATGCATTCAATTGTTGACACGCTTCAAGAGAAAAAGAAACCATCCTATTTAAAGCAGTTGCCAAAAACACCGCTTGTAGTCGTGAACTTGAATATACTGACACTATTCAAAGCAATGAATGAAGGTATGCCGATGCAAAATGATATTGAAAAGCTAAACGCATTTTCTTCACTTCTTGCTTGGATTACAGTAGAGAAAAACGAAGCAGTATTGGAAGTCAGTCTTTCAGATAAAAAATCACCGCTTGAGGTATTGGCAAAACTTGCCCCTTTTATTATTTCTAACTTAGATTATTAAGAGGAAATAAAATAATGTCGGCATGGATTAGAACTATCAATCAAAAAATGAAGTGGATAAACATCGTCTGCCTTCTACTCATTGGGCTATTTTGGGTTGCAAGAGGTTTTACACTTCCCAAAGATAATTCAGGGCACCAGTCTGGTGTGTTACTTGTTATATCTGGTTCACTTTGGGGCTTATCTGGTGCCTTTGAATGGTATTCAAGCTCTCTTAATGATGTTGGGAGAATTGTTTGTTATGTCGTGGAAATAATTATGGTTATTTCCGCCATAGTACTTATTGCTATTGCTTAGTTATGGACACGCGGTAAATTATAGAAGGAGGCTGCAATTTTCCCATAATATTTGTTGTAAAAACATTGGAAATTCGTTCCGTGTTACTTGACAATCAAATGTAGCAAAATCATGGGAGATCTGCAGTAATTTAAAATGATAGATGTATGTTTTTTTGCTGATGAAGTTTCCAGAGAAGATTTTGAAGAAGCTATCAAACTCGGTGTTGAAGCCGGCGCCACGACTGTGGAAGTACGGGGTGGTGTTTGGGGCAAACACGTAACTGAAATTGATAATGATGACGTGAAACGCGCACAAGACGTACTGACTTCCTACAATGTCCGCGTCGCGAGTATCGGTTCCCCTTTTGGAAAGTGCGCTATTGACAATCCACAAGAGTATGAACGTCATCTGCGGCACTTCGACCGTATGGTTGAACTTGCACATGCTTTTGAAACACAAATTATTCGTGGATTTGCATTTTGGAATCCAAATCGGAGACTTAAAGAATCGTCTCGTCCAGATATAAACGACTATTTGGAACAGATTGTCAAAAAACTATCACCCATAGTGCCAATCGCTGAAAATGCAAACGTGATCCTTGCATTTGAAAATGAGGATGCTACACTTGCTGGCACTTGTGAAGAGACGCGAACAGTTATTGATGCACTGGGCAATAGTCCTGCACTTGCCTCATGTTGGGATGTCAATAACGGTATACACTGCGGAGAAATGCCGTTACCAGATGGATATGCGTATATTAAAGGACTCGTACGGCATGTGCATGTAAAACCGAACCGTGAGAAAAATCTGGACCCGATTAGAGATACAGACTTAAAATATGAACAGTTATTGAGAACACTACTTGACGATGGATTTACTGGTGCTGCAAGTATTGAACACTGGGGAAACCCACAACAGATGTTAGGCGGTATCCGTCAACTTCGTGCAGTTGTTGATGCAATGTAACTCGCACTAAAACAGAAGGAGAGATATTATAATGCAATTAAAACCTGATGCGCCACATCTGAATTGGCAAGGGGTTGTATCTATAGAAAAAATAGAGGCTTCTATTATGCCATGGCGAACGCCTCACGAGATGCACGTGCTATTTCCTGAACCGTTATTAGAACGTTCAGCGATGCCAGCAGGGGTTCGCATCAGTTTTAGAAGTAACACCACGCGAATTTCGGGCAATATTGTTGAACAACGCGAATCCGGTATGCTTGATCTCTGTTGTGATGGAGAATTCATTGCATCGTATGACCTAAAAGGACAAAATAGTTTTGTCTTTGAAAATCTATCAGATCAGGATAAATTAATTGAACTCTGGTTGCCACAATTCGGCAGGTTTCAGCTCAGAAATTTAGACATAGGTGATGGCGCGACATTAGAACCGTTTATTGACAAACGCCCAAAGTGGATCACTTACGGAAGTTCTATTACGCAGTGCCGTTCTGCAGCATCACCGACACAGACATGGCCAGGGATTGTTGCTCGCGATCGGAACTTCAACTTAACCTGTCTCGGTTATGGTGGGCAGTGCCACCTTGATTCTATGGTTGCGCGAATGATTCGGGACCTCCCCGCAAACTACATCTCAATGTGTCTCGGAATTAATATCCAAGGAGCATCCAGTTTGGGACCTCGTGCATTCCGTCCAGCGATTATCGGTGCTGTGCAGATTATTCGTGAGAAACACACAGACATACCTATCGTCTTAATGTCGCCTATCTATTGCCCGAATAGGGAAGAAAACCCGAACGCTGTTGGTTTCAATCTGCAGAAAATGCGTGAAGAGGTGCAAGCGGCCGCTGAAGCATTAAAAGCTTATGGGGACGACAATATCCACTATGTTAGTGGTTTAGACGTATTCGGTTCAGATTTTGTGGATTTACTCCCTGATAACCTGCATCCTGATGCCGAAGGGTATAGGGTAATGGGAAAGAATTTTGTAACTGAGGTTGCTAACAAATTTTTCGTTGAATAATCTTAATTCTATAGGTTTTATTCAAATTTACCGGGGATTGGGAGGATACTGATGAAAACGTATCGTGCCGCTGTTATCGGTTGTAGCCGAATGGGCGCGTTCATTGACAACGAAGTGCCCGATTACGAGGCAATTAAGCTGCCCTACTCTCACGCTGCTGGCTTTTTTGCCGAAGAACGAACTGACCTTGTCGCGTGTGCAGACCTACGTCCAGAAATAATGGAACATTTTGGAAAACGTTATAATGTTCCGAAAGCAAATCAGTACACCGATTACCGAGAGATGCTTGAAAAAGAACAGCCGGATATTGTGAGTGTGGCCACACAACCTGAACATCGCGCAGAAATAGTCATTTACGCAGCAGCACACGGTGTGAAAGCCATTTATGCAGAAAAAGCGATGGCGGCTTCTATGGACGAAGCAGCAGCAATGGTATCCGCGGTAGAACAGAACAACGTTGCCTTCAACCTCGGCACAAATCGCCGATGGCATACCGGTTTTGACAAGATGAAGGAAATCATTGACAGCGGTGAAATCGGTAAGCTGCGAACACTGATTATCTACAGCAACGGTTCACTTTTTAATGCTGCGAGCCATAACTTAGATCTAATTTTACGCCTGAATAGTGATGCACCCGCGAGTTGGGTTTCCGGCTACCTCCCGCAAGGTGATTCTGTTTTTGATGGTGATGTGCTGCAAGTAGATCCGGTTGGTGGTGGGACAATCCAATTTGAAAATGGTGTGACAGCACATGCACTGTTGACGCCACGCAGCAGTGAATGGGAAGCAATTTGTGACGGAGGAACCGTTACATGCTGGAACAACGGTTGGCAGTGGCATCTCCGTAAACAGCAAGATGTACCAGGATGGCGAGCGTGTAAAGTGCCAGAGACCTTTCCTGCCTTTGAACATGCCAGTAGCACAGCAAACCTGATTAAAGACCTTGTTCACGCATTAGATACAGGTGAACCGACACGCGGTGGTGTCCGGTGCGCGTATGCCAGCACTGAACTAATTTTTGGCATAATCGAATCATATCTACATAACGGCGCACGGATTGATCTTCCACTGAAAGATTCTAAAATTCGTTTACAAAGAAACCCATCTGCAAGACAACCACGGATTGAGTAACTACAATAATAGTGGAAGTGCTCTCCTTGGATTGTTTTGAAATTTCTAACCAAAATATATTTTGGTTTCAAAAGGAGGAATTCCCAATGAAACTCACAACTTTCTGTTTGCTTGTGATGGTAGTTATGTTAATAACACCCGCTGTTTTTGCACTTCATGATGAAGAGAAGGGACCGGAAAAATTTGGAATTTACGAATTCAAAGAGCAGGATATTAAAGCAGCAACGGATGCTTGTGACGCTGGTGGTAAACCGGGACCCGAATTTGTGCCAACAGTACGGGATAAACAACCGAATTTGGCACTGCTGAAAGATGCTAAAGCGGAGGCTTCTTCACTGTTAGCAGGTTGGTGTCCACAACGCCACTGCACCGAATACCTGAACGATGGTTTCTACAACAACTGCCGTAGTTGGATTATCGGTGCAATACCGGGATGGGCACAGATTGACATCGGTGCTGTTGCCAATGTAAATCGCATCTATTTCGGTAGCGACCATTCGCAAGGCTTTTTGGATCGAATGACGGCAGACTTTGATATCCTCGTCGCGACAACTAAGGCAGATGCAAACTCCGAAGCAAACACATGGAAAAAGGTTTATACCCATAAAGGGGAGGCAATAAGCAAAACTACTGAGATAACCTTTGACGATGTTCAAGCACGATGGTTACGCATTCACATTCGTACCAATGCTGGTGCGCGTATTGATGAAATTGAGATTTATGGTGGCAACGATCCGATGGCAGTTGAACCAATTGACAAACTAACAACAATCTGGGCACAGGTTAAAACTGATAAATTCTAACAAAAAATAAGGAGATTAACATGCGATATGTAATCTATTTAACACTGATTCTGTGTGTTAGCACCGTTTCAGCTGAAATTCTGTTTCAAGACGACTTTGAAGGTGGAAAAGTTGACAACGCAAAATGGGCTCCAGTTGGTACTTGGGTAATTGAGGATAATGCTGATAAGCACGATGTTCTCGGCAAAAAAGTGCTCGCTGTACAAGCGAGTGAAATTGGGCTTAGCGTTGATGAGTTTCCCGAAGAGTTCGATTATTACGCTGATTTTAAAACCGTATCCGCTGGTTTGACAGGCTTTTGTTTCCACTGTCAAGACAGCAATAACGTATATATGCATCAGGTTTCAACAGCTGGTTCTGGACATACACCGCAACATATCCGATGGCACAGAAAAGTTGGCGGCGGGTATTCTGTTGAACCCGATCCGTTTGCAGATAAAGTGAATCGTGACCAAAATGTATGGTACCGCGTGAAATTTGAGATACGTAAAGACTACAAATTTAAGGTATATCTCGGTGATGTTGGCGCAGAAGACAAAGACCTTACGCTTGTGAGTGAATGGACGGATAGTCAAAAATCTTTTAAGAAGGGCAAAATTGGGATACGGATGAGTGGTGGTGAGCGCGCACAATATGACAACATTGTCGTTGCTACCCCAGAATTTGATATCTTTCCCGTTGAATCCAAAGGCAAACTCACAGTAACGTGGGGCAATTTGAAACGTAAATAATGCATCAAAGCAGTTAGAATGATGATTATGTCATTCATGGTTTCCTATAAAAGCGATTTATGGTATAATTAAATCAAATAGCAGTTGAATTAACTGTTAGGTAAATAATAATATAATTTTGGTAAAGCAGGATTGGTTGAGAAGCTGTCTGATTTTACCTTTCAATATAAGGAGAAAAATTTAATGCGATATTTAATCTGTTTAACAATGATTTTGTGTGTTGGGACTGTTTCTGCTGAAATTTTATTTCATGATGATTTTGAGAGTGGCGAGATTAACACATCTAAATGGGCGCCACAAGGCACCTGGACAATTGAAGACAATGCTGATGGGCATGATGCACTCGGTAATAGTGTTCTTTTCGTGCCAGGTGGTGACGTTGGGCTTAGCATTGATAATTTCCCAGAAGAATACGATTATTATGCTGACTTTAAAGCGATGCAGAACGGTTTGACAGGGTTTGTCTTTCACGGACAGGATGGTAACAATATCTACATGCACCAAGTTTCAACCGACGGCTCGGGACATACGCCACAGCATATCCGATGGCACAGGAGAGTCAACGGCGGATGGGCTGCAGAGCCTGGTGCATTTGAAGATGGTGTTGATCGCAAAGCAAATGTCTGGTACCGTGCAAAATTTGAGGTGCGAAAAGGTTCCAATTTTAAAGCATACATTGGCCCAGTAGGTGGCAATGTTGACGATTTATCTTTCGTGAGCGAATGGACTGATTCACAAGGTGCCTTCTCATCAGGAAAAATCGGGTTCCGCATGAGTGGTGCTGAACACGCCCAGTATGATAACATATTCGTCGTAACACCGGGCGGCAACGCAACACCAGTTGAACCGCAAGGTAAAATTGCTGTGACGTGGGGCAATTTGAAACGTAAGTAATGCAACAAAAATCCACCGCGAGCACAGATGATCGTAGTGTTAATCCCTTATCCATCGGCATTATTGGTGCTGGCAGGATGGGCAGACATCACCACAACGCAATAACTAACTACGGGGCGCGTGTGGTTGCTGTCCACGATGTGCAGCTTGAATCAGCACGAGAACTCGCAACGTTGGCTGATGCTGAACTTGCTACCGATGGACTAAGTGATTTTTTTGATGTAAAAATGGACGGGGTGGTGATTACAACGCCACCCCCTGTTCGTTTAAAACCTATCCAGATGGCCTGTGAACATGGCATCGCGTTGATGGTTGAAAAACCACCTGCTCTGAATATAGGCGATGGGCAGAAATGTCTTGAATGTATTGAAAAGGCGGATGTGATGGCAGCTGTCGGATTTCAACTTCGGTATCATCCGCTCTATGAACAACTGAAGGCGTTAATTGCTTCAGAGACAGTTCATCTGGTGCGAACAGTTTGCACAATCAGCTACTATCTCAATTTTCAGATGCCTACATGGTTTCTACAGTCTGAGATTAGTGGTGGTCCATTAGCAGAGCAAGCCGTGCATGTCCTTGATTGTGCACGCTACGTTATGGGAAACCCGAAACCGTTACAAGCGCACGCATTAGCTATCAAAAATATGGCGTTAGAACGAACCGAATTTGATGCTGAAAATGCTATCCAGATGACTTACGAATTGGACAATGGTGTTTTCGGAACACACATGAATCACTGCGGCACTGAGGGGTTCTGTTTTGATGTTGAGGTTGTAGGTCCGCATTTGCGCTTGCAGGCGAATATGGCGGAGAATGCTATTCGCGGTTACCTCAATGGTGAGACAATCAATGAACCTGCTGCATCGCAAAACAGTTTGGGTTTAGACAAAACGGGAGCGTGGCTGCGTGCTATTGAAACGGGAGACAGAACATTGATCCGTTCCACTTTTGCTGACGCACTTCAAACGCTTACATTAATTGACGCGGCAATTAAAAGCCGCAATACTGGACAATTTATTCAAGTGGAGAAATTGTAATGGTAGATTGGATGTATTTTCGGAATAGCTGAAACTCATGCAAAAAAGTGCAAGAGGTTCTTGACACACATAACTTAGAGGCAGAAGACAGAACTGATGCCCGAAAAGAGAAGTTAGAAGCAGACACTGTATGGGAATTAATGGGAACCGCTGAGCGGATAGTTGTAGCAAAAGGTAAAAGCGTAAAAACCTTCGTGCCTGATGAAGACGACCGCGAAGCAATCTTGAAAGCAGTTTTAGGACGGAGCGGTAGTTTACGTGCCCCAACGGTTAAAACGGGCAATGTCTTTTATGTTGGTTACAACGAAGCACTCTATACTGACGTTCCGTTCGCAAACGGATAGCTGAAAACCGATGGCAATTGAAAAGGTCCTGATCACGGGTGCCTCTGGCTACCTCGCGCAATTTATCATTGAGCGGTTACACACTAAATATCAACTGACCCTCACTGATATTGTTGAACCGAAGAGCGATTTTGATGAGGCAACATTTATCAAAGCAGATGTTACAAATGCTTATGAGATTGAAGCAGCGTGTGCAGAACAAGACGCTGTTGTTCACCTCGTTGCATTGGTGCGAGAACGTCACGGTAAACCTCACTCCTTATTTGCTGATGTAATGGTAAAAGGCACATGGAATGTTGCCGAAGCTTGTGTGCGACAGGGTGTGCAAAAATTGGTTAACATTTCCAGTATTTCTGCATGTCCTCCTGCTCCCGGGACAAAGTTGCCATATCAGGTAGATGCTCCATTTCAATTTGGCGGCGGTGATCTTTATTATGCGTTGGCTAAACATCTCGGTGAGCAGATAGGCTTGGCGTATCATCAGGCACATGGTCTGCAAGTAATTCACGTCCGTCCGGGCGTTATTGCTGGGGACGGGCTTAATCCCGGTCCTTCAGCACCTGAGGTTGTAACTAATCCGTGGTTTGTCTATGTTGATCCGAGGGACGTAGCACAGTGTGTGGAACGTGCGATTGAAACAGAAAACGTAAACTATGGCGCATATAACGCTGTTGCTGGACGGACAGACTCACGGTTCGATTGGAAACAAGCAGAAGAGGAATTGGGATATTCACCGGAACACAATTGGGATGAAATACCGGACAGTGATTAGTAGAGGAGCTTATGACTGATCAAAAGAACGGAATTCAATCACAAACTTCTGAGTTACGCGATGAAATTGCTGCGCTTGATGCTGAACTCACTGAGGATTTCAAATCGCAATTCTCAATAGCCTCTTTTTTATCCCGAAAGATTGTGAGTTTTCAGGGAAATAGAGACAAACCCGTCTATAGTTGGTATAAATACAAGGAGGCATTTTCTGCAGGACTTGTTGAATACTTTTTGAGTAATTATGAAGGTGACACACAAGAGAAAGTGCTTGATCCGTTCGCAATACAGCTAACTTAACAAACGCTGATCAAGTTGCATCATTATCTAATTGGCTTGTTGGTTTGTAGATTCAGAAGACACATCCGAGCAGAGGCGACTCTTGCCACAGAATTGAGCAAAAACCTGCGGGAATCCTTGAGGAGACGTTGCAATGTTTGAAGCGAAATTAAAACCCCACCTTGAGATAATTCTGTCTCCTATTGCGAATAAAATGGTGGCACTCGGCATTACAGCGAACATGGTAACGCTTTTCGGATTCTTCGTGAATCTCATCGCGACCTTTTACTTCGCAACGGGACACCTTATTACAGGTGGGATTCTTATTCTGTTCGGTGGGAGTTTTGATATGATAGACGGAGCCGTTGCGCGTGCGCAAAAAAATTTACGACCATCCGGGGCACTCTTGGATTCTGTTATTGATCGTTACTCAGAAGGTTTTTTCTTTCTCGGCGCACTCATCTATTTTTACGGTTTGGAGAGTTTGCTGGGGATAATTTTAGCGTTTGGAGCATGGTTTGGTTCAATACTCGTCAGCTATGTGAGAGCAAGAGCAGAGGGACTCCAAATTACTTGTAAGGTCGGACTCATGCAACGCGCCGAACGTATCTTCCTACTCGGTACTGGCACACTACTTCAAGGTGTGCTCTGGTACAAATTTCCGGTCATCCAAAGCACCGGCATGGTTTTGCTCTGGACACTCGGTATCCTCACGCTCTCTTCGCATATTACTGCCGTTCACCGCCTGATTTTCTCTTATCACAAACTCAATCAATGACTTCCAAGCTGTGGATGGCATAATTCTGCTTTGGGAGAAAATCATCAACATAGCAAAAACATGGGGAAGTAACCTATGAAAATGAAATATCTATCTTTCATTACTTTAATGTTGGTTGCTGCGATGTTTCCAACCACTTTCGCCCAAGACAACACACAAGTTGGCCTACCTGAGGGGGCAATCGCACGGTTTGGAAAAGGCGGTATAAATATTATGCGATTTTCACCTGATGGCACACACATGGCAGTAGGAACGGATGTCGGCGTATGGCTATACAATGTGGCAGATGGTAAAGAAACCGCTTTATTCACAGGACATACTGGACAGGTCAACGCACTTGCATTTTCACCTGATGGAAAAAAACTTGCTGCCACGGGTCGTTCAGGCAATCCACAAGTTTGGGATATTTCTACACAGCGTGACATCACACCGCCTAATATCAAGAGGGCAAGTACATTTGCATTCTCACCCGACAGTTCCACGCTTGCAACAGTAAGCAGTGAAGGCATTCAATTATGGAAATTAGACATAGAATCGGAAGAGGAGCCTATCTTAATCCCAGCGAATTTAGGTGGATTTAAAAATGAATTGGTTTTTTCACCCGATGGTACTATTCTTGTTGGGGCGGGAATGGATTTCTGGAGCACTTCAATTAAGTTATGGGATGTAGCAACAGGTAATAGTTTGAGAATGCTATCGGGACATACAGAATCAGTAGAAACGCTTGTGTTTTCACACGATGGAAAGATATTGGCAAGCGGCAGCCACGATGGCACAGTTCTGCTGTGGGATTGGAAAAAAATCTCTGCAAAGAGAAAATAGGAAAGATACGCGGACCGCTATGCTAATAGATGATGCATGCCCCGCCAGCACAAACACTGCCAGCCTTTTGTGTCACATCACCAGCAATGTTATTCTCTTCACCCGATTCAAATTCCGCAACGAGAGATACCGTTTTGTCTGCCGGTTTGGATATATTTAACTGAAGGGTGTTATTAGGAGTAAATGTTACCGTGCAGCCTGAAAACGTAATTGTGATTAGAAATACGGTAAATAATATAAGTGTAGAAATGCATTTGCCTTTCACGAAACTATACCTCAACTTTCTGCAAATTAACCTGATCCAGTGAATTATTGCCTAATCCAAGACTTCTTGCTGATGTGATATGGTTAGCATATTTCGATATTGAATTCAACCCCAACTCTTCACGTTTCTGATTGACAGTTTGAAGAATAAGTGTATCGAGAATAACCGGATCAGTACTAATAAATAAGCCTCCATACTGCCACGTGCTTTCAGCGTGATATGTGGGACCTTTATCATACGATGCTACTAACCCATCAACAATGTTGAGAACAACTTTTTCTTTAAGCACCTTGTTATCAAAAATCTCTCCGATAGCAGGATTACAGTAAAGCGGTCTCCCATGAAATCTGCGTGTGTTATCAACACTACCGAAAGCCATGTTTTTTAAACACCCGCTTACACCCGCCATGTCGTGTTGTTTCAAAACAGGGACATTAATTAACACATCTACCTGTTCCGTAACAATTCTCGAATATCGTGAACGTGTGCTTTCGTTTTCCCGCCTGGCAATGCTGTCTTTCTCCGTCTCATAAAACACTTCGTCATCATAACCGATGTCATCCATATCAGATGCAAGTGTACGCACATCACCATCATCAGTCTTAATCGGATAGCCCGCATTGAGCAGGTGTGCCTCAAACCGATCCCATATAATAATCTGTTTCCTGAGAACGCCAGCACTAAATAATCCCTCAATAATTTTGTTGACGATTACGGAATGTGTACTTAACTTTGGACCGGCAAGCGGATTAATTTTTATGCCTACAATATGGTCTGGCAGCACAAAGTCTCGCCATGCCGCTTTAGCAGAATCGTGGCCGGTGAGTTTTATCATCGCTTGATCAATCATCTCACTGACAGCGTCTTCGTTGAGTCTATCTTCTTCCCAAACCTTTTTACCGATAACTTCAACAACAGGCGTAAGGGATGCTGTTTCCGTTGGAGGGGTCAACACGCGCCCACCACCAATTTGCCCGAAAGCTGGGAGAGCACTCAGCGCAACGCCACTAATAGTCCCAAGTCGGTTTAGAAATTGGCGACGGTTGAGCATATTTCGTTCGCGCGCTGCTTCTTCGCTATCCGCGAGAATGTTTGCTATGACTGTATCTTGAGATTTCATCAAAGTTTACCTAATTCTGCCAGTATAATTGCTGTTGGCACACGTGCTCCCGCAGAATCAAGCGATTTCCAAGCAACCTTTCCATCTGGCGTGATAATATACGCTGCAGGACGTGCAATTCTGGTGTCATACGGATCAAGCACATTATAAGCGATAATCGTCTCTTTTTTGTTATCAGAGAGTACAGGATATGTGAGTCCGTGGTTTTCAACCGTCTTTTGTGTTAAAGCCACGTTTTCGGAACTGATAGCAAAAAGTTCTGACCCTGCAGCCTGAATTTTTTCGTAATTCTGTTGCAACTCCACGAGTTGCGAAGTGCAGAGTCCTCAGCCCCCTGTTCGATAAAAGACGAGTACGGCCTTTTTGCCATTTCCAATATAGTCCGCAAGAGCATGTAATTCTCCGTTACCAGCTGGCAACTCAAATTTTGGTGCTTGGCTGCCAATACGCAACCCTTCACCCGGTTCCACGCCATCTGGCAGTGCTAACGCCACAAGCGTCACTTTATCCAATGAAACAGTTTCGCCAGCAACAACAGTCACGTTTAGCTCAGCTTCTTGGTATCCATTGGCTGAGATGTGGAGCGTGTAATCTCCTGCTTCAATATCGTTAAGTTCGTAGCTGCCATGTGCTTCAGTATGCGCGACAAGTTGACCGCTTTCTAACAAACGCACCTGAATTGCTACTCCTTCAATTGATCGCACTTCCCCTTGCAGTGTACCTGTTAAAGTAGCAATTTCATCTCCGTCACCAATAGGGTTGTCTGTTGTTCCACAACCAAATGCCACCAACAGCAGTAGTGCCAATGTGAAGAGTGTCTTTAGCTGTCTCATGAATTAATAAATTCCTCAAATTCTTAGTTCGAACTCACGTCAAAGCTTACCTAATTCTGTAAGAATTTTGGCAGTTGGTACTCGCAAATCCCATTCATCAAGCGTAACCCATGCAACTGTTCCATCTTGCTTAAGGATAAAACTTGATGATCGTGCTATTCTCTTGTTTGCTGGATCAACCACATTATAATCGGTAATCACCTCTCTGTCTTTATCAGAAAGCACAGGGTACTTAAGACCTTCTTTTTGAACCGTCTGTTTTGTATCCGCTACATTATCAGAACTAATAGCAATGAGTTCTGCACCGGCAGCTTTGATTTTATCATAATTATCTTGCAACTCGCCGAGTTGCCCACGACAAAACGGTCACCAACCACCACGGTAAAACACGATTACTACATTTTTGTTGCCAATATAATCCGCAAGTGCATGTTCATTACCATTACCGTCAGGCAACTCAAATTCTGGTGCTTGGCTGCCAATACTTAGTCCTTGACCTGGGTCTAACTTCACGGGTTCAGGTATTGCGGTGAGTTCTACATCCAATTCAAAGGTATCATTAGCAGGAATAGGTTTTACATCAACTTTTTTATCTTCAAAACCAGCGTGGTTGACTGTCAAAGTAAACGTTTGATCAACAGGAAGGTTCTCAAAAGTGAAAACACCATCTTTCGTTGTTAACGTTTCGTATTCTTCACCTGCCTTATCCGTAAGTTGGATACGCACATCAGAAAGTATTTCACCTGTTTCCGAGTCGGTTAAAACCCCGCGCAGATGCGATACGGGTTCTTCCAATGCCACGAGTGATACCTTATCCAATGAAACAGTTTCCCCCATGACAACGGTCACGTTTATTTGGACTGTTTCAAAACCTTTGGCTGATATCTGAATCGTGTAATCCCCTGTTTCAAGATCACCAAGTTCGTAGCTACCATCTGTCTCTATTTGTGCGACGAGCTGTCCCGCTTTCAGTAAGCGTACTTGAATTGGGATGCCTTCAATTGCTTCTACCTCTCCTTGCAGAGTGCCTGTTTGCATTTCGACATCTTCAATTCCACTATCAGGATCCTCTGAAGTTCCACAACCGAATGCAGCCAACAGTAAAATTGTCAATGCCAGGAAAGTCAGTCTCTGTTTCATGACTAATTTGTTCCTTTAATATGATATTTACTTCATTTTTTTTATATTAGGATGTTCATGATTTTTGTAATTGAACAATTCACCCGTTCTTTAATCCTGCTAATATACTTTGCAGGTATTTCGGAGCGGTTAGGATACCGCTCCGACCGGGGAGTGTACACATATTTTAGATTACACTATTACCAGAGCTACAACTCTTAACGCTGTTTGATTGTCCCCCACGTCGTTGTGAGTTTACCTGCAGCTTCAACAGCCGTGAGAGTCATCAGACCATCGTCCATAATTGATTGCATATCAGCTTCATCTAAAGCGACATTGAAGAGCGCAACATCGTCAATGATGCCAGCGGTATATCGGTCAAAGTGCCTTCCTATATGAAAAACGCCTTCACCAGTGCCGTATCCACTGCCAGTATCAAAATCAAGTTCAGCTTCCATTTTGCCATCTATCCACAAACTTGCCTTGCCTGTGTCAGCGTTTGCTATGCCAGCAATGAAGTGCCACTTGTCATCACCAATTTCAGTTGTGCTTTGCGGTCTAAAACTTGCACTATCAGTATTTCGTAGGAAGAAAGTCACCTTATTATCGCCGCCACCGTTCCAAAGCATATACCACGGTAGAACTTGCGATTTATCTTCATAGTTTTTGCCGGCAAGCGAACCGCCAACCTTTGTTCCTTTAAAATGTACCGTAAGTGTAAAGGAAGTTCCTGCTTCAAACCCAACACTGTCGGAGTGTGGAATTTCAACCCAATCGTCTGTTCCATCAAATTGCAGTGCTCGGCCGAATTTACCATCTACCCACGTAGCACCGTGAATTTGTCCCTCATTATCTTGGTTTGATGAGTCAGTTACGACAGTACCTTCCCCTTCGTCAAAGAGCCACATCGCAGTGATATTATCAAATGTAAAGTCAGCGAATCCCGGTTGTGCTATCAGCAGCAGGACTCCCATTAAAATTGCACAGTTAATTCCAATATTTTTAAATAGATACATAAATTTCTCCTTATTTTAGTTATTGTCGTTTAATTTTTGCCCACGTTGTTGTCAATTTATTCACAGGTTCAACTGCGGCGGCTTCTTCAATACCATTATCCATAATAGTATTCATATCATCTTCGCTTAGCGCAACATTGAAAAGTCCAACATCGTCAATGATGCCAGCAGTATATCGGTCAAAGTGCCGTGCAATATGAAATACACCTTCACTTGTGCCGTATCCATCGCTGGTATTCATTGCACCTTCAACATCCTTTTTACCATCTATCCACAAGGAAATCTTCTTATCATCCGCATCTGCTATTGCAGCAATAAAATGCCATTCATCATCAGATATATTCGACGTTCCATCAATTCTTGAATTCTGATCATCATTAGTACGCAGATAGATAGATATTGTATTACCCGCTCCTCCGTTCCAAAGAAGATACCAAGGTTTTGCCTGTGTTGTGTCTTCGTAGTTTTTGCCTACGAGAGAACCACCAACTTTAGTGCCTTTAAAATGGAGCGTGATCGAAAAAGAAGTTCCTTTTGAAAATCCCAGAGAATTTGAATGCGGTACTTCAACCCAACCGTCTGTGCCGTCGAATTCAAGTGCCTTCCCAAACTTTCCATCGACCCATTTAGTACCACCGTTGATTTTACCATCATTCTTGTTACCTGAAGAATCTTTGGCAGTGTCACCCGCCCCTTCATTAAAGAGCCACATGCCCATAATGTTATCGGGATTTATAGCACCAAACAGCCATCTGCTCATGATATTCTCGGGACTTATAGCGGCATCGCTTGTGGCAATTACCAAGCAGACAGCAATAAGTGCTGCTATGCCAATTCTTATCAAATTTTTCATTTTCCCTCCAAAATTAATGATTAATCTGTTCAAACTATCTCAAAAATTTCTATACGGTACAAATTGCTTGGGTATAAGCATTTTTAAATTACCTAAACAAGTATAGCATATATCTTTGGAAGTCGTCAAGTGTTTTAACAAAGTTGTAAGGGTAAATATTTTGGCACGACAGCGTCAATCAGCAAATCTCCACGCCTACCAGACTGAAGACTCTTTATTTTAGTTGAATTCTCAAGGCACATTGTGTATAATTAATTCCGTTTTATTTTTAATTAAAAACATGCAAGACAGAGGTAAAGAAAACTATGAAAAAAATAATTTATAAAAAGATATGGGAATTGAAAACATTCACGTTTATTGTGGCAATTGCCACCTTGATAGTCGGATTATCTGCTTGTGAGCGGGTGTCCGAAGTCATCCAACCCCCGACAGAAGATAAGAGTAACGAGATTTCCATCGGAGTCGTTTTGCCTTTGACAGGGCACTTGGCTTCTGCAGGCCAACTCATGAAACAGGGCTACGACCTTGCTCTCGATGAAATTAACAATGCCCAACCCAGTCCTACCCAATTCAAGTTTATTGTTGAAGACGACACCAGCACCCCAGAGGGGGCAGTTGAGGATTTCAATAAACTGATTCACGAAGACGGTGTGTCTGTTATTATCGGGCCCGCGTCCTCAAGCGCGACAGAGGCGGCATTTCCGGTCGCACGAGACAATCAGATCGTCGCAATTAGTTCTACATCGGGGGCACGTGGTCTCGGTGCAATCAGTGATTTTGTTTTTCGCATCGCGCTGACGACAGATGTTGTGATTGCCAGAGGTATCACGGCAACACATGCGAAACTCGGCTATCAACGGGTTGCTACGTTATATGACGAGACCGATGTCTTCTCCACAGATAGAGACACGGCATTGCAGGAAACTTTTACAGCAAACGATATTGAGGTGCTCACCACGGAGACCTTCCAGAGTGGCGACACAGACTTCTCCGCACAATTAACTCGGATAAAGGCGTTGAATCCCGATGCAATCTTTGTCTCTGCGTTGCCGCCAGAAAAGCCGGGCATACTGATTCAAGCACACGAACTCGGTATATCCGTTCCTTTTATTGTGAGCTCATTAACGGATGTTGAGGTACAAGCTGCAGGTGCTGCCGCCGAAGGTGCAATTACCTTTATCGGTTGGCTTCCCACAGATGAGACACCCGGAAACCGAGCCTTCGTTCAGAATTATACCGCCACTTTCGGCATGGAGCCGAATGCCTTCGCCACAGCATCGTACGCCACCGTCTATATTTTAGCAGAGGCAATTAAGAATGCGCACTCAACCGATTCAACTGCAATCCGAGACGCGCTCGCGAATATCAAAGATTTTGACACAGTTTTGGGCAAATTCTCTTTTAATGCCGATGGAGATGCTGTCTATGAACCGAAGGTCCTGATAGTAACTAATGGCACATTGCAACCCTTTGAATAATCTTATCAAAGGTATTCAGTTCCCTTTTTTGATGAGGTTTCGTCCCCAGGTACGGTAGATGCGGTTTCCTAACCGCACCGAAACGGAAACATCCCTATGATAACGAAAAACAACTTTAAAGACCTACTCCAAACGCTTGGCTTCACAGAAGAAGGCAACATTTTCCAAAAATCAGATGGTCAAGTCGATTTGAAAGTTGACTTTGGCAAACAGAAACTAATTTATCCCGATAAATTAAAAGTCCATCGAGAGGATATATGCAATCTCTCACAGAACGAGAATTTTGTTGTGTTTGAGTGTGTGCATCGGTTAATGAAAAAAGGCTATAAACCCGAACATTTAGAACTTGAACCGACATGGAGAATTGGACACAGTGCAAGCGGTGGACGCGCCGATATATTGGTTAAAGACCAACAAAATAAATCCTTATTGATTATTGAGTGTAAAACGGCAGGCGAGGAATTTGAAAAGGCGTGGGACGATACCCGTCAGGATGGTGGACAGTTGTTTAGTTATGCCCATCAAGATACTCAAACCCAATATCTATGTCTTTACGCTTCCAGTTACTTTAAAAATGAGTTAGATGAAAATGAGTTAGATTTTGAGTACAAACTGATTCCACATTTTGACAATAAGCAAATTATAGCAGAAGATTCAAAACTTTCCTCCTTTAAAAATGCAAACAGAGTTGAACAGCGCTTTGCTGCTTGGCGTGATACCTACAAATTGGAATCCACAGAAGTCGGTATTTTTGAAGAAAGTATTCAACCTTACTATATTGGCAAAAACAACTATACCCTTGCAGAAGATACCAAACCCATTGATGCTGACGATAAAAAAGGAAAATACAATCGATTCCGAAGAATTTTAAGAAAGCATAACATTGCACGGCGCGAAAACGCTTTTGAGGTGTTGGTCAATCTGTTTCTATGTAAACTGGTTGACGAAGAAGAAAACAGAGACAATCTGCAATTTTTCTGGAACGGTCCCGCTTCCGATAACTATTTTGATTTCGTTGATAGACTACAAAGTCTTTATCAAAGAGGCATGCGTAAATTTCTGAATGAGGAAATCAGTTACATCAGTCGTGAAAAAATTGACAAGGCATTTTGGACTGTCAGAAATGACCCCAACGATACTAAGAAACAAATTCACGAATATTTTATGGAACTTAAATTTTTCTCCAACTCAGCGTTTTCCTTCCTGGACACACACAACAGAGATCTATTTGACAGAAACACTGCCGTTTTGTCAGAAGTCGTGCAAATGTGGCAAGGGTTACAACTCAAAACAGATAACCATAACCAGTTTTTAGGGGATATGTTTGAGTACTTCCTCGATAACAGCATCAAGCAGTCCGAAGGACAGTTTTTCACGCCGCTGCCTATCTGTAAATTTATTGTTTCCTCCTTGCCACTTGCTCAAAAAATTAGAGAGAATCCTGAACCGATTAAAGCAATTGATTACGCCTGCGGCTCTGGGCATTTTTTGAATGAATATGCTTACCAAATAAAGCCGTTGGTTGAAAATCAAAACAAAACTTTAAGCGACTACTACAGCGAAATCACCGGAGTTGAAAAGGAAGATCGTTTGGCAAAAGTGGCAAAAGTGGCAGCATATATGCACGGTCAAGAACAGATTAAGATATTGGATGCAGATGCCCTCGCTTCTCACCCTAAAGTTCCACCAGAAAGTTTTGATGTCTTGGTAGCAAATCCGCCCTTTGCTGTGGAAGGTTTTTTACAAACCTTGAGCGATGCAGACAAAAATGAATATAAACTCATTGAATCTACAGGTGAAAATAGCAAGACCGATAACATTGAATGTTTCTTTTTAGAACGGATTCATCACTTAATGGCACCCGAAGGTCTGGTTGGTGTAATTGTTCCTTCCAGCATCTTGTCCAATACAGAAGCAGTTCACAACTGCACGCGTGAGATTCTGTTACAATATTTTGATATAGTTAGTATTGCCAAACTTGGAAGTGGTACCTTTGGCAAGACCGGAACCAATACGGTTGTGCTTTTTTTAAGACGAAAAGAGCGAAAACCAGAAGCCGCTGACCATTACCGCAATCGAGTGGAAGTCTTTTTTGCAGGTGATGATGAGAGTGAACAATATTATCAAGATCACCACTTGATAAAAGCCTATTGTAACCATATCAAAGTTCCTCATGAAGAATACATTAAGCTCTTTACTCCGACCAACCGTGACAGACTTAGTGAATTATTGCAGGGCGATATTTTCCATCAATACGAAGAAGCCTTTAATAAGAGTACGGAGATTAAAAACCTGAAAAAATCTAAGAAGTTCAAAGAAAAAAACGGGAAAGAGCAATCCAAAGAATTGGAACAACGGCTTATTGCGTACCTACACAAGATACAAAAAGAAAAACTGTATTACTTCATTTTGGCATACGATCAAGAAAACGATGTGCTAATTGTCAACGCACCGGATAACAACAAAGAACGAAAGCAATTTTTAGGCTACGAGTGGAGTGGACGCAAAGGTAGTGAGGGCATTAAATACGAGGGAGGTGAAACGGTAAACGATATTATCACACCTCTATTTGACCCCAAGAATCCAGACAGCATCGTAAAAATAAATACAGCAATCAAACGAAACTTTATAGGTGAAATCACCGACCCACTGCCCGAATATTGCCACTATGCAAAACTTACCGATATGTTGGATTTTAGCCGCGTAGATTTTGATAAAATCATTAACTTAACCCCGACACAGAATATTCAAATAGAAACACAGTATCCGTTAGTGAAGTTAGGGGATGAGATAGAAACAATTGAAACTGGGAATAGGCCTAAAGGCGGCGTTGAAAATATAACAAGCGGAGCATGGAGTTTGGGAGGTGAACATATACATCCAACAACCGGAAGGGTTGACTTAGGCACACCTAAATATGTTCCGTTGGATTTTTACCACGGCAGCACAAGAGGTATATTACAAGAAAATGATATTTTGCTTTGCAAAGATGGGGCTTTAACCGGAAAAATTGCACTTTTAAGGGAGGAACTGAACAATCAAAATGCAATGGTGAATGAACATGTTTTTCTTTTGCGGTGTGAGTCACAATTAAAACAAACCTATATTTTTAATTTTCTTTTTTCTGAATACGGCCAAAATTTGCTAAAGCAGAACATTACAGGTTCTGCCCAAGGCGGACTAAATTCAACCAATCTTAAAGAGATAAAAATTCCGCTACCACCTTCCCAAATTCAACAGCAGATTGTTGATGAATGTGAATCAGTGGATCAGGAAACTGACCAAGCACGCCAAACCATTACCGCAGCTAACCAAGAAATTGAGGAAAATATGCAGGCAGTTGAAAATGCTGATTATGAAATGAAAAGATTAGAAGATATCGCGGAAAAACTTGTAGCTGGCGGGGATGTTCCGAAAGATAATTTTTCACAAGTCAAAACTGATGAATATAATATCCCAATTTATGCTAATGCTGTTGAAGATAAAGGTTTATATGGATGGACCGATATCGCTAAAATAGAAAAGCCAAGTATTACAATATCAGCGAGGGGAACCCTTGGATATACAGAAGTAAGAAATGAAAAGTTTTATCCTATTGTGAGGTTAATCGTTTTAACTCCGAATGAAGATTTAACTGATATTTTTTATCTAAAGCACATTATCGGTAGACTTGATTTTACAGATAGTGGTTCAGTTATCCCCCAATTAACTGTTCCAAAGGTAAGAACATTGCAAATCCCCGTTCCTCCGCTTGATATTCAACAGCAGTTAGCGGCAGAAGTTGAGCAATTAGAAGCAAAAATCACCGAAGCACAAGCCATAATTGATAATGCTACTGAGCAAAAAAATGCCATTCTCACAAAGTATCTATAGGAAAGATATGACAATTTTATATCCAAAAGAAACTACTGAACTGAATTGTTAGGAGGTATGGTATGAACGCATGGCTTCTTACTTGGGAAGGAACTGAAGGTCCGGCTTTGTCAAAGGAAGACAAATTAGTTGCAATTTTACCTGGACGTATGTCGCAAAACTCAGTTGAACAAATTGTTGGTGTACTCTACACACGCTGTATAGGCACAGCAAGCGATCTGATATACTATGCAAATAGAAGAAAAGAAAAAGAAAAAAGGTACATGTATGTTACCGGTGCGTATCCTCGTATCTTCTATGGATACTCTCAATGTTTTATTTACGCCCGACAGGTAACTAAGCTTGTAATTGAAAAGTGTGAGGAACAGCAATTAGAACACGTGCGTTGGACAGAATATCCATATTTGATACAAAATTCGGAGTATAAGTTGGTAGAAAAAGAACCTGAAACTCCGCGAGAATTGACCAGAACTCTAATACCTGTTTCAGCGGAGATCTATCCACGTAGGGAACGAGTCATCGAATGAGCGAACTGAGAAAAATCAGAACTTGCTAAATCTTATAAGTTAAACAACAGAGGTAAAAGAAAAATATGAAAAAAACGATGTATGAAAAGATATGGGACGCGCATCTCGTGCGGGCATCCGCAGATGAGGTGCCGATTCTTTATATTGACACACACCTTGTTCACGAAGTAACGTCCCCGCAAGCATTTGAAGGGCTGCGGCTCAACAACCGAAAGGTGCGCCGTCCCGAACTGACGTTCGCTACGATGGACCACAACGTACCGACAACAGATAGAAGCCTGCCTATCAAAGATCAGATTGCAGCGAAACAGATGGAAACGCTTGCGCAAAACTGTGCTGAGTTTGATATTCCACTCTACGACATCAACAGTCCTGAGCAGGGCATTGTGCATGTCATCGGACCTGAATTGGGTATCACACAACCCGGAAAGACGATTGTGTGCGGGGATAGCCATACCTCAACGCACGGTGCGCTCGGTGCGCTTGCATTCGGTATCGGCACAAGTGAGATTGAGCATGTGCTTGCCACGCAGTGCCTCTTGCAGCACAAGTCGGAAACCTTTGAGATACGGGTTGATGGCACACTGCCTTACGGCGTAACTGCGAAAGATATTATCCTCTCTATTATCGGACATATCGGCATAGACGGAGGGAACGGTGCTGTGGTTGAGTATACAGGTTCTACGATACGATCCCTTAGCATTGAAGAACGGATGACTGTTTGTAATATGTCCATTGAGGCAGGTGCGCGTGCAGGCATGATCGCACCTGATGATACGACCTACGAATACATTGCAGGCAAACGTTTTGCTCCGAAAGGTGAGGCGTTTGATACAGCAGTTGAACGTTGGAAGCAACTTCCGACAGACGAGGGAGCAACTTATGATCGCACGCTAACACTTGACGCAGCGGATATAGCACCGCAAGTGACATGGGGTACAAATCCTGGTATGGTTACTGATGTAACAGGCCGCGTGCCAAATCCAGCGGACATGAACACAACCAACGAAAAACGCGCTGCAGAACATGCGTTGGAATATATGGCCCTTGAACCCGGTACACCGATGACAGATGTTGCTGTGGACAGGGTATTCATCGGTAGTTGCACGAACTCCCGTATCAGTGATTTACGCGCTGCAGCAGAGGTTGTGAAGGGCAGGAAAGTAGCAGATACCGTCAATGCGATGGTTGTTCCTGGTTCACAAGCGGTCAAACGGCAAGCAGAAGCGGAAGGGCTTCATGAGGTTTTTCGTGCTGCAGGTTTTGAATGGCGTGAGGCTGGCTGTAGTATGTGTCTCGGCATGAACCCCGATATTTTGATGCCGGGCCAACGATGTGCCAGCACATCAAATCGGAATTTTGAAGGCAGACAGGGCAAAGGTGGACGGACGCACCTTGTTAGTCCACAGATGGCTGCTGCGACTGCAGTAACAGGTCATTTTGTAGACATCCGGACGTTTGGGTAGGTCAAGGGTTTACAAAAGATACCAGCGTCCACTCTACCACGGAAAATATGGAGGTAACAGTGGAATCTACTATCATTGAAAAAATCAGGGAGCTTCCTCCGGAACTCCAGGAAGAAGTTATTCATTTCATTGATTCTCTACGAAGAAAAAAGGTTCAAAACAGAAGAAAAAACCAAACTTGGAATGGATTAGCAGATTAAAAGCGTATCGTGCCCAGTTTACAGCCCTTGAACTTCAAAAAAAAGCGTCAGATTGGAGGGATTAGTGTATCTCGCGGATACCAAATTTATCTGAAAATTCCAGAAGGAGAAGACAAAAAATGGAAGCATTCAAAGAACACGTTGGACTTGTTGTCCCACTTGACCGAATTAATGTTGATACCGACCAGATTATCCCAAAACAATTCCTGAAACGGATTGAGCGGACAGGCTTCGGTGAATTTTTATTTTACGATTGGCGTTACCTTGAAAATGGCGATCCGAACCCAGAATTTGTGCTGAACCATCCGCGCTACACAGGCGCGAGTATCCTAATTGCAGGTGCAAACTTCGGCTGTGGCAGCTCCCGTGAACATGCGCCGTGGGCATTGCAGCAGTACGGTTTTAAAGCGATTCTTGCACCATCATTTGCCGACATCTTCCGAAACAATTGTTATAAGAACGGTATCTTGCCTATCGCCTTACCTGCGGACGTTATCGCATCGCTTAGTCAAGAAGCACAAGATACTGAAGGGTATCGGTTGATGGTAGATTTAGAAGAACAATCGGTTATCTGCCCTGATGGTACTGCACACACTTATGAGATTGGCGATTTTGAGAAGTACTGTCTGCTAAACGGACTTGATGAGATCGGTTGGACTCTGCAGTATGAAACGGACATTGCTGCGTATGAAAACAAGGGTGCTTAAAAATGACCTACAAAGCCATTATATTTGACCTGTACGGTACGTTAGTAGGAAATTTTAGTCGCCAAGCGTATGACAAGACCCAAGAGCAGATGGCGAAAATCCTTGGTGTGCCATACCAAAAATTCTGGCATATAAAGGCAGAAACTATCAAAGATAGATCTTTAGGGAGTCTTTCTGCTGAAGAGAACATTGTAGAGATATGTCGTCGCTTAAATGTAAAAGTGGATAAAACGCAAATTGAGAAGATCTTTGCACTGAATTACGAATTTACAAGGAATTCCCTTGTCCCTAAACCAGAGGTTTTAGAAGGATTAGATCGCCTTAAGCGCAGCAGTTACCTTCTCGGACTTATCACTAATTGCAACTCCACTGTTCCGCAGCTTTTTCCACAATCCCCATTAGCACAATACATTGAAAACCCTGTTTTTTCTTGTAAAGAACGGGTCAAAAAACCCTCATGCCGCATCTACGAGATAGCGTGCGAAAGATTAAACGTCAAACCAGAGAAATGCGTCTATGTAGGTGATGGGAGTAGCGAAGAATTGACTGGTGCTGATGCGGTTGGTATGTTCCCCATTTTGAAGCGCGCTGATTTAACCGATGTCTATGACCCACATAGATCGGATGTAGAAAATTGGCAAGGCCCCGTTATTGATGAAATCGCGGAGCTATGTAGCATCGTCCCTGAATTAGCATAGTTTGTGTTTTTTTAGAATTCATTTATTTCTCCGGCAAAAGCGTGCAAACTGCATCTTGTCATCAACGACCAAGGTGAACTTCTGGCTGCTCTGGTGACAGCGGGAAACGTAGATGACAGGCAACCCGTGCCACAGTTGTGTCAAGGACTCTTTAGCAAACTATTTGCCGATAAAGGATATATCAACAAAAATCTGCGGAAGAGACTCCAAGAAGACGGTGGGACACTCATGGACAAGGTGCGTCCGAATATGAAACCTGAACCTATTCTGATACTGACGCAGCCCTTCTAAAAAACGGATGCTCATTGAGTCGGTAAATAAAGAACTCAAAAGTCAGACAGAGGGACAACACACACGCCATAGAAGTTGTGTTAACTTTCAAGTGAACACAGTTGCTGCCTTGATCGCTTATACCTGTCTGAAGAAGAAACCTTCACTCAAACATAAAGAACTTCAA
>JAJDWA010000001.1 GCA_022825825.1 Candidatus Poribacteria bacterium
CAGATCATACCGATAGATATTCCGGGCACCCCCCGCTCCTTTATATGAAAGCAGCACTGTGTTATCATCACCCATCCACGCTAAACCGCCCACTTGACCATATTTTCCCTCCGGTACGCGTAAATTGTGGACATCGCGCGCGCCCGTGGACACCTTATGAACAATAAGGCGGCTCGCTAAGGGCTCTAAATTTACCTCATAATACATAATGTATCTACCGGAGGGGGACCAACACTGATAACCACGGGGAGTAAAGACAGCAGGGGCAGGGACGATCTGTTCTTTTCTGCCACCATCGGCATTCATGACCCAGATAGCCTCTCCATTGTGATAAACAATCTGGCTACCGTCAGGAGACCAACTCGGAGCTTGGGTATACCCGCCTTCTACTTTGTTATTTGTCAGCGCGGTGAGTTTGTCGCGTGCTAAGTCGTAGACGTAGATATCTAACTCGCCCGTCCGGAGACTGTCAAATGCGATGTACCTACCATCTGGAGAGGGGGCGGGGCTTGTGCCTGTTCGATGGGGGTCCACCATAAAGCTGCGTTCATTGCGGCCTGTTTCATCTATGATGAAGAACTCGCGACGCATTGTGGGCCCTGTGTTCCATCTGCCTTCCCCCCAGTCTCTTTCGAACACGATCCGTTTCCCATCAGGAAACCATCGCGGATCCTGATCATAACGATGGGGGGGCGTAATTCTGCGTAAATTGCTGCCATCATCATCCATCGCATAAATATGATAGAGCGTCCCTCCGGCGTGTTTCATTTTCGCAGTGAACACTATTTTGGCATCGCTATTCAACGGACAAAGCAAGAAAATAGCAAGACAGCCGAACAGATGCAAAAGTGTTGGGCAACGTTTCATTTTCATGGCATGCCTCCTTTCGTGTAGAGTCTGCGGGCTCTCATAAGAGCTCGCAGACAATAGAATCGCAAAAAGTTATTCCTTAGAAATAGAGATATCCTCGGAGTCAGGAACAGTGAGTTCATCTATATTCACATCATCATCTGGGCCTTGTGCGGTGACCGTGATCCACCCTTGAACTTTATAATTACCTACTGCCAGCCATCTCCCATCATAGGAGTCGGAGTCAGGCGTGTAAGTCCCACTATCAGGCGATCCTTTTTTTGCCTGAAGTATTCCACCGTCGAAAAGTCCCGGCGGCTGGTTCCATAGTAAAGCTGCCCAGTTGCCGTTGGGGCTTAAGCGGACAACATTATAAAATAGATTAAACCCATATACGATTTGCTTATCATCGTGGCTTGTAATGCTTGCTGATCCGGTGACTTCTGCGGTGGTGCCGTTCCAGCCGACATCTATTGATGCGGACATTTGCGCCATGGTCCAGCTTCCCGTCTTTGTTTTCGTAACGGGATTGCTATAGACGGTCAGATCGTAGGTATCACTCACAGAGATTTCGACAGGCACTTTCGACAGCGGATTGAATACCCTACGCATAGCTATGGCCATTATCGTATAGCTCTTCCCGAACGGACTGCCGAAGAGATAACCAATGTTTTCATAAACACTTCTTGTCCCAGGACCATGTGTACTGGTGTGGACCTTTTCATAATCATTCTCTTGTTTGAGATACCAGTAAATGAAATCGATATCTTCATCTGCTGTCAAAGATACGTAGCAGCCAGAGGCTCCGTTCTGAGCAGACATCGACGTGATTTCAAAGCCCTGACTACTCTTGACCATTCCGAACAAAGACAAGGAAAGTAACATCGCCACGGCGATGCCGATCGATTTTAAACTTTTCATTTCATTCTCCTATTTAGTTGATATGTTTTTGATAACATATCGTAGAGTTGATCGGGTTCCCTAATCTTGTTCGGTAGACCTTCCACCGGTTTAATAATAAAATAGGGCACCCTGGCTACTACACCATAAACTCTCTAAATAACATTGAGAAGGGGCCCCTTCGTGAAAGTTCATGTTGTAGTAGTTATTAGCATTATACACCAAATTCTAAAGAAAGTCAAATATAAATTTGAAAAAAAGAAATTAGGGTAAAATATAGTGTAATTAACGTGAGTTTGATAATTAGATTGAGTACAGTCTGTTGGGTAGAGCGCATTGAAATCTTTATGCGTCAACTTAGCGGTTCACACCCCTGGTAGGGACAAGCGCGTTTAGATGAAGATTATAGTAGAGATTAGAATTAACGCTACATTCCTAAATTGTAGGAGGGAACTCCGATTCCCGACTGCTCCTAAGTTTAGTCGCGATTCGGAGATCGCTCCTACTGAAATGTATCTTCTTGTAGGAGGGAACTCCGATTCCCGACTACTTTCAAGACCCATCAATTAGCACTTGACTAAACATTAGTGCGGTTTGGAAACCGCACCCGCTGAATACCACACGCGTATTCAGCGTTGATTTGGACAAATGCCAAAAAGCGCATTTGGCGTTGATTCACCAGGATTAGGAAAATAAATATTACCGAATTAATAACTTAATCTTCATATAAGGGGGTTAGGGGGTTAAATGGTGCTATTTCAGCGATTTATCTCCTCGGATGCTATCGCTATGGGGAGCCGCCCCCTAAATCCCCCTTATCAAGAGGACTTCAAGAGAAAATGCGTAAGTCCAAAATAAAAGACATTTCGCCGGTAACTGCGAAAAAACTCCCACCTTCGGTAGGTATTTCCTGACTGTACCGGGCGAAATGTCTAAATAATTGTAAAATCTACTATCTGATATCTGGGTCAAAACGGTAATTCAATGGATAAAGTCGCCAAAAATTCATCTGCCACATGCCGATTGAAGACGCGGGCTGAAATCACGGAACCGTAGATATTACCGACATAAAAAATGCTGCTGAGTGTGCCGAGCGTCCACCCTTTGACCGATGAAAACCCATCTCTACGGAAGCCATCATAAGCCTGCCATCCTGTTAAACCTACGGTGAGAAGAGAATTCAACGCATCACCAAAACGGCCGGTATAGGCCCGCCCTGCCCCCGGCACAATTGTAGAGAGAAATCCAGCCAATAAGGGACTACGGGTAGGTAGTTTTGCGCCTTGTGCAGCATATTTGCTATGTATTACTGCTTTTTCCCGTACCTCCAATACGTCTGATCCCTGTAGTGCATTGAATATCCTTTCTGCCTCAAACCACCGTTTTTGTTTCAGATAGGAAAGTCCAATCAGTTGTTGCGATTCAGCGCGGTATCGAACATCTGTAATTTGTGGTAAGAATTTGTCAAGGTAATTTACCGATTTCCCATATTTCTCCATTAGAAAGTAGGAAACACCAATTTGATAATATGTGCTGCTCGCCAATTCGCTATTTGGAGATTCCTGTAGAAATGTCTCAAATATCTGGATAGCCTGTTCAGTTTTACCACCTAAACGGTAGCAAAGGGCAATCCGATAACGAATTACTTCACTGTCCTGCGGTTTATAAAACAGATAGCGTTGATATTCACCCACAGCGCGAAGGTAATCCCCTTGTTGATATAGGTAATCGGCAAATTTGAGCGTGTTTTCAGCACTGTAATAGTCGATATCTGCAATGGACAATAACGTAATATTAAAGAGGGCTATAAGCAGGAATCCCAATATCCGTTTAGTGGTCATAATCTGAAATTGGATCTATATTTTTCCCAGTTTTTAGGTCTTTATGGTAGTGCGTTGATTGCAAACCGTTGCATCGGATTAGTCTGTCAGCAGTGAGGAGGATACCACGCAACACACCGTATTCCTGGATGCATGCCATGCCGAAATGGGAACAGGTCGGGGTGAAGTTACACGAGGGGCCGTCTTGACTTGAAATGAATTTTTGATACAACCGAATTAGCCCTGTCGCAGCGAGTTTTAACTCCGAGGTTTCCTGAAACTTAAAGTGACTAACTTTTTGCGGGATCTCTTTTGTAATGGGATTGACTTTTAGGATAAAGGAAAGGTCGGTTGCTTCTCCTGCGTAGGAAGATGCAGTGAACATTATCATAAATAGATAGACAGCACATAAAGGCACAAACGAGCGACAAATAAAACTATTTACCATTTGATCTCCTTAATCTTTACGGATTCAGGTATAGTGAAATTGAGTATCGGGTTTTGCGGTTCCGTATTCACTTGTGGATTGTTGTAGACAATTTTTTCACGTTGCAACACTTCAGATTTGGGACCGTAGGTGCTGGATGTAACAGTCATTGGAATAGAGTGAATTCCGATTTTGCTATGTTTCTGATATAGCGATCTTGCGATAATGTGTCCTTTAGGGTCCTTAACTTCGGCAGAGATGAGTTTGTCATCGCGCATCCCCAAGATGACAGTACCGAGCTGCTCTTTAGATTTTTCAGGTGGTTTCCAGTAGGTATAAAGCACTTTGTCTATAATATCATGTTTATCTAAGGTATACCCGATTGCGGTTAATCCATATTCTGCTTGTGTGGATTGGATTATAGATTCAATGAAGGGAAGCGGAATGCGTCCTTCAGCAATAAAACGAAATGCTTGTTTTTCTATAGGATAGTAAACCTCTAACGTATTCTCCTTTACGACCATTATTTGCTGAATAGGTTTTGTAACTTCAACGACAACTCGCGCAGTGTTTACATCATAGTGGAGTGTCCCCGCGATGTGTTCTGTCTTGTTGTTCTCGGTAAGTTCACGCGTGAAATCTAAAGAAAGCGTTTTTAACGGTGCTGCATGAAGCGAGAATGCTAAAAAAAATAGAAACGGTGTTATGAGTCCAATGTTTTTTGACATCAGTTTTTTTACAAACAGCAAACATCTGAAATTACTACTCTGCTGATTGTAGTGCTTCCTCCAACCCGAGTCCAACTCCGACTCCAAAAGCTATTAACCCAACTGTGGCCCCACCACTGAGACATCCTGCAGATGCCCAATTGGCTTGAATACTGCCTCTCTTTGATTTGTAGGTTGATGTGTAAACGTCTACATATTCTGGCGTTCTTCCAATGAGACGCATAGCTGGCGGAGCCGGTCGATAGAAATAGGTTCCCGTTAGACCTGCTGGCGGTAAAAGACAGCTTGACCATCCGGGCAAAGGCAAAAATATAAGCCCCGAAAGCAGGCAACCCGTACCAAACCATAGCGGTTTGTTAACATCTTTATTTGCATCGGCTGCTGCATCGGCTTCAGCTTGTGTCACCACTGAACTTTGCTGGGCAAAAGCGGTAAAAGGCATACTAAAAGTTAGCAATACCATCCAAAAAACTGAGACTCGAAATATTGAATTTGTTTTCATTTAATACTCCTTAATCGTCCTGCTTCGGCAGGTTAAGATGTGTTCGAACGGCTTGACGCACTTCATCACAGATACCCATTGCATGTTGCGTATTTTCAGCTGTCGCTGTATCACCAGGATAACGCGAATCTACTGCATACTCAGTTATTATTTTAAAGTCAGGTTGCCACAAGTTCCAAGCAGGCAGAGTAGGTACAATCAACGCCAGCAATTCTTCAAGGTTGTGTGTCCTCGGCACAGGAATATTTGCCTCTTGCAGCCACGCCTTTAGATGCTTCTCTATACATTGCTGGGCATGGAAACAGATAGAGTTATGAACAGGGTTCGGAGATTGCTGGAGCCATTTTGCCGCGTTATAATCTTCTTCGGCTTTTTCTATCCATTCCAGCGTCAAAGGGTTCATACATTCCTTTTTCTCTTTGACAAGGTTCGACGTGCTTTTAGAGTTTTCTATATTGTAGTTTGCATTGGAACCGTGAAGCAGCTCGCCTTTTTCAGTGATCTCGCGAAGAAACCAATCGTTATACGACACACGATAAGCGATCTCTTCCGGTGACCGCACCAAAAGATCCATGCTAAAACGATATGGAATTCGCTGCCGTATTTCCACAGCTTTGTTGCGAAACTCCGATTTCGGAATAGGCATTACAACAAGCAGGTCTACATCTGAATCCTCCGTAGGTGTGCCGTAAGCATAAGAACCAAAGAGGTAAACTTGGAGCGGTGCGAATTCGCGCACGATGTCATCACACGTCGCTTGAATCTCTTGTCGACTAACCATGTAATCACCCCTCAACTACCGTGTTAAAAACAGGGTAAACCGCGACGGTTTTATTTTAGTTCCAATTGTGTGCGGATGGCTTGACGCACTTCATCACAGATGCCCATTGCATGTTGCGTATTTTCAGCTGTCGCAGTATCACCAGGATAACGCGAATCTACTGCATAAGTGGATATTATTTTAAAGTCCGGTTCCCAAGTTTGCCAAATAGATACAGTCGGCACAATCAGCTCCAGTAATTCTGGCAGGTCATGCGTTTTTGAAAAAGGGATGTTTGCCTCTTGCAGCCACGCTTTTAGATACTTTTCAATACACTGTTGAACATGGAAACAGATAATATCATGCAGCGGATTTGATGCAAGTAAGAGTTGTTGGACAGCGGCATAATCGTTTTCTGCTTTCTGTATCCATTCCAACGTTAACGGATTCATATATCTCTTCTCTTCTTTGACAAGGTTCGACGTGTTTTTAGGGTTTTCTATATTGTAGTTTGCATTGGAACCGTGAAGCAGCTCGCCTTTTTCAGTGATCTCGCGAAGAAACCAATCGTTATACGACACACGATAAGCGATCTCTTCCGGTGATCGCACCAAAAGATCCATGCTAAAACGATATGGAATTCGCTGCCGTATCTCCACAGCTTTGTTGCGAAACTCCGATTTCGGAATAGGCATTACAACAAGCAGATCGACATCAGAGTCTTCCGTAGGTGTGCCGTAAGCATAGGAACCAAAGAGGAAAACTTGGAGCGGTGCGAATTCGCGCACGATGTCATCACACGTCGCTTGAATCTCTTGTCGACTAACCATGTGATCACTCCTCACTACCGTGTTAGAAACGGGGTAAATTACAAACGCTGTTCAAATAGTTTCTAAATCAAAACAGCCAACATCCTGATCTTCCTGGAACATAATGCTGAGAGAAAAAGATTCCGATTGTAATAGGCATTATATCCTGATCTGGTAATGAAAAGAAAGGTCTATCCACTCGCAATTCAAGTTTCAGACGGCTCTTCGTGAGACGGAGCATTGAGATTCCACCGACAACATAAGCACCTAAGCCACTATCACCTTCGGTATTATGCTCATCATAGTAATAGTATTCTTCATCAGGCCAAATCTTTTCTCTTCTTTCGGTTATAGTTGTATAACTACCTCCGAATATGGAAAACCCTCCGCCTACATAGGGTGAAATGTTCTTATTATTAAAAAAGTAACGTCCACCAATAGACCAAGAGACAAACATAAAATCGTCATTTCCACTACCGCGAAACTCTGTGCCTACTGCATACTTCGGTGTCTCATAGGACCACCCAAATTCCCAACCGGGTTCAGCAACCACATCTGCTCCAGGTATGGCAGCGCCAAATATTCCGATGTTCCAAAGGGATTCACCCGTCATTTTTTTGAGTTCAGATGCTTCTTGTCCTGTAACAGTCTCCATATCAACAGTAGAAGCGATTGGTTTGTTGTTGACCAGCGCATCTACTAATCTGGGAGCTGCCTGAATCATCTCTTCAATGTTGTCAATCCAAAGTTGCTTTTCAACTATAACTGTCCCGAGTGGGTTCTCCTGACTCAGATGAACTAAAATTTTTCCACCTAAACGCCGAAAGTTAATGCGATACACGTTTCCCTGTTTAGGTGCTTCAAAAACAGGATGGTTAATTAAAAAACCGAGTTTTCGGAATTCTGCAGCGATCAACATCGCTGCACTCTGTGCATCAACATCATCAATGCCTAAATTTTCTTCAATCCATAAGTCAGCAGCCCCAGCCCGTGTTGATGCGGATGCTGAGCTTTGTTGGGCATAGGTAGCAAAGGGTAAGACACATATTAATATTAGTATGAAAAAGGTTAAGATATGAAACATTGGGTTGATTCTCATTTTTTTCTCCTTGTTAGATATTTAGCATTGATGATTGCAAATTTGTTTGGTTTTAAGATAGGTATACATTTTTTATTCAAACTATGGTGATTTCGTTATGTTAGTAGTGATTCGGTTATGTTTCTTTAAAAAATCAACTTGTGGGCTACCATTGCATGCTCCGTTGGACCCCTCTCATTAACTCTTGTTGTGTGGAAAAGAAAAAACTGAAAAGGGTGACGACGAAAATAATAATTAAAAGGGCACTTATAATAAAACCGATAAGAGCGCAACTAACCTGAACCTGACGAGTTTTGGATTTATAAGCCTCTGTGTAAAGCAGTAACTCTTCTTCCGATTTTTCAAGTAACCGGATAGCAGGTGGAGAAGCTTCATAAACGTACGCGATAAGAAGTCCTATTACGGTTAATGCTAAACCTGCAACGAACCAGAGTAATTTGTTGGCATCGTTTTGTGCATCTTGTTCAGCAGTAATTCGTATCTGATGTCGGTCAACATTCATTTTCTCGTTCTCTTTTCAAGGACTCTTTACGCATCTTAGATGATTATTCCTACTATGTTTCCAACAAAACCAGCAAGAATCCATAGAAATTTGCTGACATCAGTTTTGGCATCCTGGTCAGCTGCAATCACTGCTCGGTGTTGATCATTACTCAGTTTCCTTACAGAAAATTCTGTGTAAAACTTCAGATTAAATTTTACCTGTACCTTGGTTAGAATTTCAACACTATTTAGGTCAAGGAATCTCAATTGCGCGCCGTTCTGTTGTTGCCCTCCGTGCAGCATCAATTATCGCAAGATTGTGGTATGCTTTCTCAGCACTGATAGGTAATGCTTTTCCCTCAGCAAGCGCATTAAAGGTAGCCGCGAAATAACCAGCGTGTCCACTGGCATCTTTAAGACCTTCGTCATCAAGGTCGGGAAGTTCTAATTGTTTCCAACCTTCTGCTCTGGTAAAACGGTGAAGTGCCTCGCGAACATTATAGCGATGCTTAACACGCAGCGAACCGTTTTCAGCATGCACTTCACACCAACCGAAATCATTTGCAGGAACACTCCATGCACCTGAAACCGTTGTGACAGCACCGTTTTCATGTTCACAGAGTAGCATGGCAAAATCATCAACATCAATATCCAAAACCATCGTCCGCACACGTGCCTCAACATAACGGACAGGGGATTGCACTAAGGTACAGACAGAATAAATTTCATGATAACTCGTATCACTTATACATCCACCCCCTGTTGCCTTACTTGCGCGCCATGCAAACGCTGGGTTCGGATGGTTAGCTGTAAAATCGGTGGATCTTAATCCCATCCCAGTACTCCGCCCATAATAGGTTTTACCGATTTCGGGCAGTAGTGCAATTGCCGATTGCATTCCAGCAGTCCAAAGGTAGTTATGCACTACCGTGTAAGGCACATCGTTGTGTTTAACTGCCTCCATAATTTTATCTGCTTCTTCAAGGCTTGTCGCCATAGGTTTTTCGGAAATAATCGCCACGCCTGCACTTGCGGCTTCTATTACCTGTTCCGCGTGAAGTGAATGCGGTGTAGCGATAATTACTGCATCAATGCCGCCTTGTGCCAACATCTCACGGTAATCGGCGTATCGGTTCTGTTCTGTGACATCAAATTGATCGCCAACATTCTGCAGGTTTTCTGGGACAACATCCGCAAGTGCAGTAATCTTGACGGTTTCTGTTTCTGAAAGAGCAAGGTAAGCACGCGCATGTGTTTTTTGGACGATGCCCCCACAGCCAATAAGTCCTAAACGAATCGGTTTTTTCATAGCATTTCTCCTTTTTTAGAGTTTATCACATTTCACTTTTATGTCAAACATTTTTGTCACACCTATTTGAAAATATGCTATAATGGTCGCATATATCTAATAGCAAAGGAATTGCACATGAGTCAAGAAGAAAAAAAGGATTCTGAAGAGAGTACGTCTGAGGAAAAAGATAAGGCTGTCCCTGAAGATAAACTCTCTGTTACACACCATAGTGTTACGATCAATGGCAAAGAACTTAAGTATACTGCCACGACAGGAACACTTGTTTTGAAAGCGGAAGACGAAAAAGAGGGTGAAAAACCGAAAGCCTCTATTTTCTTCATAGCGTATACATTAGACGATGTAGAGGACGCATCTAAACGTCCAATTACGTTTTCCTTCAACGGTGGTCCGGGTTCGTCATCGGTTTGGTTGCATTTAGGTGTTTTGGGGCCGCGCCGTGTCAAACCGGATGAAGATGGCAATCCGCCACAACCCCCGTATGAATTGACAAATAACGAGTTTTCCATTTTGGATAAGACCGATTTGGTATTCATAGACCCAGTGAGTACCGGTTTCAGTAGAGCTGTGCCAGGAGAAGAAGCGAAGCAGTTCCACGGTTTCCAGCGGGATATTGAATCGGTCGGAGATTTTATCCTGCTTTATTTAGGGCGTTACAAGCGGTGGCGTTCACCTAAATTCCTGATCGGTGAAAGTTATGGGACAACGCGCGCATGTGGCTTGTCAGGTTATTTACAAGATCGGCATGGGACGTACCTCAACGGTATCATGCTTGTGTCTGTCGTACTAAACTTCCAGACAATTCGGTTTGCGGCGGGGAACGATTTACCTTATATTCTCTTTCTGCCGACTTATACTGCCACAGCTTTTTGGCACGATAAACTTAGCGATCTGGAAACTTCAAAAGAGGGTAGTCTTGAAAAGGTTTTAGATGAGGTCAGAGAATTCGCAATAGGCGATTACACTGTTGCTTTGATGCAAGGTTCAGCCTTATCGGATCGGAGAAGGCAAGCAATTGTTAAGAAATTGGCAACGTATACCGGATTGACACCCGAATACATTGAAAAGACCGATTTACGCATAAAAATTAACCGGTTTTGTAAAGAGTTGCTCCGAGAGGAAGGACAAACGGTTGGGCGTTTTGATAGCCGTTTTAAAGGCATTGACCGCGATTCAGCTGGCGAAAACTATGAATATGACCCAAGTTCGGCAGTTATCCAAGGTGCTTATACTGCAACGTTAAACGATTATGTGCGGAGTGACCTTGAGTTTGAGAGCGATCTGCCTTATGAAATTCTAAGCAGGCGCGTACATCCCTGGGACTACGGCGGCCATCAGAACGAGTACGTCAACGTAGCAGATACACTTCGCAAGGCGATGACGACTAATCCCGCTTTGAAGGTTTATGTCGCGAGTGGTTATTATGATTTGGCAACACCGTTTTTGGCTACAGAATACACGTTTACCCATCTTGGCCTGGACAAATCATTACAAGATAACATCACGATGGCTTACTACGGCGCGGGACACATGATGTATATTGATATGGATGAATTGGAAAAGATGAAAGCGGATATGGATGCGTACCTTGATGACACACTTTCCGATTTATAAATGGTATTGCTCGCTGAGGAATTTCTAGGGTGGGTATGAGTTACCAAAGAGACTTTGAAGAAAGATTGAACGTAGCAGTCGTTGGCGTTGGGTCGCACGGTTATCGGAATGTTTTGCCAACAATGACATTTCTCCCGGTTCGGTTGAAAGCATTTTGTGATGTGAACATTGAACGAGCCAAACGGACTGCTGAACAATACGGTGTTAAGGCGTGTTATGAGAACATGGCAGAAATGTTTCGGAACGAGGAATTAGATGCAGTATTTCTGTGTGTTCCACCACGTCTCCATCCAGAATTGACCTGTGAGGCGTTAGATGCAGGTGTCCATGTCTGGTTAGAAAAACCGCCGGGTATGTTCGCCAGTGAAGTTGAGGAGATGATTCGCCACCGTAAAAACCGCGTTGTGGTTGTCGGGTTTAAAAAGGCGTTCATGCCTGCCACACAGAAAATCATTGAAATCTTTGGGACAGAAGAATATGGTCCTTTGCGGACACTATTAGGTATTTACCCAATGACAATTCCGAGTGATGGAAAACGTGTTCTTCGTGAGGGCGAGCATACCAATTGGCTGCAAAATGGGGTTCATCCGCTATCGTTGCTGTTGGCAGTTGGTGGGAAGGTTTCTGCTGTCACCGTCCACCGAGGCAAACGCGGTGGTGGGGTGTGTGTATTAGAATTTGCCAGTGGGGTACTTGGTAATTTCCATTTGGCAGATGGTGCGAGGCACGGTCAACCCTCCGAGTTTTACCAGTTCTTCGGTGACGGTTGCCACGCTGAAATTCGGAACGGTACGAGCGTTCTGTTACAACGAGGGATGCGTTTCGATTATACTGGCAGCACAAGTTTTGTGCCTGAAGGGTTTGACAGCGGTGCCATCGTTTGGGAACCACAAAATAGTCTCGGCACGCTTGAAAACAAGGGGCTTTTCGTACAAGGTTTCTATCAAGAAATGCGGTCCTTCTGTGATTGTATTTTGGAGGGGAAACCTGCTGAGCAAGGTTCGCTTGAGTTTGCTTTAGAGGTAATGAAAGTGTATGAGGCGGGGCTTCGTTCCGATGGTGAAACTGTCAATGTTTTGTAAGAGATCAAGTTGTTAACTTCCATCTATAAGAGGAGGCTAATGGTAACAGTATCGCTCAGACCAATCACGCAAACGAATTTTAAAGAGTGTATTTCTCTAAAGGTTGCTGATAATCAAAAGAAATTTGTGGCCAGCAATGTGCTTTCTCTTGCCGAAGCGTATGTTAATCCAACATATCATCCTTTCGGTATCTATGACTCAGCAGCCCATTACCAAGCGAATCCATCTATGGTAGGATTCACAATGTATGAACTTATTGACGCAGTAGGTTTCATCTTACGGTTGATGATAGATGAAAAGTTTCAAAGAAAGGGTTATGGTGGGGCAGCTATGCTTGAAGTGATACGAAGATTGAAATTATATCCGGAAGTTGAACGGATTGCGACAAGTCATGTCCGGGAAAATGAAGCTGCCGCGCGACTCTATGAAGGTTTGGGATTCGTTGATTGGGAACATGAATTAAGAGGTGAGGCATATTCAGGTGAAAGGTATTTGATTCTTCAAGAAGATAGCATCTAACCGATGGAGGAGATTTTGGAATATAGAAGGTTAGGGAAAAGTGGTCTAAAGGTATCCGAAATTTGCTTAGGCACAATGACCTTTGGTCACGGTGCAGATGGAGCAGAATCCGAACGCATGGTGCATCTGGCATGGGATGCAGGAGTCAACTTCTTTGATACAGCCAATTCGTACGGTGAAGGTGAATCGGAGGTACTACTCGGCAAGGCACTCAAAGGCAGGCGCCGGGATGCGATTGTAGCAACAAAGTTTTTCAATCCGATGGGTAAAGGGCCCAATGATTCTGGGATGTCTCGCGTGCATATCATGCAGGCGATTGACGACAGCCTTAAACGACTGCAGATGGAGTATGTGGATATCTATTATATCCATCACGTTGATACGCAAACGCCTTTGGAAGAAATGCTACGCGCTTTAGATGACCTTGTCCATCAAGGCAAAGTCCGTTACACGGCATGCAGTAACTACCAAGCGTGGCGGTTATCCGAAGCATTATCGCTCAGTAATTCGCTTAATTTGGCGCAGTTTGTGTGTTATCAACCGCTATATAACCTTGTTGTACGAGACATAGAGCAGGAATTGGTGCCACTCTGTGAACATAAGGGATTGGGTATTGTTGTGTGGAGTCCGTTAGCGGGTGGATTTCTCTCTGGCAAATACAAACCCGGAGAGCGCACACGATCAGAATCACGCTCAGCAGAAGGTTGGGCTTTTCCACAACGTTATTTTGCCGCAAACGCAGACGAGACGTTGCAAACCCTCTTTGAGGTTGCAGGGGACTTAGGGTATAGTCCTGCACAGGTCGCACTCCGATGGGTGCTTGAGCAACGCGCAATGACCTCTGCGATTGTCGGCGCACGACACGCAGCACATTTGCAGGATAATCTTGGTGCCGCCGGATGGGAATTGGAGGGAGAAGCACTTCAAAAACTAAACGAGGTCTCTCATCTACCTGACCGATATCCAGAAGCGATGGAGAAGAATATGCACGAACGCAGGGATAGTGCTGTTGATATGCCTCCTCTACTTTCTTAATACACGTTGAAGGTGTCCAAATTACTTGGTCTTAAACACTTCTCAATTTGTAGTGAAATGCGAACTTTTCTCTATCTAATTTGACTAACACATAAAGTGAGAGTGTAAAATGCAAAAGGGTTTACATAGTTGACAGTAATTCTCTTTGTCTTACTTCTTGGCTATACAAACTCAATAGAATTATAGGAGGATTCCGATGAACAAGTGGAAAATTATCACAATTGTTGGTGCAGTTGTGCTTGTTGTAGGTGCCGCAGTCGTCATCGGACGCATGGTATTTGCTACTAAGGGAGACATTGGTAATTCAGACACACCTGCAGTACAAACAGCAACAGTACAACGTGGCGACATTGCTGTGACAATTGATGCGACAGGTACTATCAAACCGTTGAATATTGTTGAAATCAGCTCAAAAGCGAGTGGAAAGATATTGAAGCTTAATGTTGACGCTGGCGATTATGTTGAAATGGACGATGTCATCGCGATAATTGAAGACACCTATGTGCAGATTAGTTTAGAACAAGCAGAAGCAGATTTGAAAGCGGCAGAAGCACGTCTTCAACAGTCTGAGATTGACATTCAACTCCAGACGGAACAGTCGGAAATCCAGATTCGGCAATCCGAAGAATCACTGGCAGAAGCAAAGAAACGTTTAGAACAGATTAAGGAGCAGATTCGGCTTGAGAAGATAGCGAACAAACGCGGTGTAAAAGACGCAGAAAATAGTCTGAAGATTGCTAATCTCAGATATAAACTGTTAACTTCTGAAACAGTTCGCGAGGAAAATAAAAAGCGTGCCGAAGCCACCGTCACTCAGGAAAAGGTCAATCTCGATTTGATAGAAAAAGAGCATCAACGAAATGTCCAGTTATTTGAGGAGCAACTTATCTCAAAAGCATCGCTTGATTCTTCGCAGGCACAATATCATTCTGCAGAAGCGCGATACAAATCTGCTCAAGAGCAACTTAAGTTAGTTGAAAAACCGGCGAGCGAAGTAGAACTTGAATTGGCACAAGCAGATATTAAAAAGGCTGAATTCGCCTTAGAAGTTGCGAATGAGCGAATTGAAGCTGAGGTGTCGCGTGATATGGATATTGAATTACAACAGCAACGCATTTCACAGGCAAAAGACGCTTTGAAACTTGCACAAACTAATCAAAAACAGATTGATAGGAAAAAACGGGACCTTGAAAGTGCGAAGGCATCACTCAAACGAAGTCAAGGGCAACGTGATCTTCGGCAGATTGAGTTTGAAGATACCATCATCAAGGCACCTATTTCTGGCACTATACTTGAAAAAAAGGTTGAAGAGGGACAAGTTATCACTTCACGGCTTTCATCTATCGCTTCTTCAGAAGGACAAACATTGGTTACAATGGCAGACCTTAATACTGTATATGTTGTAACCGAAGTTGATGAAACTGACATCGGTAAAGTACAAATTGGGCAGCCTGTGACAATTACGGTTGAAGCATACCCAGACATGCCTTTTGAGGGACAAGTTCTGAAGATTGCACCTCTGGGACAGGTGATTCAGAACATCACAACATTTGAAGTAACATCGGAATTGAAAAATGTGGGTGCTATAGGGGCTACAGGTTCGCGTCAAGGGATGCGCAGAAGCGCGGGTGGACCAATGGGAGATATGACTGAGGAACAACGTGAACGTTTCCGCGCGATGCGTCAACAACGCGAAGCACAAGGAGAAGGTGAAAACCAGAATCAGATGCGTAGACCAGACCGTCAAGAATCTGCCACGCAACAACCCGCTATTGCTCAGACAGAGGGAGAAAGTGAAGATGATTGGGGTGACCTCTTTGGTGGTTTTCTTGAGGAAACGCCCCCGCCAGATGTTCCGAACATGACACAACAGCCAGAACCTGAATCAGTAAAGATGCCTTTTCTCAAACCTGGCATGAACGCAAGCGTGCAAATTTCGGCTGTCAATAAGACAGGTATCCTAACACTCCCAACCGAAGCTATCCTTGATATGCGCGGCAGGAAAATGGTCAGAATGATCGGTGAAGATGGGCAACCTGTCCGCCCGGAGCCTATTGTGGTTGGGGTGAGTAGTTTTGACAAAGTTGAAATCATATCCGGACTCGCTGAGGGGGATGTTGTTGCAATTGGTGGTTTCCAGAGGGGTAATAATAGCAGTGAAATGTTCAGGCGTATGATGCAGAATCCTGCCTCCACAATGCGACGTATGGGTGGCGGCGGTCCTCCGAGAGGAAGGTAGATAACAGGGAGGATAAGCTGTGAGTATATTAGAAAGTCTTGCGAACGCATTTCAGGGATTATTGGCAAACAAACTTCGGTCACTTTTGACAATGTTAGGCGTTATCATCGGTGTCGGTGCGATTATTACGACAACTTCAATCGGGGAAGGTGCGAAAGCGGATATAACTGAACGGATTCAGACATTAGGGGCAAACATTCTCGCTGTCCGTCCGGGGCAAAGTATGTTTCGCGGACGTGGTTCAGCAGATGCACGCAGAACCCTCACTGTTGAAGACGTTGTCGCATTACGGGAACGAGGACAGAGTTTTGGATATGTTACCCCTGAAATCGGTAGTCGAGCACAAATAAAATTTCTCAATAAAAATTCAAACACCACAATCATTGGGACTTCACCTGAATATCTCGTCACCGCAAATTTTACGGTTGAGAATGGAAAGTTCTTTACCGAAAGCGATATCCGATACCGGAAAAAAGTTTGTATTCTTGGTAAAACCGTTGTGGACAATCTTTTTGATAAGAAAGATCCAGTAGGTAAGACGGTCAAGATTCGTAATATTAGTTTCCACGTCTTAGGTGTTATGAAAGAAAAAGGGGCAACTGGATTCCGAAATCCAGATGATCAGGTTTTCATCCCGTATTCCACGGCAATGAAACGCGTTTTTGGCACAGAATTTCTATCAAGTATCAGCTTACAAGCAAATTCCGATAAACTCATTCAGGAAGCAGAAGCAGAGGTGACAGAGATACTACGCAAACAACACAAAATTCCTATAAATAAAGAGCTTGACTTTCACGTTCGCAATCAAGCAGAATTCATGGAAACTTTGGAAGAATCAAGCCAAACGTTTACCAATATGATTTTAGGAATCGCCGTAGTATCATTACTTGTCGGTGGCATCGGAATTATGAACATTATGCTGGTCTCTGTTACAGAACGAACAAAAGAGATCGGTCTTCGTAAAGCGGTTGGCGCACAACGATTAGATGTCCTTATCCAATTTCTTGTGGAATCTACGACGTTAGCCTTAATCGGTGGTCTTGTTGGTGTTGGTGTTGGGATAGTCGGTGCAAAGATGGTGCCGTCTCTTTGGGAATGGCGAACTGTTATCTCACCTGTTTATGGTTTTCTTTCATTCGTTGTAAGTGCGTTAGTAGGTGTATTCTTTGGCGCATATCCCGCTTGGAAAGCAGCTAAACTCCATCCAATTGATGCGCTTAGACACGAATAAATTTTAGAGCTAATGGTAGCCTGTTGCTCCGTGTGCTTACATAAAGAAAAAAAATGATGTTAGTACGGTTAGGAAATCGCACCTACCGTGTAGAAATAAGAATAGTCTTAAATACTTAATCTTCATCCAAACGCGTCTACGAATATCGTGAATTTTAAAAATAAATAGACACTTTCGTCCTCGGTAGGCGGGGAATGCCTAAAGAAGCATGCGCGTGGTAGAATACGCGTATGGTATTCTACATGATACTCCATGATTCATACCCGGGGAACGCCTAAATGGCGTTCATACCGTTGATTTCTTGATTTGGAGGTTTCCTAACCTCGCTGGTGCAGAGTGTCCAAATAATTCTAAAATCTACTATAAGATGATTATATCTTCACTATTAGGAGAGTATCAACATGTCAAAAATTGCAGTAATTGCAGGTGTAGGTCCGGGTTTAGGTGCGGCAATTGCCCGTAAATTCGCAAGCGAAGGATGCAACCTTGCATTGCTTTCGCGTTCATCTGCATACATTATCAATTTATCAAATAGATTGGAAGCAACAGGCGTATCAGTTATCCCCATCCCAACTGATATAACGGATGCTAAGCAAGTTGCTGCAAGTTTTAGCAAGATTCGTAAGGAATTAGGGGAACCAGATATTTTAGTAAACCACGCAGGAAATGCGGCCTGGGGGAACCTTGCAGAACTAACACCTGAAGCATTTGAAAACGCATGGCGCGTTTGCACACTTGGTGCTTTTCATTGTGTTAAGCAGGTAGTACCGGGAATGCTTGAAAAGGGGAACGGTACAATTCTCTTTTCTGGGGCAACATCCGCGGTGCGTGGCAGAGCAGGTGCTATTGCTTTTAGCAGTGCCAAATTCGCAATGCGCGGCTTGGCATCTTCGCTTGCCCGTGAAATTGGCCCGCAAGGTATCCATGTCGCACATATCATTATTGACGGGATAATTGATACACCCGGTATTAGAGATCGGTATCAGTTGGAAGAAGATGAACCTTTGCTTGCACCAGATTCTATTGCTGATACTTATTGGGCACTTGTGCAACAAGAACGTAGTGCATGGAGTTTTGAAGTGGATGTTAGACCGCATAATGAGGAATTTTTCACATAGACAGGCTATACAAATGCGGAATGTGTATAATTGTTAATAAAAAAAGGAGATTACCATGGTTAGAAAGGTTATTATTTTTTTCATTTTGCTTATCGGTATCATGCTATCTTTTTCGGATACGATAGCTGAAACGAAGTGGACTGTCCTACGAGATGACGACATTATCCGAGGTGATGGCATTCAAGGGATGTTACATGATGTGCATTTTTGGGATAATCAAAACGGTTTAGTGGTTGGTGATAGTGGTTTAGTGCTTGTAACCGCAGATGGCGGGAAAACTTGGGCAAAAAAAGAGATTAATATGCGTCCACCCGGTGCAGCTGCAAGGCAGAGGTCTGGTGCTGGAGGTGGCCCTCCAGCAGGCTTCGGTGGCGGCGGTTCTCCTACGTTCTATAATATCTATTTTGTCAATGAAAAGATAGGCTATATTACAGGAGCAAGAGGAGCTATTCTAAAAACTGAAGATGGAGGGAAAACATGGAACCGAAAAATAGCAAGAAGTGAAGCTGCGAGACAAAATAATAATCCGCGCAGAGGGGGCATACGTGCTCACTTAATGGGAATTCAAATGATCAGTGAGACGGTCGGTTTCATCGTGGGCTCAGAGAACACTATTCTCAAGACAACCGATGGTGGTGAAACATGGGTTGGCAGTTCAGAACGCGCACGGGTAGGGGAAACACGAAACAACCTGGAAAACATCTGGTTTGTTTCACCTACAACAGGTTGGATCATTGGGTCTTATGGAACACTTCTGCATACCACAGATGGTGGTGAAACATGGGAAAAACAGAAGGCAGGTTTCGATAATAACTTGTTCGGTATCCATTTTTTCGATGAAAAAACTGGATGGATTTGTGGGCAGGAGGGATTAATTCTTCACACAAGCGATGGTGGCAAAACTTGGAAACAGCAAAAAGCTGAATCCTATGACGATCTCCACGATATTATCTTCGTTGATGCCAGGGTCGGGTGGGCAGTCGGCGGTTACAATTCAGTTTTGCATACCACAGATGGTGGGAAAACATGGACAGTGTCAAATATACCCGGAAGCGCGAATCTCAAGGGTGTTCATGCCACAGATCAGAACCACTGCTGGACAGTTAACGATTGGGGTGTAATCGCAGGATACAAATCAGACCAATAAATCGGATGTCAGTAGGCACGCTTGGCAGGCCACTGACTCTCTAATAGCAAAGAAAGGAAAATAATGTCAGAACAGAAAAGCCACAAAGTTACGATGCTCGGCACAGGACTCATCGGCATGTTTTACACGATGACGCTCCACAACCAGCGCGGCGCGGACCGTGTTCACGTCGCCTATTCTCGGCGCGAGGAACGCGCAACCGAATTTGCCAAAGAGTGGGATATCCCTAACGCAACAACTGATTTAGCAGAAGCCATCAACCATCCTGAAACGGATACTGTTGTCATTGGATTGCCAAACAACTTACATCTGAAGGCAGTTGAACTTGCAGCGGAAGCGGGTAAGGCAATCCTCTGCACGAAACCGCTCGGGCGCACCGCTGAAGAGGCGAAAGCGATGTTAGACATTGTTGAAAATGCTAATGTATTTGGTGGTTATCTTGAGGACTTGGTATATCCTCCAAAGACTCTGAAAGCGTTAGAATCTGTCCAAAACGGTGCGCTTGGTAAGATTTTATGGGTGCGTTCCAGAGAGACACATCCCGGGCCACATAGTGACTGGTTTTGGGATTTAGAACAGGCTGGCGGTGGTGCTATCGTTGATATGGGATGCCACTGTATTGAGATTATCCGAAATTTCGTTGGAAAGAACAACAAACCGCTTGAGGTTATGTGTTGGGCAGACACACTTGTGCATCCAATTGATGCTGAGGACCACGGCATCGCGCTCATACGATTTGAAAGCGGCGCGATGGGACAGTTTGAAGTCGGTTGGGCGTTCCGTGGCGGTATGGATTTGCGTGATGAAGTTTCTGGTAGCGAAGGAACGATCTGGCTTAATCATTGGCTCCGCACAGGTTTTGAGATGTTTACGGCTGTCGGACAGGGGGGTTATGTCGCTGAAAAAGCGGAAAGTGATACGGGCTGGCTCTTCCCTGTCGGCGATGAGGTTGCTGAACTCGGTTATCGGGATATGTTCCTCGATATGTTCAATGCAATGGACGAAGGAAGGGAACCGCTGGAAACCTTTTATGATGGATACGTCGTGAACGCTATCATTGACGCCTGCTATAAATCTGCGAAAACAAAGCAGTGGGAAGCAGTTGAGCTTGCAGACTGGCGTGGTGAAGCGGAAACTGATGACGCACAAGCAGAAAAGTCAGATGCTGATGAACGGTATGCTCATCTCAAAGATGAACGAATGCCGGATGGCAGAATGAAACGCATTTTCAGAGACCGCGAGACAGGCGAAATTATTGAGCGGGTTGAGGATAATAACCCTTCATAGTGCTGTGCTTATTTCTGAAAACGCTCATTTTGCAACAAACTAATAAAAACGTGAGCTTGATAAAAGAATTTTATTTTGATAGGATGGACGCATCTTTAGTATAATAACGTGAGTTTAGTAATTAGATTGAGTATAGTCCGTTGGGTAAAGTGCAGCGAAACCCTTATGCGTCAATTTAGCGGCCACACCTCTTGGTAGGCGCGTTTTCTAAACGCGCCGTTAGCTAATCTTCAGATAGGGACAGGCGCGTTTCCAAAACGTGCCTACCCAGAGGTCCTAAATCGGGCTTAGATGCCTACGGGATTTATCAAACTCACGTTAATAAAAAGAAGGATTTCGATGGCATCTTCAAAGCAATATCAAATTCCTTATGCTCAGACAGATGAGTCGGATATATATCTTGAATTGGATGGAGAACCTCTCGCTGAGACAGAACGGCATCTCCGCGAAATTTTTCGGATGCTGGATATTCTTGGGACCCATTTTGCGGAAACTCCAGATGTTTATGTCTGGAGTAATATGATGATGTATTACGAAAAGGGTAATCCTCGCGCATTCGTCAAACCGGATATTTTCGTATCCTTTGGTATTGGCAAACAGGAGCGCCGCATCTATAAAGTGTGGGAAGAAGGTAAACCTCCTGATTTTATCATGGAGTTTGCAAGTAGAAGTACTTACGATAACGACTTAGGGGACAAGAAAGAAATTTATGCTGCTATGGGGGTTACGGAATATTTTCTTTACGATCCATTTCGGTGTTGTTTACCCTCTCCGTTGATGGGATTTCGGCTTTTTGATGGTGATTATGTTGAAATACTACCGCTTGCTAATAGAGGTGTACTATCAGAAACCTTGAATCTTGAATTTCTTTTGCAGGACGATGGTATCGATGTTTATACAACAATGGCGGGAAGGCAGTTAAAAACGCGTGCTGAGCGAGAAGCAGATGCACGACATCAAGAAGTTATCGCACGGCAAAATGCTGAGACACACGCACAACGGGAAGCAGATGCACGCCGTGATGCTGAAGCTGAATTGGCAGAACTCCGAGAAAAACTCAAACGCTTGGAAGCAAAATCCACCGATTCGTAGATCAACAACTATTCCAACGGAATTACAAATGGATACTACTTGGCTTGAATATTGTGCTACTGATGAACAACTCAAAACCTTCAATGATACCGGTTACCTTGTTGTTCAAGATGCTATAAACCCTAAGATGGTAGATGCGTTAGAGGTAGTCGCAGACCGAATTGATGCCGAAGAGCGTGCCAAAACGGGATTGGCACCGCATAAATTGTTGTCAAAATTCCGCACGGTTATTGAGGATGACATACTACTGGAACTGCTTGACAACAAGAAGGTTTTCCCATTGCTTTGGGACATCTTAGGCTGGAACATTCAACTTTACATCTCACACCTCATCATATATCCACCAGAGCCTCCCGGGACACAACGGACCAATAAAGGTGCAGGTTGGCATCAGGACGGTGGCAGACCTATTCCAGAGATGGAACGCCCGCATCCCCGACTTTCACTCAAAGTGAGCTATTGGCTCAGCGATGTTACACATCGGGATAACGGCGCAATGCGTCTTATACCGGGAAGCCACAAACTTGACACCTTACCATCTCGTAGTAATCCTGATGATGACCCTGAAGGTGCAATAGACTTGCTTGTTAAGCGAGGAACAGCAGTACTTTTCGATCGGCGAATGTGGCATTCACGCGGCTGGAATTTCTCCGATGTTACACGGAAAGTCCTGTTTATGGGCTATAGTTATCGGTGGTTGCGCGGTTTAGATTATAACCTGATGCCGCCTGATATTCTCAAAAAATGTGATCCGATTCGGCGGCAGCTGTTAGGGGATGGTGTAAATATTAAAGGGTGGTGGCAACCTACAGATGCTGATGTGCCATTGAAAACATGGATTGCGGAGCACCGTGGGAAGGAATTTGTGCGGTAGGATTCTCGTCAAAATTTTTCGATTATCAGACACAATTATAAAAATTCACGGAACTTATTTCCCGCTAATGTTTAGACACCATTTTCAGGTATAAGACATACTATCTACTTGTCTTTGTAAATTGTTTTCCTGGCAATTGGTGAATTGCACCTTTAAGTTCCAGCATCAAGAGAAGGCTCGAAACTTGGCTAATCGGCAGCTGCGTTGTCCGAACAATAGTATCAATATGCGATGAAGGCATTTCAATCGCATTGAAGACTGTTTTTTCATCAGTTGTTAAATTAGGGGGTGGAACTACGGGAACAGTATCTTTGTCTGTTGTAGAGGTGGTACCACTTGTTTGTTCAAGTTCACCTTTCTTAACAGATGTTGTTTGAGGACGTTCTGTTTCTCTATCTGGTACTGGAGTTGATGTGGCAGCAGAAATTTGACTTAAGACGTGCTGCGGCAATGCCTCTAACAAATCGTCCACAGTGCTGATAAGTTTTGCACCGTTATCAATCAACTTATGGGTGCCGGTTGATAACTCGGAGAAGATTTCCCCAGGTACAGCGAACACCTCTCTACCTTGTTCACTTGCAAGCCGTGCTGTAATAAGGGCCCCACTACGATTTGATGCTTCTACCACAACGGTTCCAAGTGTCAATCCGCTAATGATGCGGTTGCGTCTTGGAAAGTTTTCTGATCTTGGCTTCATACCCATCGGGAATTCAGAGATCAACGCGCCAGACTCAACGATTTTTTCAACCAAATCACTATTCCCGGCAGGGTAGATTAGACTCAGCCCGTTCCCCATAACTGCGATTGTTCTTCCGTCTGCCTCAAGTGCTCCGCGATGGGCACAAGTATCTATTCCCAGTGCAAATCCACTTATCACTGTCAAACCGCGTTTGGCAAGTTGGTAGCTCAGTTGATAGCTGACGCGACGCCCGTAGTCTTTTGCTTGTCGAGAACCTACGATCGCAACACTAAGTGCATCTTCTATCTTCAGTTTTCCTCTAACGTAGAGTAGAAGCGGCGGTGTGTCAATTTCTTTCAACAGAGACGGATATGCCTCATCATATAGCGTTACAATCTGGCATCCAAATTCGTGTATTAATTCCAGTTCGCGCTCTAATGAACATCCGAGCTGTTTTTGGATCAAACATTCGCGTGCTTTTGGGGAAAGTCCTTCAATTTTCTGCAATTCTTGCGAAGAAGCGTTCAATACTTTTTCTGCACTGCCCAAAATTTTGATCAAGAATTGAACCGTTTTCGGTCCTATACCCTGAATCAAATTGAGATGAAGAAGATTCGAGGTTTCCTGAGATAACATCGTCTAATTAAGACCCTGAAAACCGTGGCCATAGTATACACAATTCACGGTTGTTAGAAAATGAACCGAATGCCAGTTCTGTTTACTGCATGGATGAGGCTTCGGTTGCAGGTGTTGGAAGAGCATAATAGAGTTCTATCTCCTGAATCTTCCTATATTCTGCGGCAGTAGGGGCACCAGTTTCAGATCGTTTTGAACGGCTTTGACCTCCGATACGTCGAGAGTCCCACCTTCGTGGCACTTTTAAACGGAACTTTTTGGTTACAATTGGCTCTCTGAGAGTGTGTTTATATTCAGTACGTAAATTATCACGTACCTCTTTAACTGTAACCCATTTTTCTTCGTCATTCATATATTGAATCTCAAAGAATTCCAGCTGCCCCTCTTTTGCTTTAATAACAATGTGCTGGATAGTTTGTGGGATGTTCCAACTTAAGGCTGCCTCAGTGAAATTGTCTGATTCTTGCTGTGAGGCGATATCCCTTGCATCTTCCCGTATAGAGGTGGTTGCTCCTTCGGTATAAACATTGTCATCGTGAAACTTTGGGTCGTCACTCATAGCGACAACAGCAACGTTTTTACTCCAGTTGAGCGATGGGGTTGATGAAAGGATACATCCTGACAACCCAAGTACTCCACAGAGTACTATAACGAATAACCCAATACGCATGTATGTCTCCTTGTGGCATGAAGCAGAACAGTGACTACTCCAGATAGTATGAAATCAAGGCGGGTATTGTTGTAATACCCGCCTTGATCCCTAATGAGTATTACTCAAAATCAAGTAATTCATCAAGTTCTTTTTCACGTGTTTCAACGACTTCATCGGACTTCGCTTGGTCATCAGTTTTAAAACCGTAGATCTCAATTTCTCGGATTTTACCAGGGGCACCTGTAGTGCCGACAAAGGTAATTCCACCCAGTCTTCGATTTCTTTCTCGTGCTAATTGAGCATCTTCTGTGGTCTTCAATACCCGTACCCTGATCCTATCGGTGGCATACGGAATCAAAACCTTAAGATCTACCGTTTTTGTTTTGACACTTTGCATCTCTTTAACAAATTGCCAATCCGAACCGTCTATTATTCCGCCACCTCTATCCGCATAGATAATAATATGTTTTAAGTTATCGGCGTGAAGAACAATCCTATGGATTTTTTTCTTTTCAGGTAACGTAACAACGACTTCAGAGCCACCGCGAACGAGTCTTCTCGTGTCTTCCGAGGAGAAAATTGTTTCGCCTACGGTCTCAAGTTTCCCATCAATCATTTGTGGGCTCGTTGCTCGTGCCCCGTCCATAAGTGCATAGTTTGGGCTCCATTCCTGCGCTGAAAAGAGCGCATTACACCCAATTAGAACAATAGAACAACAAAATAGTGAAAAGTACGTTGCAATTCGATAGAACATTATTTACTCCTTTTTTGTAAAATGATGCTAATCTTCTCAAGAAGAATAGCGTATAGACTAATATACAGATAACCCTCACAAATTACAAAACTTATCGGTTTGCCTGCCTGATGTTTTGAAGGATATCCTCTTTTGTCAATCTACGAACTTTAAAATGAAGATTTTCGAAGAAAGGTATCAAGTCTGTTTCAGCAGCTTGGTTGAGGTAATAGATCAGAAAACTCGTTGACATCTTACTGGGTAATTTATTGTGCAATTGATCAGCTTCCATCAATTGAAAAACTTTGATGTAGTAATCATGACCAAATCTCTTTCGGAGTTCTGAAACGATAGTATAAGCATAACTATATCGCCATTGGAGGAGTTTTGAGGTTCCCCCGTGGAATTCCCAATCCTCAAGATCATTAACACCATCTAAATTTCGCTTCACATTTCCCTCAAGATTATTAAATTTTGGATGCGATCCACCCTTAGCCCATTCTGTTTGCATTAGAACAGCAATACCTTCGTTAAACCACGTTGGCAGGAAATAAATATTTGTGAAAGCGTGCGTTAATTCATGGACACGTACATCAGGCTTTTCGTACATCGCCAATGGAAAATCCATCTTGATACCGGTAACATATTTCAGCGAGGTGTTTCCTTTACTCTCATAACGATATTGGGTAGTTGTAGTTGCAAGGTGTCTTGTTTCCCGATAGACATCATGCAGCGTTACATGAATTTTATGCTCAGGTTGAAATCCGAAAATTACATTCATCTCATTGTAAAGACTTTCCATATAGCCGAGAGCACTTTTCATGAATGAATCCCGCTCCGAATCTTCGTCAAAATCCTTGTGTCCTTCCAAATCCGGACCGAAAGTAATTGTATAATGAGCGCTTTCCGCTGTTTGTGCATCCTCAGCAATTTTGATCTCGCCTTTAGATGGCGCCAGCATTAAATACTCTTTATTCCTTTCTTCCGCCAGGCGCTTTTCTCTTATTTCTTGTGCTTCCTGCAGAGCCTGCAGAGAGACGCAACCACTAACGAATAGGCAGCACGCGATGAAAATCAAAAACGGGTTTGTTATATAGCGTAAAAGTCGGATTATTTTCACCCCATTGAAATTTAAAATATGTTTGCTGGTCTTCACGGTTCCCTCCATAATTTTGAGTGTTAACGTATCATTTTCTTACACAACATGGGTTTATAGTAAAATCTAAAGATATGTTGACATTTGATAAACAATCTATCTCCAAGCACCACTGTTGGCGACGTTTCCTAACCTCGCCAATGCCCAGGCCCTTGTCGACTTTACTATATTATACTACTTTTCTGTAATATTGACGATCTTTTTTTCAACATGACAGTCAAATATTGTACATCTACGGATAACTACAAACTTTCTGTCTGTAGCAATCGTGATGGTATTTCCTAAGCTGATTGGCAAAAGAATGTTCATAATTGTTTGTTGTAGCAACAGCATTCGTGAATAGCCAAATTTGGATTGTCACGGACAGTTGCAAAATGTACTGTTATTACGACCGAAACTTCCACGTAGACCCCTCATGGGTGTCTTGGATTTCAATGTTGAGTTGTTTTAGTTGGTCACGAATTTTATCGGATGTATCCCAATCCTTCTGATTCCGAGCGTTTTGCCTTATTTCTAACAGAAGTTCAAGCAATGGATTGAGAATTTCAGCGGTGCCTGCAACATCTTGTTCGTTCATTGTATAAATACCGAGTACTTGGCAAGTTTCGCTTAAAACTTTATAAGCTCGTGAATAGGTTTGATGGGATATCCCACTCGATGTTCCGAAAGACTTATTCACTTGACCGACAAGTGAAAAAATTCCTCCTATTGCTTGTGCGGTATTGAAGTCGGTATCCATGGCATCAGTAAATTGCGACTGCATGGTTTCTATCGCTGAAAGCAGCGCTGTGTCTGCTTGAGAAATATCTTGTGATGCTGAGTTGTATTCCTCTATGTCATATTTTTTCAGTGTTTCTAAACAGTTATTCAACCGCCTGAGGGCAGATTCGGATGTCTGCAGGCTTTCTGGATTGTAATCAAGCGGATGTCGATAGTGGGCAGAAATGAGAAAATGTCTAATGACTTCCGAGGGATATTTATCAAGTGCATCGCGTAAAAAAATAAAGTTTTTTTCAGATTTGCCCATACGGGTACCATTTATTTTTAGAAAAGCAACATGAACCCAGTAACGGGCAAAAGGTTTACCTGTTGCTAATTCGCTCTGTGCAATTTCATTTTCATGGTGCGGAAATAATAGGTCTTCACCACCTGCATGAATATCAATGGTTTCACCGAGATGTTTCATCGCCATACATGAACATTCAATATGCCAACCGGGTCTTCCGCATCCCCACGGGCTATCCCAGTAAGGTTCACCGGGTTTCGCTGCCTTCCACATGTCAAAATCACGAGGGTCTTCTTTCCGTTCATCAACTTCAACGCGCGCGCCTGCCAATAGGTCTTCGGGTTTTCGGCGCGACAGTTTGCCGTATTCGCTGAAGGAATTGACACGATAGTAGACACTTCCATCAACCACGTAAGCTGCATCTTTGTCAATGAGTGTTTGAATCAGTTTAATCATTTCCGGAATATGTTCCGTTGCTTTAGGATGCACATCTGCCAGCTGGATGCCGAGTCGTTGTGTGTCCTCAAAGTATGCCTCACCGTTTGTCCGTGCCAGCTGGCTTGGACTCGTTCCAAGTGTTTGTGCACGATCGATAATTTTGTCATCAATATCAGTTAGATTTTGAACTAACTTGACAACATATCCTTTGTAGGTGAGATACCGACGTATAATATCAGTGACGAGTGCCGTTCGGGCATTGCCAATGTGGATATAGTCGTAAACGGTGGGACCACAACTGTACATTGAGACATGTCCTTCCGTCAGTGGTGAAAAATCTTCAAGTTGCCGGCTAAGGGAATTATATATCTTTAACCCCATTCACTATTCCTTCGTTTTTCTTTATGTTTACGACACTAAGCGCCTATCCCTATGCTGAAGAGCACCTAACGGCGCGTTTAGAAAACGCGCCTACCAGAGGCGTGGACCGCTAAGTTGACGCATAAGGGTTTCGTTGAGCTCTACCTAACCACTATACTCAATCTAATTATCAAACTCACGTTTTCTTTCCGTTTACAACACTACAGAATTAGGCTTTAGCAAGGCACGCAATTGCTTGGGCAACGATTGCCTTTTCTTTTCCAATAATACCTAAACCTTCTGCGGTTGTGGCTTTGACGCTTACTTGTGTTTTTGAGATACCCAATGTTTTTGCGATCACGCTACGCATTTGTCCGATATAGGGTGCTAATTTCGGTTGTTGTGCAATCACTGTGCTGTCAACATTTTCAATTGTGTAACCTTGCTCCTTAACCTTCATTGCGATAGTGCGGAGGAAAACTTGACTGTCCATCCCAGCATAACTTGGGTCGGTATCTGGAAAGTGTGTTCCAATATCGCCCAGTGCTGCTGCACCTAAAATTGCATCACAGATAGCATGTGTCAACACATCTGCGTCTGAATGTCCTAATAATCCCAAGTGATAAGGGATTTCTACGCCGCCCAAAATTAATTTTCTATTTTCGATAAGCCGATGAACGTCGTAACCGATCCCTACTCTCATTTTGCAAGGTTCTTTCAGGAAATCCCTATGAGATATTATACCTTATATTTCATCATTAAGTAAAGTTTCAGCAATTCGCAAATCTTCTGGGGTTGTTAACTTAACATTTTTGTAACTACCCATGACTAATTTAACAGGGAAACCGAGTTTTTCTACCAATACAGCATCATCCGGTGCATCAATTCCGTCTTGGACTGCCTTTTTGTGTGCTTCTACCAGCAGCGATCTCCGAAAAACTTGTGGTGTCTGGACTCGCCACAACCGATCTCGTTTAGGTGTATCCACGATGAAGCATTCTTCGTTTGCTATTTTAATAGTTTCTTTCACGGGTACAGCGGAGACAGCAGCACCCCATTCTGCTGTTGCCTCAAGACATTCGAAAATTATTTTATCATTTATAAACGGACGCACGCCATCATGGATTATGACAAAATCAACATCATCTGATAGTTTCCCAAGCCCGTTGAACACAGAAACTTGTCGCGTTTCACCGCCAGGGACCAATTCTTGCACCTTTCTATAGCCAAAAGGTTTAAGGATATTTTTATGGCATGTTATAAAATCAGCTTCGTCTACAATCACATAAATTTCGTCAATGACAGTGTTTTGTTCAAAACGGTCTATCGTGTGCGATAAAATTGGTTTTTCCGCTAACATTAAATAAGGTTTTTTAACCGACGATTCCATTCTTTTGCCTTGTCCAGCAGCGGGAATCAGAACTGATATTTTGCTGTTCATCTGCAACCATTTCATCAAAAACCTTTCCTAAGGGCAGATATTTTGCTGTTCATCTTGCAACCCGCTGAATGCCACACGGGGAATGCCAACAGGCATTCATACCGTTGATTTGGCGCATTCAGCGTTGATTCGCTCATCGCAACCCTTTTTCTGATGGAGATTCATCCACATTTCGTGCGAAAATCATCTGACCGGTGCTGGTTCGCAGCATCTGTGTAACGACAACATCGAGTGTCTGTCCTATGTAAGATTTACCATCTTCAACGATAACCATTGTGCCATCATCAAGATAACCTACGCCTTGATTCGGTTCTTTACCGATTTTCTGCAAGTGGACATGGATAATTTCTCCAGCGACGACAATTGGTCGGATAGCATTTGCTAATTCGTTGATATTTAGGACTGTGACACCTTGTAATTCTGCTACTTTGTTAAGGTTTAAATCATTGGTAATTATTTTGGCAAAATATTTTCGTGCAAGGTGGACAAGTTTGGCATCTACCTCAGTCAGGTGCGTCACATCTTCTTCTATAATTTCAACAGCGATAGACGGACTGTTCTGTAGTGAACGTAAAATATCAAAACCGCGCCGCCCCTTATTTCTACGGAGCACCTCGGTTGAATCCGCGATATGTTGTAATTCATTTAAAACAAACCGTGGGATTAACAACGTTCCATCAATAAATTGTGTCTCACAAATTTCCAGGATACGTCCATCAATAATAACACTCGTATCTAAAATTTTAAATCCGTTAGAATCGCTTGTGTTAAACGGTGTTCCTGTTTGGATATAGCGCTGCGAATTCAGCAATTTCACAACGGGTAAACTTTCAGATATGTAATAACCACATACCATCCCAACATAACCGCATCCGAGAATAACGACAGTCTTCAAAGTGGAATTTTGAAAGATAGAGTCGGATTGGTCGAGGAGTTGGAGCAACCCTTGAGAAATTAACAAACCGAACGCGAGACCTACAACACTTGAAACAATCCTCCGTGTGTGCGGTAAATGAAGAGATATTTCTCCTGCAACGAGGATACATGCAATGGCGAAGCCAATAAGTGCGTCAGTAAGGTTAGTATCTGGAAAATAGAAGGCAATAGCACTTGCAAAAATAAAAAAGAGACGAATTCCCCAAATCTGCATAGTTCTTTCTCCGCGCCAAGTGGAAGTAATGTAATATGTTTGATTATAGTTTGAGCCATGGTGCCGCAGATTAATGGTCATTAAATATTGTCTTGTAAAGACATGTATAAATGACGAAATGTTTGTTAATCAACAGGAATTTTCGTTTTTAGTTGTTGGGTTTCGCCATATCTACCTATATGAATTTCTTCCTGAAAAACACCGTTTTCGTAGAACTTGATAGTATTTTACTATTAACCCAACTATGGATGCACTTAAATTTCTATGCTAAACTTACGTCCCGGTTACAGTAATGCATTTAGACTTTCATAGATATTTTTTACGCCGATGAGTTCAATTGTATCATTAATTTCTAAACCTTTCTGATGGTAAGCTGGGAAAACAGCTCGTGTGAATCCAAGTTTTGCGGCTTCTCGAATTCGTTTTTCAACATGAGGTACTGGTCGAATTTCGCCGCCTAATCCGACTTCACCAATTACAACTGTGCGTGGATCAATTGAGATATTCCGATGATTAGAAATAATTGCCATCAACACGCCAAGGTCAATCCCAGGTTCATCAACCCGCAACCCACCTGTGATGTTCACAAAGATGTCTGAGTCACCTATATCCATCCCGATGCGTTTATTCAAAACTGCAGTGAGTAGTGCGACACGGTTTCGGTCAATTCCTGTTGCAGTGTTGCGCGGTGTTCCGTAGTGAGTTGAAACAACTAACGCTTGTACCTCTAATAGTAAGGGACGTGTACCTTCCATACTTGGCACGATAACGGAACCCGAAATTTCCTTCTCTCTGTCGCTCAAAAAGAGTTGGGATGGATTTTTGACATCTAAAAGTCCCTTGTTCTGCATCTCAAAGATACCGAGTTCATTTGTTGAGCCGAACCTATTCTTAACTGCCCGCAGGACGCGGTATATATGGTGTCGTTCTCCTTCAAAATAGAGCACCGTGTCTACTATGTGCTCTAAAACTCGGGGACCTGCTAATGTCCCTTCTTTTGTCACATGTCCGACGAGAAACATCGGTATGTTCTGATTTTTAGCACAAATTAAAAGATGTGCAGCGCATTCCCGTATCTGTGTAATACTGCCTGGGGCAGATTGAAAATCGGATAGATAGACTGCTTGAATAGAGTCAATAACAACCGCTTGTGGTTGCAGTTTTTCAATATGTCTTTCAATTTCCCTTAAGTTATTTTCGCACAGGACATAGAGGGTTTCGGAATTCAGTCCGAGTCGGTTTGAACGAATTTTTGTTTGACTCACCGATTCTTCACCGGTGACATAGAGCACGCTGCCGTATTTGCGGCTTAATGCATCGCTTGCTTGTAGTAGAAGCGTGGATTTTCCAATCCCTGGGTCGCCCCCAATTAAAATTACAGATCCTGGGACAATTCCGCCACCGAGTACTCTGTCAAATTCTGGCATACCTGTGAGTTGCCGTTCTACATCCTCCACTGTAACGTCAGAAATGAGCTCTGGTCGGTTAGCATTTTGGTTGATACTCCGATGTAATGGAGATGTGGTCACAAGTTCGGTCTCTTCAGCGAAACTGTCCCACGTTTCACATCCAGGACATTTCCCAAGTGCTTTTGGCGTTATGTATCCGCATTCTTGACAAACAAATTTGCGTTTTGTTCGTGCCATAACAATCCGCTCTCTGATATTGTTTTGACTATTGACTTTTCCGATCCCCGATACGTCTGCCTTTAAACTTCTTGAAAGCTAATAGCTGATAGTCACAAGCCATTTACCAATCGCTTGTGTTCCACTTAAGTCCAGTTGTCCAACGTCTATCAGGGCTCCACCAATTTTCGACACCGAAGAGTACATGTCCTCCGCGGAAGAAACGGAAACTCATTTCCGCGTTCAGTTCAGGTCTGTCTTGTGTTAGACCGATACTTTCAACTCCGATACCTAACCGCCGTGATAAAAACCGCAAGTCAAACCCGGCACCAATCTTGGAACGCATGAAGCCGAATCTACCTCGGAGATAGTCTGTGAAATTATACGCATATTGAAAATCAACGCCAATATTCTCTTCCCGTATACTTAGTCCGAAATGGTAGATATTTTTTGAAGGTGGCGACGGTATAAGCGAAAAACCGAATTCGGTATGTAGATTTTCCTCAAGGCTTAGATATTGGAGCTCAGTATCCCATGAATAGTTAGGAAGTTTAAAACCTTTTAATTGTCTGTCTATCTGTTTATAAAAATCCTTCAATCCAGTGAACATTTCATTCATACTATTTAGGGTTTGTTTTGCTTCTGCAAAGGGTTCTGGATTATTCAGAAGTTGGGCGACGGTTCCTTCACCATGTTTTATTGTGTTTAAGAGTTCACTGATATTTTTCTCTAAAGTAGTAATTGAGGCAGTCGCTGTCTGAAGATTTTCTATAATCGGTGTAATATTTGTGCTTCCTTTTTCAATAAAGCCACTCCCTTGAGCAATAAGCCCTGATATTTCGGTTTTCAAAGAACTTGAATCTTGACGGAATTGGGTTGCTAACCGTCTAAAATCAGATGTGCTTCGCTGCAAATCCGTTAGCATAGAATTGACTTTCGGCGAGTTTTGATCGATCGCTTTCAATACTGAACGGCTTATATCGTTAATTTGGCTGCTGAGTATTATGGATTCAGTGCTGAGCTGGTCCAACAAACGGTTCGTTTTCAATAGGGTGTCTTTGAACCGTGTATCGAAACCTTTTGCGAGATCCATCAAAGTATTTACGGTTTTGTCCATGTTTTCATTGAATTTTGCAAGCGTCTTTTCCGTTGAAGCCACCAATGCTCGTGTTTCTTTAATCCCTTGCTGAATTTCTTCTTGATTTGCTTGAAGGAGTTCGTTTGCTGCGGAGGTCAAATCGATAGCTTTACTCAATCCGGAACTGGTTTGTTCAAGTAATTCCAAAGGATTTACAGGGTCAATTCCGATAATTGGAAGGTCAGATGGTTGAAGCGGTGCCTCCCCGATCTCTCCATTGTTTAGCGCGATGTACGTTTCACCAACAAAACCACTCATGGAGATGCGCGCATCACAACCTTTTCTTAACAATTGAAATGCGTTTTTGACACGGGCTTGGATTTTGACAGTATTTGTCTCAGGCTTGAGTTCAATATTTGTCACCTTCCCGATAGAAACACCCGATAGATAGACACCAGAACCTACATACAGCCCGTTAACAGCACGGAATTGGAAATGGACATCATCTCCGCGTGTTCCCCAGGGCAAGTTCGCTGCATTGGTAAGGAGGATAGCGAGCAGGACAATGGCTATTACAACCATCAATCCGACTTTCACAGACGGGGTCCAAAATTTCATTCAGTGTTCCTTCCAGTAAATTGTTTCAAAGTTGGATTGTCAATGTTAAGAATCTGGTCTGGTGCGCCAAAAAGAATAAATTGTTGTAAAACAGGATTATCTTCATTTATCAGGTCATCTGGCGTTCCATAAGCGATCTGCTTTCCTTCGTAGAGCATCACCATAAGTGTTCCTACACTGAATGCACTATGCATATCATGTGTAACAACAACAGAAGTAACTTCCAGTTTTTGATTTAGGTCGCGCATCAGTTCGTTAATTTCTGTACATGTAACCGGGTCAAGACCAGTTGTAGGTTCATCGTATAAAATGATTTCAGGGTTAAAAGCAAGCGCGCGTGCGAGTCCTACTCGTTTTCGCATGCCGCCGCTAAGTTGTGCTGGGCGTAGTTCCTGAACACCTTGCAAATCAACTAATTTAAGTTTTTCATCTACTATCTTACGCACCTCTTGCTGGCTTAAATCGGTATGTTGGTCAAGCATAAAAGCGATGTTTTCCGCTACTGTCATTGAATCGAATAGTGCTGCAGATTGAAAGAGCATCCCGATTTTTCGGCGAATCTCGTTCAACGGTTTCCTTTTCAGTTTGGTGATTTCTGTTCCGTCAACCCAAACCTGTCCTGTATCCACAGGGAGAAGCCCTGCAATAATTTTGAGTAGGACGCTCTTGCCACAACCACTTCGTCCCATAATTACAAGGGTTTCCCCGCGTGGAATTTCAAGGTCTAATCCGTTTAAAACTTTTTTCTCACCGAATGCTTTTCTGACGTTCTTGATTGAAATCATAAAAATAGTTTTTGGCATTTACCGCTGTTTATCCGCAAGCAGAAAATATTTGCGTTATTTCAGTCCCAAAATATTAAACAGTATATGGTTTAGCACAAAGTCTAAGACAAGGATAGTTACCAGAGAAATAACAGCGGAGCCAGTTGTTGCTGTTCCAACACCTTCTGCGCCGCCAGCAGTTGAAATGCTAAACCCTTTGTAACATCCAACCGCGGCTATAGCCATTCCAAAAGAAGTTGCTTTGATTAAACTAATTAATACACTCCCAACATACAAATGTTTTTGGACCTGCAAGATGTAAAAGTCACCATTGAAACTGAATAGGGAAACCACTGCAACATAGCCGCCGAAGATACCAGCAAACGTTGAAAAAATTGTAAGGATTGGGAGCATAATTGAGCAGGCGAGAAAACGGGGGACAACCAGATATTTAACAGGGTTTGTTCCCATTACCTCCAACGCGTCAATTTGCTCGGTAACTTTCATTGTTGAAAGTTCAGCTGTAATAGACGCACCTATGCGGCCAGAAAGCACAAAAGCTGTTATCATGGGACCCAGTTCTTTCACAACAGAGATACTAACAAATTGAGCAACCGAACCTTCTACGGCATAAGGTTTTAACTGAACATACCCCTGAATACCTAACACCATTCCGGTAAAAAATCCAGATACCAAAACAACTGACAAAGAGTTAAAACCGATAAATAACAGTTGCTTCATTAACAGGTCAAATTGCAACGGAGGCCTGAAAATTTGGAAAATGGTTTCGGCAAGTAGACGGAAGGCATCCCCTATTTCTGAAAGCGCATGGTAAACCCGATTTTTCATTAAGAATGCCAACCCATTCGAAGGTGCTGACTCAGGAGAAGGATTGTGCATGGAAAATGTACCAAACAGAGAATTCCTATTAACTTGGATTTTCAAAACGCATCTGTGTCTTGCAAAAATGCAGAATAGGTGTTCCAGTGGGACCGTTTCGGTGCTTCTTAATTAATAGATGCGCTTCGACTCTATCGTCAGTGTATTCATCTGGATTGTCGTAATAATCCTCTCGATATAGAAATGCGACTAAGTCTGCATCTTGCTCAATTGCACCAGATTCTCTCAAATCGGAAAGCTGCGGCTCCTTATTAGGACGCCGTTCAACTTCCCTACTTAGCTGCGCGCAAGCAATGACAGGAATGTTCAATTCCCATGCAAGGATTTTCAAAGCACGTGAAACCTCAGAGATTTCTTGTTCACGAGCATTATAGCGTCCAGAGCCTCGCAGAAGTTGGAGGTAATCGACAATGATTAAGGCAAGATCTTCGTGTTCACCTTTCAGACGTCTCGCCTCTGCCCGAAGCCCTTGCACAGTCATCCCTCGGTTATCGTTAATCAAGATAGGTGCTTGGCTGAGACGACCAACGATTTGGCACAAATGCCCCCAATATTCATCGCTAAATTTGCCAGTACGCAAACGTTGGAAATCAATTTGTGATTCAGCAGAGAGCATCCGTAAGGCGATATCTTGTGCTGGCTGCTCAAAATTAAATATTGCGACAGGGCGTTTTTGCTCAATTGCAATGTTTTGAGCCATATTCAGCACTAAGGTGGTTTTTCCCATACCTGGACGTGCTGCGATGACAATGAAATTTCCAGGTTGCAAGCCGGAGGTTAGATTGTCAAAATCTATGAATCCTGTAGGAATACCTAAAAATTGATCTTTTTTCTTCAGGAGTTTTTCTATCGCATTAATGCTCAGTTTAAGCAATGAACGAATATGTTCAAACCCGCGCTTGCTATCGGTTTGCCCAATTTCAAAGACTGTCTCCTGCGATTGATCAAGTACCTCGCTAATTTCTATGGTTTCATCCTGAGCAAGCTCCCGAATTTGGTTAGCTGCCTTAATTAACCTGCGCCGCGCAGCCTTTTCTCGTAGAATTTCTGCATAAAATTCAGTGCTTTCAGTTTCAACAATCGGTGCTTGCAGTTCATAAAGATAATCTGACCCGCCAACCCTATTCAACTGTTCTGCCCGATTCAATTCATTCGCGACGAGAATCGGGTCTGCATTGTTATCACGATTATAAACTGAAAGAATCGCTGTATAGATGAGTTGATGGTCAGTCGTAAAGAACGCATCGGAGGAAGACCCGAGTAATGCTTCTACTTGTGAAATAACCGATTTTTCGGTCATCATTGCCCCAAGTACTGCTCGTTCAGCTTCTTTATCCATGAGGGAGTCAACTGCTTGCGTTTGCATTGCTATGTCTCGCATGGGGAAACAACTTATACATTGTTTCTAAGCCTATAGGGAAGTCGTCTTATTCTTCCCTCTCAACAACGACGCGTAGTTCTGCTGTCACATCTGCGTGTAATTTCAGAGAGACAGTAAACGCACCGAGCTCACGTATCGGTTCTGATAGTTCTATGACGCGCCGGTCTAATTCGACGTTAGCGGTTGTTCGCACCGAGTCTGCTATATCTGCGGTGGTTACAGAACCGAAAAGGCGGTCATTTTCACCTGCACGCCTGGTAAGGTGGCATGTGACATCAACAAGTTGCGCTGCAATTTCCTGCGCGTGTTCCCTATCCTTTGATTCTTGCTTTTCAATGACGCGTATCTGATGTTCAAGATGTCGTCTATTGCGCTCTGTTGCATGTACTGCTAACTGCTTCGGGAGCAGATAGTTTCGGGCATAACCATCCGCAACTTTCAGGACATCCCCTGGTGCGCCGAGTCCATCAATTCTTTTTTTAAGTATGACTTCCATATTTTTCATCCTTGCAGCACTGGAATCATTAAAACAACTTTAAGGTTGTCTTAAAGTTACAGAAAACGTGCTACGGGTAAATTATTTCCTCAAAGTTTACCGCGTAAAAGGCAGTAAAGCCATATTTCGCGCCCGTTTAACCGCACGGGTTATCATTCGCTGTTGTTTTGCCGAAAGCCCAGAGGCTCGTCGACTTACTATCTTCCCACGTTCATTCACAAACTTCCTTAACGTATCTACATCTTTATAATCCACGGTTTCCAGTTTACTAAAACGGGATCTCCTACGATATGCCATATTAATTTACTCCTTTTAACCTAAACATCGCCGTGCCAGCACTTATTTATGGTAGATTTTAGAATTAATTGAACACTCTGCACCAGCGAGGTTAGGAAACCTCAAAATCAAGAAATCAACGCTACAAATCATGGCGAATGCCATACGGGGAATGCCTAAATGGCATTCATACCGTTGATTTGGCGCATTCGTCTTTAGGCATTCCCCGTATGGCATTCAGCATGATTCACCGCCTACAGCGGGATGAAAGTGCCTAATTATTTTTATGGTTCACCATATATTACTGGTACTGACAGATGTCAAAAGGTAATGATACCGTATCACGCCATAACCTATAATAAAATTTTGTCGTGTGGTATAAAAAGTGAAATTTAGCGTGTATAGCCTAAATTGGTCTGTTAACTAACTTTAGAACGGGATATCATCCTCAGTAGATGATGTTTCACTTTCACCTGCTGATGGTGCGGGCACTTGATCAGCCGGTCCTTGCGTTGAGGGATCTGCGGGTGTAGCATCCGCGTAACTACCACCGCCATCCTCGTCTCGCCTGCCACCGACAAATTGAAACCTTAGGAGTCGGACTTTAAGTCTATTGCGTTTTGTGCCATCTTCGGTTTCCCAAGATTCAAATTTGAGAGCACCATCAATGAAAACAGGACTGCCTTTACTCAAATATTCATTTACGATTTCGGCTTGTCTATCCCATGCCTCTATATCAACAAAGCAAACATTTTCCTTCTGTTCGCCAGTTTGTCGGTCTGTGTAACGTTCACTCACGGCGATTCCGAAATTCGCGACAGCGGTTCCGCTCGGCAGGTACTTCATTTCAGGATCACGGGTGAGGTTGCCCATCAGAATAACTTTGTTATAACTTGCCATGATTTGCTCCTTTCTCTGTTGAATGTCCCAAAATAATACATATTAGGGCGCAGGTTTGGAATGATATTATCTAAACAGATTCTTCACTATCTTCTGCTGGTTCTTCAGTATCTGTGTGTGATTCTGCAGTGTCTGCATGTGATTCTGCAGAATCTTCTACAGATTCAACGGTGTCTTCAGCCGTATCAGCATCCGATACTTCGGGTGCTGCCGCTTCTGCTTGTGCTGCTTTCAACTTTTCAACGTCGTCTTCATAGAGCACAATCATGTGCCGTAAAATTGGTTCAATAACACGGAGTGATTGGTTCAACTGCGCAACAAAACTGGGGTCACTTTCAAAAACATAAACTACATAATAACCTTCGCTGCGCTTCCGTATCGGATAGGCGAGTCGTCTCTTTCCCCAAACATCTGTATGGATGATATTTCCACCATTTGCTATAATACCCTTGACGTTTTCGGTGAGTGCTTCCGCTTCATTCTCCTCATGGTCAGGGGTGATGATAATCATGAGTTCGTACGTTTTCAATGTATATCCTCTCTATGGACTCACGGCTCCACTGCGTAAATCATGGAGCAGAGATTAAGTATATCATTCTATCTGTCGGATAGAATCTTGCTAAATTATTTCAAGTGACATAATTATAACACATTCCAATCGGTATATCAACTTTAAATCAAGTTTTCGCTTAATTATTCACGTGAGTTTGATAAATCCCGTCCGCTTTCTAATCCCGATTTAGTACCCCAAGGTAGGCGCGTTTTGGAAACGCGCCTGTCCCTGTGCCGAGAATGACCTAACGGCGTGTTTAGAAAACGCGCCTACCAGAGGTGTGGACCGCTAAGTTAACACATAAGGATAAAGCAAAGCGAAACCTAACGGACGAACTCACAATTAAAACGTTATAATGTCCATTGTAAATTTACAGGTATTGATGAGGCGTTGTGCCAAAGTATCAGATCGTAAAGAAGTTGTTGAAAAAACATAGCGGATTTGGTAAGCTGATGTTACATGCGCTATCCTCCTAATTCTCATTTAAAATGAGTCTATGTCTAATCAATGAATAACACGGACACCTTTCACATCCTCGCCTTAGATGGCGGCGGCACACGCGGCATCTACTCCGCCCAATTTCTAACCAAAGTAGAGCAGTTTCTTGATATGCGTATCAAAGACTGTTTTGATCTCATCGTTGGGACAAGCACGGGTGCTATCATCGCTGGTGCTATTGCCTCCGATATTCCGATGGATGAGATCGTGGAACTCTTTGAGATTGAAGCACCCGATATATTCCAAAAAAAGTGGTATCGGAATCCGCTGTTTGCCAGCAAGTATTCAAACGAAAAACTCGCACAGATAATCGCTAAACATATACCTGCCACACCTTTATCTGAAATATCAACACCCTTGATGATAACAACTTCGGAGATTACAAAAAGTGATTTGCATATTTTTAGGTCAAATTATGTTGAAAAGCTGGGGAAATCCGACTATTCAGACGGGGACGTTTGTTTGCGAGATGCAATCGTTGCCTCATGTGCTGCGCCTACATTTTTCGCACCAAAATATCTAAAAAAATATCTGTTAGCAGATGGCGGTTTATGGGCAAATAATCCTTCAATTGCTGCCTATACAGAAGCACTAACAAATTTTGGCAAACAGGTACCTCAAATTAAAATAATGTCTATCGGCACTGGACATTCAACTGCTATGTATCGTAAAAGACGCGGTTGGGGGTTCCTTTTGGGATGGGGCGGTATAAAGTTGATTTCTTATGTAATGACGTTGCAATCTCACACATCTGCAAAGATGATGAAACTTCTACTAAAAGATAATTACTTACGGATTGACCCTGAAATAGATTTTTGGGATATAGATACTGTGGTGCAGTCAGAAAATCTTAAGTCAATGGCAGCGCGCGATTTCACCGAACATACTTCAAAAATCGAAGCGTTTATTCGTCTGCCAAAAATTTTCTAACGGCTGCAGCGAACTGATCTGGACAATCGTGAAAAATAAAGTGCCCCGAAAAGGTTGTTGCATCTGAACAACTGATAGAGATAAACTTCGCATCTGGGACAAATTCTTCGTATTGTTGACTGCCATTCAGTGAAATATCGTCATCATCCCCATGTAAAATTAACGTAGGTGCCGTGATGTTTGCAACAGCATCTCGAAAATCTGGTGATTTACCAATACTAAAATAAACAGCAAATGAACTCCATCCGCCTGGTGTAGGTGATGCATCCATAAGAGATGCATCGTAACCCATTCCCTTCAAAAGATAATGCCCTATTTGCGTATGTAAATCCACAAGATCGGAATCCGATTTTGAGAAAATATCCCCGAAATTGAAATATTCCTTTACAAGCGAATCATATTTAGGTTGTTCTTGTACAGGGATTCTGGTTCGGACAGCATCAAAGATATTATTCTCTTTTCGCGGTGGTGTGAGCATACCCGCGGGAGCAACAAGGATTAACTTTTCAACCTGTTCAGGAAATTCTGCAGCGTAAAGTGCAGCAATAAAACCACCAAAGGAGTGCCCGATCAGCAGTAATTTCTCTTCTTTAAGGATGCGACGGATACGTTCAATATCTGCAATTTGCGCACCTATGCCAAGCGTTTGTTCCAGTTGCGTCATATTTTTCGGATAGTTTTTGGATTCAAAACGGTCTATAGGTCTGGTTGAGCTGCCCGCACCGCGCTGGTGATAGTAGTAGAAGGCGTATTGCGCCTCCAACGATTTTAGCCCTTTCCAGGCGTTTGGATAAGGGACCCCTGGGCCGCCATGAACAATGACGACAGGCCTGCCTTCCCCGGACACATCAAAATGAAGGGATATATCAGATTCCACAAGCCACACAGATGGATCGGTTTGTTCTGGTGGTTCTAACGGGCCTCGTAAATTTTCACTGGTGCGAACAGAACCGAACTTATAGAGGGGTTGTCCCATCTGCCAAAACATATATACCGCAGCAATGGCTATAACTACGACGAGACCCCCTATCCCTATAAGCACAAATTTTAAAACTTTTTTCATATTTACCTTTTATAGTTAGACTCCAATTGAATTCAGATATTGTAAATTGCGTTTGGCGCTCTGGTATGGACTGCCCATCTCCGGTAAGACATCTTGCTCAACTACAATCCATCCATCATAGTTGCGATTTCGCAACTCCGCGATGAACGCTGGAAAATCAACATCGCCTTTACCCAATTCGCAAAAGACACCGTTGGTAACAGCCGTATGATAATTCCAATCTTCATTACAAGTCCGAGCAGCAATTTCAGGGTCGCAATCCTTGAAATGCACGTGCCATATCCGTTCAGCGTGCTTATCAAATATGTCAAGCGGATCGCCCCCACCGAATCGGTAATGCCCCGTATCAAAACACAACCCGACCAAATCTGGATCGGTTCGCTGCATCAATATGTCCACTTCCGCAGGTGTTTCTACATATCCTGCACAATGGTGATGAAAAACGGTGCGGAGTCCCATCTCGTCTCGGACTGATTGCGCGACACGATGCACACCTGCTATAAAAGTATCCCACTGCTCCTGTGTTAAGCCGTGTTCTGGACGGATACGTCCCACATTTTCAGTGCGTTCTTCCACAGTAACGTTATCATCTGAAAGCACGATGAACGCTGTGTTAAAGCCAGCAGCTACTAACAGACGCGCATGCTGTTCTGCTCGCGCCTCACCCAGTCGGTGTGCCCAAGGATCCGCGAACGGAATCGGCACAAAAGCACCTACCAACGTTAACTCGCGTGATACAAGCTCGGCCCGAAGTTTTTCGCAATCCGTTGGCAGAAAACCCCAATCTCCTAATTCGGTGCCGCGATACCCGAGCATTTGCATCTCGTTTAGGACTTCGGTATAGTCGGGGGATTTGCCTTGTGCTTCAAATTCAAGAACTCCCCAGGAACATGGGGCATTTGCGATTTTCATGTGAATAATCTGTTACCCTTCTTTCATGTTATGACCTGAACCTGCATAACTTGAATAACTAATTTTCTTTCTTATCAAACTCAAAATCTCCGTTAATCACCTCTTGTATGATTTTTCCCCTTCTTATGCGGTTTGTTCTACTATTAGTTCCCTGAAGAGCAGCCTTATAATATTCCTGTAATCTGTCATTTTCTGTTCCAAAATCCTCATCTGTACGAGCTGACCTATCTACTAAATCATAGAACCTTTGTAGTCGTTCTCCTACTTCTGCTGCTTTAATTCTCTTCTCTGTTTCAAACAAAGCATTATGAACTTCTACAAGCAGCGTGAATAAGTCTGATTTTTTCCATGCGCGGCAATTTTCATGGATACCGCAATCATCTATAAACCGAAAAACTTCTTCAAATTCTGTTTCTAATTTACGTTTCTCTATAAATTCATCGTTATATTTTCGAAGATAATCTTCAAATTTCTCATCTAAGGAAAAATAGTTTGACATTACAGTTATGATCACAGACAACATAAAGCGAATATCACTCATACGTTGTATTTCCTTTGTGTTAAACACAAAGTGGTTTTCAAAAAAAGAATGGCTTGCAAGTTCTTCTGCGAATTGCTTGATTTCTCCATCAAATCTGGCATTGTGAATCTCCATTGTATTCAATGCATAATTCACTGAGTTTATTCGTTCAAAAATATCTACCATGTTGTCATGATCCATTTTACCTAAGTATCGGACAACAACTTCATACTCTAAAAAGGATAATTTTTGTTTATGGGTAAGGTCAGAGTAAGAAGGAATCTCTCCCGACAATTTTAAATCTGGTGATGCATAGAAATACTGTTGCAATGTAGTCAACCTCTGTTGACCGTCTACTAACATCTCCTTTGCCTCTGCGGTAACAGGATCTACTTCACCAGCCGCAACATATATTTCTGGAAAGGGATATCCATCTAAAACAGTCCTAATAAATGCATTTTTATGTTTATTCGACCACACTAAATTTCTTTGAAATTCAGGTCTTGGATACAAAGTCTCGTTTCGAATAGCTGTCAATAACTCTCGTATGGTTCTATTAGTCACTGTTGTTTTCATTCTGTTCCTCCAAGTTTTTTCTTCCATTTCTCTATACTAATTTTTTGATAGTTCTCTAAAAAGAAATATGACTGATATAACCCTCCTCTAATATCATAATGACCATATCTCCCACTACTCGCAATATCCTCAAAAAAATCCCACCAATCTTTCCCTAATGGAAAATATTCTGAATTAGGAAATTTATCAGGTCTTATCCACCCATAAAATAGAGATGCAATAAATTCATCATATCCTTCCCAATAATCACGCCAATATGGAACACTATCCTTAAAGTCATAAGCTTGTCTCCAATACTTTTCAAAAAGTGTGGAAGACACTAAAGCAATATCAATATCAGATTCATCGTTAAATAGCTCGTACTCTTTCTTTGGAGCAATACTAAACCCTAATTTGGCTGAGCCAACAACTAATACTTCATTTGGATGTAATTCAAAGTTCTTAGCAACTTCAGACCGTAAATTAAAATAATCTTGCGGAGATAATTCACAACATTCTCCAAAAATAATGTGTTTTCTCACAATCTCAATTGGTGATAGATCGTTTTCTAAGTCTTTCTTAATTTCATTAAGCCTTTTCTCAACTCCATTACTCATTAGATTTATTCCTTAGCAAAAAATTTAACTGTAAAATAGTGTCTCAAACATAAAAATTTAGGTAGAATCCTGTTTTAACTCTGAAATCTTATCAAAATCTTGCATTGCGGACTCCAATTTGTCCAATCGGAAGTAAGCCATAGCGCGTTCAAAGTAAGCATCTTTGAAGGTTGGAATTAGTTTTATTGCCTCAGTAAAGTCCGCGATAGCTTTATAATACTCGCTTTTTTTGACGAAAATTTCTCCGCGTTCAAAATAGGTTTCAGCATCATAAGGTCGGAGTTCTATCTCCCTGCTAAATCCTTCAATTGCTTTGTCATACTCACCCCGTTCACTGTAAAGAGTTGCGCGATAACCATGTGCATCAGCATGCTCAGATTCAAGTTTTGTTGCCATACTAAAGTCAATGATTGCCTTATCATACTCACCTTCCTCAACGTAAAGTTTTCCACGCGTATAATATGCCTCCGCATCTTGAATATTAAGTTCTATTGCTTTCGTAAAGTCTGCAAAGGCTTTGTCAAAATCATTGTTTCTGAAGTGAGTTTTTGCACGGTTGTTGTATACCTCGGCATAATTGGGTTTAAGTTTTATCGCTTCACTATAATCTGCAATAGCTTTATCATATTCTTTGATGTAACTATAGGCGTTGCCACGCTTGATATAATTCTCAACCATTTTCGGATTAAGTGTTAAACCTGCCGTGTAAAGCGCAATTTCTTTTTCGGCATCTTCTTTATTCTGAATGAGCTCAATAGGATAGCCTCTGTTAATCTCTTGACACTGTTGTAAAAACCGCCAGTACCCAGCGATTCCAAGTTTATCAATAAGAACTTTAATTCCGATTTCAAAAATTTCAATATCCGTCATTTTTCGGATTTCGCTTTGAGGTGCAGCGAATCTTTCAGCACGTTCCCTTTCTTCTACTTTTCTCGCTTCTTGTCTCTCTTGAATCCGCTTGACGATGGTATCTATATCAGGCTCATTTTCCAACAACTTATGCCTGTCAACAGAATAATCCCCCTCACCCGGTTTGCATTGCCGAATAAACCGATCAACCTGATCAGTGCCAAGTTTATCCGCAAGTGTCTTTTGACCGAGTTCATAAAGTTCTTTATCTGTCATCTCAAGTATGTTCATTTTTTGTCACCTTCCGTAACCATTCCAGAGGATTATCAACTTCAATGTTAAGTTGAGTTTGCACGCTTCTCGCCTTATTGAGTAACCTGTCGTCTGTTGTTAACAAAACATCTGCTGCTCCGCTCTCAGCACACGCAAGATGTAAAGCATCCATTGCTTGAAACGTCAATGTTTCTATCTGTCTGCCTCTTGACATTTCACTCGTTTCAACAGAAACATCTTGGTCAACATGAATTAGCCACCTTTTGATTTGAATCCGTTTTGTTTCATTAGGATTGTTTTCAATTTCATCAACTAAAACATCACTGGATATCCAAAGCCAATGTCCATCTTGAAAATAATTAAGTATCTGGCTGATTGCTTCAGTTTCTTCGTGAATCCGAATTTGCGTTTGATCGTCAAAACGCCTACTCAAACAACAAGTATCAAGATAAATTTTCATAGATTCGAAATAAGATAGTCCGTATAAGAGCGCGCACCGTCATTTGAGTTATATTTTATATCAACGTTGTATGGCGGTGATGTGACAATAAGATCAATACTATCTTTTTCAATAGCGCGGGTTGTCAACACATCTTCGTTAATTATTGTGGATTGTTCGTTGCTAAAGGACACATTTTCTCCTATGTTGAAGTGTTCCGAACATTCGTATTCATTTAGTCTTGCGGAAGTTTGTTCTCTTTCATCATCTGCATGATACTATCCGACTGAAACTGCTGCGATTGGTCAATAGGCTGCTCAGCATTAAGGTTTTTGAAATGCTGCGTGATGAACCGCAATAACCCATAAGCACCAAGACTATCTGCAAGGACTTTAAACCCGAGTTCATAGATCTCAATATCGGTGAGTTCTAATAAACCATTTCGCCACGCGGCAATTCTTTCAGCTTTAACGCTTTCTTCCTTTGCTTGCAACGCTTTTTCCTCTTGAATCTGCTTTGCCATCGTGAGGATATCCGGGTCGTTAGCTAACCATTTATGTCGATCAGCAGTGTAATCATAGTCACGTGGTTTGCATTTCTGCAGAAACTGCGTGGCATACGTCGTACCCATTTGTTCTGTGAGTTTTTTAGTCCCAAGTTCATAAATCTCAAGATCTGTCATCTCTAAGATGTCCATTCTCTGTCTCCCGTAACCAGGTATAAGGATTCTCAACATGAATGTGAAGCTGATTCGGATAACGTTTTGCTCTTCTGAGCAGCCGATCATCGGTTGTAAGAAAGGAATTCACTTCGCCACTTTCAGCACAGGCAAGATGTAAAGCATCTCGCTCCTTAAATCCCAACGCTTCAAGCTGGATCCCCCTTGATATTTCGCCCGCTCCAATATGGACAGTCTGGTGTGCAAAAGTTAGCCAAGTTTTAATTTGCGCGCGTACTTCTAAATCCGGAGTCCGGTTGACTTCATGAAATAAAACGTCACTTGCAGTCCAATACCAATGTCCACTGAAGCAATAGGTGAGGATACGATTGACAGCCTCGGCTTCTTGACGAACCCGCGCCTGGGTTAGTGGATCAAAAAGCTGACTCAAACAACACGTATCAAGATAAATTCTAAAAGGTTGCTGATAGGTTTGCAAGCGCGTATCCAAACTTGGTCAAAATCGTATTTAGTAGGTGGTCTATAGTCCTCTATTTTCTATTCCTTCTTCATGCATAAGTATAGCACAACACACACCACATCGCAAATTGTTTCTGAATGCAAAAACACACACGAATATATAAAAATGTGCTATACTGCAACAAACCGAAGTCTAAACATTCACCTTCTTTATCAGGGGGAATAAACTATGTTTCCGACAATTGCAGCGCAAACACAAGTCCAAACGCCGCCGACGTGGGCGGTGCTTGAACGTGAACTGATTGACAAAATCAATGATGCAGCACCGAAAGTTTTGAAAAAATACACGCGTCCAGATGGGACGTTGTTCTGGCCTAATCATCCAGAATTTCAGAGCTTTGATGGATTAGATGATGCTTATGAGAGTTTCCATAACTGGCCGCTATTCTACATGCTCGGTGGAGATGCACAGTTCTTGGTAGATGCGCAAAACGAATTTGAAGTTATTACGAAAGACATGACGCGCTACGGTTCAGGACACGACTATCCGATGGTCTTTAAGGAGTATCAACCGGGATACGACTGGTTTCACCAAAGCGAAGGGAACTATCTGTTTTACATGCTGTGTATGGCGGATCCGTCACATACAGAGAATATTGAACGTGCCAAACGGTTCGCAGGATTCTTTATGAACGAAGACCCTGATGCACAGAATTATGATCCTGAACACAAAATCATCAAGTGTGTGATGAACGGCAGTAAAGGGCCGGCATTCTGGATCCTTGAAAGAGAATCCTTTTATCCCTCAATGGGTTACAATTTGCCGTTTATTGATGTTCCGGGCTGCACAAGTCGTGATGTGATGCTGGAAAGCGATGAATTGCGCGATCTGATGGGACGGGTCATCTATGAACGTCAAGGAAAAGGGGACGCAGTCGGTAATCTCGCTGCAACGACCCTTGCTACCAATGCTTATATGTTCACAGGTGATGAAAAATATCAAGCTTGGGTTCAGGAATATGTTGATGCATGGATTAGCCGCATAGAAGAAAATGACGGAATTGTGCCTGATAACGTTGGGCTTTCGGGCATAATCGGTGAACACATGGAAGGTAAGTGGTATGGTTCTCGCTACGGTTGGAGTTGGCCACATGGATGGCATAGCGTTGGGCAGGCGGTTAGTGTTGCAGGACAGAATGCTGCACTCCTTCACAGAGATTTATCCTATATGGACTTCCCGCGTTCCCAGATTGATGTTCTCATACAGCACGGTATAGAACACAACGACCAACTCTATGTGCCGCAGAAGTACGGTGATCCTGGAATTGCTAACTATACGCCTGGTCCGTGGATGCAATATCCAATAAAAAACGAGGATGATACCACGTTACAGATTGATGGTTGGTTTGAATTCGCGCCGATGCATCCGTCCGATGTGGCACATCTTTGGGCAATGACAATGGATGATGCTGACCAAGACCGTGCAGTGCAGATTGCTAAAAAGACAGGCTCGAAATTTGACATCAACGCATGGCATCACACCAAAGATCAGGGTGGACGCGATGGTGGGTGGTTAGCATATATGCGAGGTGATTTTCCTGAATATCCTGAATCTATCCTCAATCATAACCTATCGCAAGTTGAACAACGTCTCAACTTCATGGAAAACGATGAGGAAGACCCAGCGGGATATGGAGATGCTTATTTTCAGAGACGCAACCCCGTTACGTGTGAAGGATTGGTTGAGCTCACATGTGGCGGCCCCTTGCCGCATTATAATGGTGGTTTGCTTGTGACGCGGGTGCGGCACTTTGATCCACAAGAGAAACGGCCCGGATTGCCAGCAGATGTTGCTGCACTGGTTTCTGAACTGACTGCCGACACGACTGAATTGGAATTGGTCAATCTAAATGCCACTGAAGCACGCGATGTGATTGTCCAAGCGGGATCGATGGGTGAACACAAGTTTACAAATGTACGCGCCAAAGATGGTAACGGTGACAACACCGTTGTGGTGGACAGTACATATCTTCAAGTGCATCTGCCGCCTAACACGCATATTGCGTTAGCGGTGGGAATGGAACGTTTTGTGAATGCGCCATCGTATAGACAGCCGTGGTAGGGAATTTTAATTGGACGCAGAGAAATTCGTCTTTTGTCCCATAATAGTCAATTTTGCGTTCAGGTTTGTTTTTATACATTCCTTGTAGGAACGATCTCCGAATCGCGACCCGTTAGCAAATGTAGTTGTGATCTTTTTGAAGCGCGGTACATTCTATGTCGGGAATCGGAGTTCCCTCCTACAAAGATATGAGTTTTTTAAACTAACACCTTTGGAAAATTCTTTTTGTGAATCTAAAGGTCCTTAAGAGTTCCCCTTTCTTCAAGAGCTTCGGCGATTAAAAAATCCAATTTCCCCGCATCTGAATCCGTCTCAATCTCTCGGTCCCATTTTTCCCAATCCAATTCGCTGAACCACTGCCGCAGTTTTTTGTACTCGGTCTCAGGTAGCGCGAGAATCGCTTGCTGAATTTTCTCAAGGCGTGACATTTTGCTTTCTCCTCTGTCAGTTTGGGCCAATAGTCAATATCTTATCATAATTGATATGCGTTATTATAACATTAATTGCCTTTGCCATCAATACCATTTCGTGCTAAAATACCCGCACGTTATGAAACGCAGCACAATAGGAGGCACAGATTATGGCAACAGAGAGATTTTTAACAGCAGAACAGAGTGTCCAACACCTTCTGAAAACTACACCACCACTTTACTTTAATGGCACTACCAAAACAGAGTGGCAGGAGTGGCGGCGGAAATTCAGACGCAATATCGCTCGGCACTTAGGGCCAAAACCCGAACCAGTACCGTTGGAAGTCCAAACCTTAGAGCAGGTACAACAAGATGGATATACAAGAGAAAAGATTATTTTCAATCCCGATGCTTTTTCGTCAATTCCAGCGTACGTTTTAATCCCAGATAGTGCAAACGCGGACAATCCTGCACCTGCGGTACTATGTGCACATGGGCATGGTGTCGGTAAAGATGGGGCAGTTGGCATCGTAGAGGACTATCAGAAACAGTACGCTGTTGAACTTGCACAAAGAGGATTTGTTACACTCGCACCAGATTGGCGATGCTTTGGTGAACGTAAAGACCGGGATGAGTGGGTGCGCCGCCCAGGTAGAGATGGATGTAACGCTGCGTATTTCGCGCTCGGATATTTCGGTTATCAACTGCTGCAACTCAACATTTCGGATGGACAAAGGTGCTTGGATTATCTTCAGTCGCGTCCTGAAGTAGATGGGGCTCGGTTAGGCTGCATGGGATGTTCATTTGGTGGGACAATGACGACCTATATTTCAGCATTTGATAGGCGGATTAAGGCGGCTGTCATTGTCTGCTATCTCAGCACCTTGATAGATGCGTTGGGCGACCGCGGACGTGGGAATACGTGTGGCTCGCAATTTATGTTTGGGTTACGCGCAGCGGGTGATATTGCAGACGTTGCTGGGCTTATCGCACCGCGGGCATGTATGGTGCAAATCGGCTCTGACGACCAATGTTTTATTGAGTCTGATGCTTTGGCGGCGTTTGAACACCTTGAAAAGACATACATCGCATGTGGAAAACGCGATCGGTTAGTGTTAGATCATTTTCAAGGTGAACACGAGATCAATTTAGAGCCTGGGATTGTGTTTTTGGAGGAGCGTCTATAAACACTTTGTGGGCAGCTCCGTTTAGTAGGAATTCCTACAGGCAGCATGACGCTTATAACCAAAATTTTACACACCCTTCAAAGTAAACACATTTTCATGGTTTTAACCCCTCCTGCATTGAGATTTAGTAGGTTTTGAGCTATTTTTGATAAATATCAGCTTAAATTTGTTTCAATTGTGACAATTCTGCAACCTATCCACCCAAAAAACGCGTCACCTATTCTGTAAGCCAAAATTGACTATGGAGGTCTCAAATGGAAAGAGACGATGTTGAACTAATCCACAGGACATTGTCAGGTGACGAAGCTGCATTCAGCGAGTTAGTCCAAAAATATCAAAAAAGTGTTCACGCGCTTGCCTGGCGGCAAATCGGTGATTTTCACATCGCTGAAGAAATTACCCAAGACACTTTTCTGCAGGCACACAAAAAGCTTGGCTCACTGAAAAATCCGAACCAGTGTGCTGGGTGGCTGTATGTAATCGCAGACCGGCTTTGCAAAGCCTGGTTTCGAAAAAAGAAACTACATACACAGTCGCTTGAAGCTACCAGTGTAGAAACACTTGAAAAAACCGCTTATGCAGATTATGTCTGTGAAGAACGTGAAGACGCAGCCGTTGAACACCGGCGTAAAATTGTGCAAAAGCTCATGGAAAAACTGCCGGAAAGTGAACGCACAGTGATGGTTCTTCACTATCTCGGAGAAATGAGTTGTGAAGCAATTAGCAAGTTTTTAGGTGTGTCTCCGAACACGGTTAAAAGTAGACTTAAACGTGCACGAGAACGTTTACAGAACGAAGAACACATCATTCGGGAAACACTCGGCAGTGTCAGACTTCCTGCCAACCTAACTGAAAACATCATGCGGCGCATTGACACAATTAAACAAACATCTCCATCAGGAGGCAAACCGTTACTACCATTTGCAGCTTTAGGTGCATCTGCTATTTTGGTTATTTTGTTGATGGGTGCAAGCAAGCAATTCACCACTAATTTTCAGCGACCTTATAGCGTTGACGCAAAATCAGAACCCACTATTGAAATCGTTGACGTACCAGTCGTCCTTAATATTCAATCAAAACCAGAATTGCAAAACCGGGTTGGTGGCACGAATCAAAGCAAAAACAGTAACAACGGTCTAACAGAAGGAACAAAAAAAGTGAAAAACAACTTAGCACAAGACCCTATGCAATGGAACCTGCCTGAAGATGCTAAAGCACGTATTGGTAAAGGTAAGATAAATGCGATACAGTATTCTCCCGATGGGACAATACTTGCAGTCGCAAGTAATATTGGTATTTGGTTCTACGATACAAAAACACATCAAGAGATCGCACTACTTACAGATCATGAGGGTGAAGTTACCAACATCACCTTCAGTCCAGATGGACGCTATTTTGCAAGTAGGAGTAAACATAGTAGCGAAGAAGGGAACATTCTACTGTGGGATAGGAGTTCGGGGGCGCAAACAACACTTCCCGTGGATACAAGTTTGTTCCTAAACATCGGCTTGAGATTTAGTCCAGATGAAAAGACACTTGCCTGTGGAATCGGAGATACTATTACATTTTGGGATACCGTCACCGGAAAGCAGAAGTCTACATTCACTAACGAGACAATAGAGGATAACAACTATTTATCTTTTTCTCCAGATGGAGAAACAATCGTTTGTGTTAATTGGGACGGAATTGTTAGTTTGTGGGATCCGATCGCTGGTAAACATAAGAAAACAATTTCAGCACAAAAAACGTTTACGTGGAGTGCAGCGTTGAGTCCGGATGGAAAAACAATCGCTACGGGTTGTGAGAATGGTGCTGTCTACCTGCGCGATTTAAATACAGGTGAACTTAAGTTTACACTCAGTGGACATACGTGGGATGTTGACAATTTAGTGTTCAGTCCGGATGGAAAAACCCTCGCAAGTGCTTCGTATGTTGATGAAACAATTTGCCTATGGGATGTTTATACCGGAGAGCACAAGCGAACACTCACTGGACACACTTGGGATATTCGCGGCATAGCGTTCAGTCCAGATGGAAAAACAATTGTTAGTGGTGGTGCTGATGATAGTATTCGTTTTTGGGATGTACATACAGGTAACCAAAAACATATCATCACTGGGCATACGGAGTGGGTTGCGAGTGTGGCGTTCAGTCCAGATGGAAAATTAATTGCAACCGGCTATGAGGGAGGTAATCTTCGCTTCTCGGATGTAAACACAGGACAACCAGTCAAAATATTTGATGGATTCAAGGATTGGATTCCAAGTATCGTCTTTACAAAAGATGGAAAAACACTTGTGTGTGGAAGCGGCGAAAACATCCACCTACTGGATTCACACACAGGCGAACACAAAATGCTACTCACTGGACATACGGGCGGTATTCAGAGTGTTGCCCTCAGTCCCGATGAAAAAATAATCGCCAGTGGAAGCGAAGACAAAACTATTTGTCTATGGGATATGCTTACTGGCAAACAGAAAGTAATACTCATAGGACATAATCATAGAGTCTATAGCGTCGCTTTTAGTCCGGATGGAAAAACCCTCGCAAGTGCAAGTGATGATGACACCATTCGAATATGGGATGTTATAACTGGTGAAGATAAGATGATACTCACCCAACCTGGTGGACATGAAGAAAAGGTTGAAGGGATCACGAGCGTAGCGTTCAGTCCGGATGGAAAAACCCTCGCAAGTGGCAGTAGGGATCACATTATTATCCTATGGGATATAGATACAGGAAAAAGCAAGATGACACTTTTTGGACACAGATACCCGGTATTCAGTTTAGCCTTCAGTCCAGATGGAAAAACCCTTGTGAGTGGATGCACGGATGGTGACATCCGCATGTGGAATGCGCACACCGGTGAGCAGAAGAAAGCATTAACGGGTCATACAGGTTGGGTCAGAAGCATCGCTTTTAGCCCAGATGGAAAAAGCCTTGTAAGTGGAAGTGATGACGGCACTGTGCTATTATGGGATATGACGCAAATCCTACCTCAAAACGATTAGTGCCTATCTTATGCTAAACAGGACTTACGCATTTTTACGTGATAACGGATGTCCGACGAACTGCAGAGTTTTTTGCTTGGGTATTTCTTTAGGGTTTTAAACCCCACCAGCGAGGGACTGTGTAAGTCGTACTAAATTTTGGACAATTTACGAGCAATTTTAGTAAACCTCATAAAAGAAAGAACATGCTAAAATGTTTGCAAGGATATGGCATTCACAGATATGGATGACTCAAAATGAAAAAGACGCTGTTTTCCAATTTTTTGATACTGCTTGTTGCTTCAATGCTGTATCCACCTAACACCCTTGCCGAAGATCCAACGCAATGGAACCTGCCTGAAAATGCCAAAGCACGACTCGGCAAAGGTAAGATAAATGCGATACAGTATTCTCCCGATGGTAAAGTGCTCGCTGTTGCGAGTGGTATCGGTATTTGGCTGTACGACGTAACAACACATCAAGAGATCGCCTTACTTACAGAACATACGAGTGTAGCCTCCAATATTGCATTCAGTCCTGATGGACGCCTTTTTGCAAGTGGAAGTAAGGATGGCACCATCATGTTATGGAATAGAAACACAGGGACACAAACAATACTTACAATACCTGTGGGTTTGTCCCCATACATGAACATGGCATTCAGTCCAGATGGAAAAACATTTGCGAATGGAAGTCGTGGAACCATCAACATTTGGGATGCTTTCACTGGAGAACAGAAGTCTTCAGTCACCAGTGATGTGATAGATTCAAATAACTTTATCTCATTTCTACCGGATGGAGAAACAATTGTTTGTGTTAATTGGGGCGGACTAATTAGTTTATGGAACATGAGTACTGGTAAACTTAAGAAGACAATTGTAGATGTAGATCATACAGCTCCTATATGGGGAATAGCCCTTAGTCCTGACGGAAAGACAATCGTAGTGGGTAGTGGTGATATAGATGGTAATATTTACATCATCGACTTAAACGCGAGTGAACTCATGTTTAAACTCAGCGGACATTCGGGGGATGTGAACTGTTTAATTTTCAGTCCAGATGGAAAAACCCTCGCAAGTGCATCTTATGTAGATGAAACAATCCGACTATGGGATGCAAACACTGGTGAACACAAGCGAACACTCACTGGACATACAGGAGATATTCTGGGTTTAGCATTTAGTCCAGATGGACAGACAATCGCAAGTGGAAGTGGCGATGGTACCATCCGTTTATGGGATGCGTCCACAGGCAACCAACAAATTGAATTTATTGGACATACGGATTATGCTGAGAGTGTCGCATTTAGCCCCGATGGACAGACAATCGCAAGTGGATATAGTGATGGTTACATTCGGTTGTGGAATGTAGACACCAGAAAACACATAAAAACATTCAAAGAGTCAAAAGATTATGTACAGAGTTTGATGTTCACGACAGATGGAAATACACTTACTTCTGGAATTGGCGAAAACATTTATCTGTGGGATGTTCATACGGATAAATTTAAAAAAATAATCTCTGGACATCTAATGGCTATCAATAGTGTAGCACTCAATGCTGATGGAAATATACTTGCAAGTGGAAGTGCGGACAATACAATTCGTCTATGGAATATGATTACTGGAGAACATACAAAAACACTCATAGGACATGAGCATAGCATCTATGGTGTAACATTTAGCCCAGATGGTAAAACGCTTGTAACGGGTAGTGACGACAATACGATACGATTTTGGGATGTAAACACTGGCGAGACCAAGATGATATTGAATGCTCTTACTGTAGATGGAAAAGATAAAGGTGTCATGAGTGTTGCTTATAGTCCAGACGGTAAAATCCTTGCCAGTGGAGGCATGGAAACTATTATTATATGGGATATAAATACTGGTAAAAGTAAGATGACACTCTCAGAGCATAGACATTATATACTTTGTTTAAGTTTCAGCCCAGATGGTAAAACGCTTGCAAGTGGAAGTACGGATACAGATATCCACCTATGGGATCCACACACTGGTGAACTCAAGAATACATTTATAGGACACACTGGTTCGGTTTCTGGGATTGCCTTTAGCCCAGACGGAAAAACCCTTGTAAGTAGTAGTAATGACGGCACTGTGTTTCTCTGGGAGATAAATCCTTAGTGTCTCCAATTCATAATATCTGCGTTGGTAGTAGTCCAATTCATTGTACGTGTTTTGTCCACAAAAACCGAGTTTTGTTTCAAATTATGACAATTCTGCAACCTATACCCGAAAAAAAACGCGTCACCCATTCTGTAAGCCAAAATTGACTATGGAGGTCTCAAATGGAAAGAGACGATGTTGAACTAATCCACAGGACATTGTCAGGTGACGAAGCTGCATTCAGCGAGTTAGTCCAAAAATATCAAAAAAGTGTTCACGCGCTTGCATGGCGGCAAATCGGTGATTTTCACATCGCTGAAGAGATCACCCAAGACACTTTTCTGCAGGCACACAAAAAGCTTAGCTCACTGAAAAATCCGAACCAGTTTGCTGGGTGGCTGTATGTGATCGCAGACCGGCGTTGCAAAGCCTGGTTTCGAAAAAAGAAATTACATACACAATCGCTTGAAGCTACCAGTGTAGAAACACTTGAAAAAGCCGCTTATGCAGATTATGTCTGTGAAGAACGCGAAGACGCAGCCGTTGAACACCGACGTAAAATTGTGCAAAAACTCATGGAAAAGCTACCTGAGAGCGAACGCACGGTGATGGTCCTTCACTATCTCGGAGAAATGAGTTGTGAAGCAATTAGCAAGTTTTTAGGCGTCTCCCCGAACACGGTTAAAAGCCGACTACAACGCGCGCGAAAACGTTTACAGAACGAAGAACACATCATTCGAGAAACACTCGGCAGTGTCCCATTACGACCAGATTTAACTGAAAACATCATGCGGCGCATTGACACAATCAAACAAACATCTCCATCAGGAGGTAAACCGTTACTACCTTTCGCAGCTTTAGGCGCATCTGCTATTTTAGTTATTTTGTTGATGGGTGCAAGCAAGCAATTCACCGCTAATTTTCAGCGACCGTATAGCGTCGACGCAAAATCAGAACCCACTATTGAAATCGTTGACGCGCCAATTGTTCTTGATATCCAATCAAAACCAGAATTGCAAAACCGGGTTGGTGGCACGAATCAAAGCGAAAACAGTAACAACGGTCTAACAGAAGGAACAAAAAAAGTGAAAAACAACTTAGCACAAGACACAACGCAATGGAACCTGCCAGAGGATGCCAAAGCACGTCTCGGTAAAGGTAGGATAAATCAGATACAGTATTCTCCAGATGGAACAATACTTGCAGTGGCGAGTGATATTGGTATTTGGTTCTACGATACAAGAACACATCAAGAGATCGCCTTACTTACAGAACACACGAGTGCAGTCTCCAGAATTGCATTCAGTCCAGATGGACGCTTTTTGGCCAGTGTAAGTAAAGATAATAGCACTATACTGTTATGGGATAGAAGCTTAGGGACGCAAACAACGCTTAACGCGCACAGAGATTTAACATCAGACTTGAACATTGCATTCAGTTCGGATGGAAAAACCCTGGCAAGTGGAAATAACGATACTATTCGATTATGGGATGCAACCACAGGAGAACTAATATCTACACTTACCAACCTTACGATTCAGTTCAATAACTTCTTATCTTTTACACCGGATGGTGAAACAATTGTCTCTGGGAATTGGAATGGAAATATTAGTCTCTGGAATTCGGCCACCAATGAACATAAGATAACAATTCATAAACACACAGACACAGATTCCACATGGAGGTTTGCGCTCAGTCCAGATGGAAAAACATTCGCTATGGGTAGTTCGCATGAGGAGCATGATGGTGCCATCTATCTTTATGATTTAAATACAGGTGAACTCAAATCTACTCTTACTGGACATTTTGAGGACGGACATTTTGAGGATGTGGAATATATGGTATTCAGTCCGGATGGAAAAACATTCGCAGGTGCATCATATTATGGGGTAATCGGGCTATGGGATGTACACACTGGTGCACACAAGCTGATACCTACTGGACATACGTACAGCATTCGCGACATAGTCTTCAGTCCGGATGGAAAAACATTCGTGAGTGGAAGTGATGACAGTACCATTCGCTTTTGGGATGCGCGCACGGATAAACCCCAAAATATAATCACTGGACATATTGAAAATGTTGATAAGGTAGCGTTCTATCCTAATGGGCGTTTTTTCATAAGTGCAAATATGCTTGCTATTCGCGTGTGGGATGCAGACACAGGGGAACACATCAAAAAGTTAGAATTTTCGAGTGGGGGAGATATTATAGGCATCACTTCAGCTGGAAAAATAGTCGCCAGACAAAGACAATACACAAGCGATGGTGAAGACACGACCATCCTCCTATGGGATGTCCACACTAACGAACACAAAATGCTGTTCGCTGAGCATAGGTGGGGTCCTATCGGCATGGAGCTTAGCATGGGACTCAGCCCGGATGGTAAAACTCTCGCTACTGCAAATAAGGACAATACTATACGTCTATGGGATGTGAACACTGGCGAACAGAAAAAAACACTGACTGGGCATACCGATTGGGTTGAGGCCATAGCGTTCAGTCCTGATAATAAAACCCTCGCAAGTGGGAGCATGGAGAACAATGCGGTACGCCTCTGGGATGTTGATACTGGCAAGACCAAGATGATACTTATCGGACATACACATCCGGTTGAAGTCGTATCGTTCAACCCTGATGGAAAAATTCTCGCAAGTGGAGACGGCCACGGGATAATCCATCTATGGGATATAGACACAGGGAAAACCAAACTTACACTTGTTGGGCATGCAGATCGGGTGTACGATTTAGCGTTCAGCCCTGATGGAAAGACCATTGCAAGTGGATGTTTTGATTCTACGATCAATTTATGGGACGCACACACTGGCGAACATAAGAAAACGTTGAATGGTCATACAGCTTTAGTCAGCGGTTTAGCATTTAGTCCTGATGGCAGAACCCTCGTTAGCGGTAGTTATGATGGCACTGTGTTTCTCTGGGAGATAAATCCCTAAATTTCAGCCACCTCACGGTGTTCATTCCTTATTTCTATGGCGATACAACTTCTGTAGTAGCGTCCTTCATGCCGCTACTACAGAAGTTTTGTACATTAGAGAAAGAAAATATTTGACATCCGATAAAAAATCTATTATAATTATCATTTCTTTTTCTAAAATTCTCAGATGAAATAGCGAATATGACCATTGTGGAGGCAATTATGCACCTAATTACACTGAAAAACTGGTCAGAAACGAAAATTCTCAAAACTGTAGAAGACTGCCTAAAGATCAAAAAATATCCTGAAAAATATAGACACGCTGCTGGCGGGTTGAGTCTTGCATTGCTTTTCCAAAAAACCTCTACTCGTACACGCTGCGCGGGAGAAGTTGGTATTGTGCAGCTTGGTGGACACGCGCATTATTTAGACTGGCGGACGACTAACTTTGGCTTGGCAGACCTCAGCGATGAAATTCGCGTCCTCTCTGCGTATGTTGATATAATCTTAGCTCGCTTTTTAAAACATGGCGATATTTGCGAGGCAGGGACAGCGGCATCCGTTCCTATCATCAACGGTTGTTGCGACAGATACCACCCAACACAAGCACTCGGTGACTTAATGACAATACAGGAACATCTCGGCAGGTTAGAAGGTGTAAAGGTTTGTTTTATCGGTGTCCATAACAATGTTTGCAATTCACTCATCGCCGCGGGAATGAAGGTAGGATTAGAAGTGACTGTCGTCGCACCAGAGATAAATCCTGCTGCAGTTGATAAGGAGCTATGGTCTGAAGCATCACAAAAAGGTTGCTATAAATCTGTTGAAACAGATTCTATTGATGGTGCCTTAGGACTACAGGAAATCATCGCGCAAAATGATGTTGTCTATACAGATACATGGATAGATATGGAATTTTTCACCGATCCAGATTTTGCAGAAGAGCGGGAACGCCGAATAAAAAAGATGATGCCGTATCAGTTAAATCTCGCACTTCTTAAGGGACTTGATTGTAAAATAATGCACTGTCTGCCTGCACATCGCGGCTATGAAATTGCGGGCGAACTTCTTGATGATCCGCGTACAATCATTTTTGAACAATCCGAAAACCGTCTTCACAGTATGAAAGCTATTATTCTCGAACTACTTGGGCGTTTGTAAAGCGGTTGGTTCTTTTCGGCATTGTGTTGGGTTAAAGTATGAAAAACTATCTACTACATCTTGAATGCAGCAGATGCGGTGAAATATACCCACATGAAATACCTCAGAATGTATGTCATGCGTGTGGAAAACCGTTGTTTGCGCGTTACGCGCTTGAGCAATTAGTAGATAGATGGAAACCTGAGCACCTTCAGTCAAGACCTACTTCACTATGGCGATATAGAGAGCTTTTACCCGTTTGCGACGAGGATAATATTGTTTCACTTGGAGAGACAATGACCCCGCTTATCCATGCGAAAAGGTTGGGTGAGCAACTCGGATTGCCAAAGCTATGGATAAAGGATGAATCCCGCTTACCGACTGGAAGCTTCAAGGCACGTGGCTTGGCGATGGCTGTTTCCAAGGCGAAGGAACTCGGTATTAGCAAATTGGCTATTCCATCTGCAGGAAATGCAGCAACAGCATTGTCGGTATATGCTGCGTGTGCTGGTATCCCTGCCTACATCTTTATGCCGAAAGATACGCCTGCCTTTAATCGTGAAACATGCAGGCTTGCAAGCGCAAACGTCACATTGATTGACGGCTTAATTACAGATGCAGGCAAAATAGTTGCTGAACGCAAAACAGATGAAGGGTGGTTTGATGTTTCAACCCTCAAAGAGCCTTATCGCGTGGAAGGCAAAAAAACAATGGGATTTGAGCTTGCAGAACAGTTCGGTTGGAAACTGCCAGATGTAATAATCTATCCTACTGGCGGTGGTACGGGTATTGTAGGCATGTGGAAAGGTTTTGCTGAACTGGAGGCACTCGGGTGGATTGGTCCGAAAAGACCACGGTTTATTTCAGTTCAGGCGACGGGTTGCGCCCCAATTGTGAAGGCGTGGGATGAAGGCAAGTCGGATGCTGAACCGTGGCAAGATGCCCAAACTATAGCCAGTGGGTTACGGGTGCCGCAAGCTATCGGTGATTTTCTTATTTTAGACGCAATTCGTAAAAGTGGTGGTGCTGCAATTGCTATCACAGATAATGCTATCACTGAAGCAATGCATCTATTGCCAACGACTGAGGGGATTTTGACGTGTCCTGAAGGCGCGGCAACAGTTGCGGCACTTAAGCCACTCATAGCGAACGGAATTATTAAGCCTTCTGATAGAGTTGTGTTATTTAACACTGGTGGGTATCAGGCATAGATGTTGTCTCCGTGGGCACGTCATCCAAACGCACCCACGGAAAATAGTTGTTTTATCGATCTCCTTCAATATAATCGTATCTTGGTTTCTGCCTCTCTTCAGGATTCTGTCCTTCCATGGGCTTTTGTTCACCAGGCACATCTCTCCGGTTGACGCGAGGCCCAAATTTGTAGCTGTGAACTTTTACAATCGGATATGGACCATCAAAACCGATGATCTGACCTTGTACTTCAACTTCATTATTGTTTCTTGCAGCATCATTTCGCAACTGGTCGAATTCTGGAGATGTCTTGAAAACAAACTTCTGATTACCGTTTCCGGCATTGAGTGCGTGGCGGATCTCAGAAGTATGAGGTCTCCAATGCGCCCATCTGGGAATATCACGGATACTGCTCCGTGTGAATCCAGGGTGTGCGAACATTCTACCTGTAATCGTGGCTTCAGTTTTAAGGATGCGTACCTGCCCAAGACCATGTCGTCCGCGATAGCGCGTATCTGTCAACTGCCGCATAATATCGTAGGCGTCAAAGGTATGCGTCCTACTGTATTTTGAAACGCCTTGCCTCGGTTTTATTTCCACAACAGTTGTGAAAAGTCTGTCTTTACCATTTTTGTCTACGGGGGTATGGAAGGTTATATCTTTTGCGTCTGCCCACGGTGTCAATAATCTTCGGATTTGGATGGCATCCGCATGGCTAACAACATCTGTAATTTCTATCTTCAAGGTTTGTAATTCTGCTATACTCTGCGTGCTAATACCACTGAGCAGAAACAGAAACATTGTCACACAGATGATACTACTGAAATATGCGCGTTTCATAATGTGTCTCTCCCATGAGTTTTAAATTTAACAACCGTTATTAACATTATACATTATTTAACGAAAAGTTGCAATAAATAATTTCTGTAAGGGGTGTGTAAAGTTTTGGTTATACCCCATAGACGTCAATTTAGTGTGTCCTTTAATAAGATTTGACCTGTTCTTGTGTAGCACAAACTTTATGAAAATTAAAAAATAGATTCGGTAATTTCTTTAGTCCCGTAGGGACGATATGTTTATAGAAATGTGATAACCTACCTTTCTTTAGTTCCGTAGGAACGGCATATTTATTATCAATGTGCTTCAAAACATATCGTCCCTACGGGACTAAGAGGATGAGTCATCCGCTCTGCTATAAACATATCGTCCCTACGGAACTAAAGAGCACTTAAAATGTTCCGAACATGCATAATGAAAATTACCGATTTAATTACTTAATCTTCATTTAGTTTGTGCATCAATGTTCGCAAACTAAATGAAGATTAAATAAATATTTCGGTAATTTCATAATTATATCCAGTGCGGTTAGGAAACCGCACCTACCGGGCCTGGGAAAAATAAATATTACCGAATTAATAAATTAATCCTCATAAAGTTTGCGGTACAAAGAGAGTTCCGTGTTCTTATAAATCCGACAATCCCGATTCAGACACGCTTGGTACGCAGCGAAAGCGCGCCTACCATGAAGCAAAATGTCTTAAATTGACACCTATGGTAAAGTTTTGGTTATACCCTCACCCTTACACAAGCCTTGATTTTCATGTGATGTTGTGGTAGGATAGAGTATATCGTAGAAACTGAGAAAGGAAGAAGCCGTGCTAAAACTGATAATGATGCCACCACAAAACGCGGAAAGACAAGCGTGGGCAGAACAGATACGAAACGAAGTGCCCGAATATACCGTTATTTTACCAAAGACAGACGAAAAGGTGAATGCACATCTCCCCGATGCAGATGCGGTTTACGGTTGGGTGTCTCCCGAACAACTGCCGTTCGCAAAAAACCTACGATGGCTACAAAGTCCTGCTGCCGGTCCTTCCCCTGGTTTCTATTATCCAGCACTGATTGAGCATCCGGTTGTTGTTTGCAACCCACGTGGTATTTACAATGACCATATTGCTCAGCATATCATGATGTTCGTACTGGCACTTGCTCGTGGATTGCCCTATTACATGGACGCACAACGCGAAGGTATTTGGAACAACAACGCACGCAAGAAGGGATATGTTGACCTGGCACAGGCGACTGCACTGATTGTTGGGGTCGGTGGTATCGGACACGAAACGGCACGGCTCTGTGCCGAATTTGGTATGAAAGTGATCGGTGTTGATGCGAGATGGGAATATGCTGTGCCGTTTGTAGAAAAACATGAACCTGCAGAGTTAGATACGCTTCTGCCACTGGCTGACTTTGTGATCGTCACGACACCGCATACGCCAGAAACAGAAGGCATGTGGCATAAAAATCGTTTCGCGCTGATGAAAAAGACTGCTTATTTCATCAATATCGGTCGTGGTAAAACAACAAAACTCGCTGATCTTGTTGAGGCGCTTGAGCAGGGAACTATTGCGGGATGTGGATTAGATGTGTTTGAAGTTGAGCCTTTACCTGCTGAAAGTCCGCTGTGGCAAATGCCGAATGTGTTGATAACGCCGCACATTGCTGTTAAGGATGCGGAGAATATCTCGGAACGTCACTTTGAGGTATTCTTAGAAAACGCGCGTCGGTTTGCTGAGGGGAAACCGCTGCAGAATGTTGTTGATAAGGCGGCGTGGTATTAAGAAGATATTTCACAAGAATTGATCCTTACCAGAAAATACACAATTGCGAAAAGAATGAACCTATCCTAACGTCGCTGTCCTGAGAATAATCCGATCTTCTGTCCAGTTATCCCGATACCACGTGCACGCCTCAAAAGTATCGTTGAGGGCATCCATACGTTGCTTCAACATCTCACGGAAATTATCTCGGAGTGCGCGTGATGTAGGTTCGTCAATTAGATTATGGGTTTGGAACGGGTCAGCCACATTGTCAAAAAGTTTCTCATATCCATCAGGACGGTGAACAGCATAAGTATGCTGCTTTGTTCGGAGTGCCCGCCATTCATAACCATCTTCCCATTTCGCAGTACATCCCATTCCTTGCATAAACGCAGCTTCAGGTTCATCAAACGATTGGTCAAATGCTGCTTGACTGAGGTCTGCACCTTCAACATCTTCAGGAATTGGCAGATCCATCATCGCAAGTAGTGTCGGCATGATGTCTGGTGTATTCAAGCATGTATCCGCGACATGCCCCTGCGAAATTTGATTAGACCAACGGACAAGAAACGGAATCCGTACTGCTTCTTCATAAAAGATATTTTTTGCCTTACGCCCCTGCGCACCGAACATCTCGCCATGGTCAGATGTAAAAACAAAAATGGTGTCATCCCGCAATCCGAGTTCATCTATAGCATGCAGCAACCTACCGATGTTCCAATCCAGGTTAGTTGTCATGGCGTAATAGACACGCATCCATTCAGGTAGTTTAGCATGTTGTGCAGTGGACATCATTGCCCACGCATCGCCATAAGGATCGTTTTCCTCTTTATAATTCGGTGGCAACGGGAAGTCTACATCTCGGAACATTTCATAATATTCATTTGGAACGTTATTTTCTGTCCACGGGTCATGCGGTGTGCCGATTGAAAGGAAAAGCGCAAAAGGATTGTCTTCTGTTGATGCACGTTGAAGGTATTCAATCGCTAAATCTGTCTGTCCATCTGGTTCATAACCGGGAATCGTAATCTTTTCTGGGCTATCTTTATGATAATATGTGTCAAAATAGGTGTGATGGAAATTGTATGCTGACCATTCTCCATCAAAGCCGAGCCGATGCGGTCCTGGCGGAATATACGAATTCTGTGGATCATGGTGTTTTCCCAACTGATTTGCCCACAGATGCCATTTTCCGATATAACTTGTCTGGTAGCCATTGCGATGTAGAACGTGTCCGAAGCAGTCGTGGTTTGGGTTCATGCGGAGTTCATTGATTGCCATGCCGGTGCTACTTGCATATTTCCCTGTAAAAAGTGAGGCACGATACGGCGCACACATCGGACTGCCAGAGACAGCGTTGCAGAAGTTTGCTCCCTCTGTAGCAAGTCGATCAATGTTTGGCGTACGTGCACGGGTATCCCCTGCATAGTTGCATGATTGATAGCGGAGTTGATCTGCAAAGACATAAACGAGATTCGGTCGCTTTTTGCTTGAATGAGTCATCAAAATATTCCCTTCAAATTTGTGATGTCTACAACGTAGCATATTTCGGTAGATTCTTCAAGGTAAAAACGAGAACGGGATATGTCAGTTTTGTCCCTTATGCGTCAACTTAGCGCGGTCTACGCCCCTGGTAGGTGCGTTTTCTAAACGCACCGTTAGGCAATCTTCAGCACAGAAACAAGCACGTTTCCAAAACGCGCTTACCGAGAAGAATCGAGTTAATTTGGCGGGTTTTCAACCCCGATTTTCTTCTGTAGGAGCGAGTTTTGCTCGCGAACGCTCGTCCGATGTCGCGAGCAAAGCTCGCTCGGACAAGAAAAAATCTTGCGTTTTTCCTTAAATTGACGCCTATGGGTATCTTCACGAATTACCTAATTTATTTTTTAATCTTCATTAGGGACTGAAGAGGGTTTCCCACGTTTGGAAAATCCTTAAGTTGACAGTTATAAGGCCTTTTGCATCTACCACCCCTACTCCTACTTGCACGACCACCACCTCAGCCCGTTGGACGCAGCCGTCTGATGTTGCCTGTGGCACCACGAAAACGGCAGTTTGCAACACCGGCAGGGACAGTTGCGGGAACACACTGCAGTGTACCGGTACCGCGCCGTCGGTGACGGGGACGAAGTGTGCCGGTAGTGATCAGTACTGTGACGGCAGTTCATGTATTACCTGTGCCAGTGATGGCGGGGAGTGGGTGTATGCGCATACTTTTTATACTACTGATACTTACTCTGGAGAGATCACTGAATATGGGATGCCAGAAATTGGCACTTGCTCAGGAGGATGGAGCTTAGACCCTCTTTTGTATGAGTATGATTATACCAATAGGCTAGTGCCAAGTGCTCATTATTGCAGCAGTCCTTCCGAGAGCTGTTCTCTTTATGACTCTGCCGGTTACTTTTCATGTCCTACGTCTGGCACTACTTGTACTCTTTCTGATTCTTTCTATGACGGGTATGCTGTTGGCTGGAGATGCAAGTGTGGTGCTTCAGAAAAAGCTCATTCTTTCCCTCCGTATTCTTCTGCGTGTTTGAATTCTGGTAATGGCTGTGCTACTCCTTCTTGGGCCTGGACTGGAGGAGGTGATGATTTTGCATGGAGCTTGCGGGACTGTACGGAACTTGGGCCAAGGGCAGGGCCGAGCGGTGATTGGACTTGTAAGGGTAATTATCAGGTTTATTATGGGAACGAGTTTCAAAGCACGACAACCTCCTGCAGTGCGGCTAGTTATCCTGCAGGAGCCACCTGCTGCCACAGTGGATATGGCTGTGACGGAGACTATTTGCAATATTACAGCGGGTGTAGTGCTGATACTACTGATCGAACATTCTGCGATTACGGTTGTTGGGAAGCCCCTACAGACAGCAGTAGGAGTTCCCTCTGCTATCCATGTAATGACAATGGTGGTTGTGGTTCTGATGAAACTTGTGTAACTGGCTCTACAGGGAGGAGGTATTGTGAACAAGATGATGGTGAACAATAAGAAGGAAAAGATAAAGACCTACACAATTGTGTAGGTCTTTAGGTTATTTTAACTCCAGGGGTTGTTTAGACCGAAAATCCATCCTTTCCGGCAGGACTCACGGTAGAGATCTAGGAGATCAAACAGTTCAAGCCCCAAATCAATACCTGGATGGGCAAACTGTAATCGATACCACTCTAATATCATCCAGTAGCGTGAGTTGCCATCCTCATGCGGTAGGTCTTCCGGGTTTTCTTCGAAATATACCTTTTCCAGTATTTGGGAGGGCATTCTATGAAGACCCCGCTCTTTTTCTGCCTTATCTAGGAAAGCGTAGTATGCCTCTGAGTCTCTGGTTATCCTTCGTTCTGCCCCCATGACTCTGAGTGTTATATTTACCTCTTTCATTTTTTGCGCTGCTTCGGCAAAGCGCGGCAGATCAACAGAGGCAACAAACAACTCGTACACCTCTTCTCTATCTTTATACGGAAGGAGAGAGATTGCATCAGCGGCGCTGTTTGTTGTGCTGGGGAGGATGGCTGTTGCATCCCAACCCAGTACTTGATCAACGTCTATGAGCGATTGCTCATTTGCTGAAAGCAACGTTTCTTCCGTCGGAATAAGCTCCGGTGGGAGTGAGTACCCGGACGGCAGTGTCAGTGCCATCTGCTGTTGCGGTGGCTCGTAGGTGAACGAGTTGTTAGCAGTTGCTGTGCTTGCTGTTGCGGTGACTGGTACCGTTCCTGCGCTTAGCTGCGTTGCATCTGTGGCTGACACCATCGCTGTCCACGCGCCCATGCTGTCGGTTCTGGCTCTCACAGTGAGAGTATCACCAAGTACTACGGTCACCGTTGTCCCTTTGGCGAGCTCGGTGCTGGTGCCGGAGATAGTGACCGAGCCATCGTCGGCTTGTGCCGCACTGTCAATTGTCAGCGTTGGCTCCGGTGGCGGCGCTATCTCAAATGAGCTTTCGGCCGTTACCTTTTTCGCGGTGGCTTTCACCATTATAGTCCCCGAGCTGAGCCGTGCTGTCTTTCTGGCAGGCACGGTTGCTGTCCAGGCACCGTTTTCATCAACCACGGCTTTCACGGTGATGACATTGTCACCCAACACGACAGTCACTTTTGCCCCTTCGGGGACATTGGTACTCGTACCGGAGATGGTGACTGATGTGTCGTCCGCTTGTACCACCGTGTCAATCGTCACGGTTGGCTTTGGCGCTTCTGGCGTTGGTTCCGGTTTTTCGGGATCCGGTTCCGGTGTCGGTTCCGGTTGTTCTGATCCGGGATCTTTGTTGTCGCCAGGAATTTCCTCCGGCGGTTGTTTCATCTCGCCATTGGTCGTTATCGGACCGTCCGGCGTCATTGAGTCTTCTCCCGGTTCTGTTATCACCGGACCAACCATATTCATCCCTTCGTCACACCCTGTGACTGTAAGGAATGCGAGAACCGTTATCATTACTGTAAAAATTAGCAAAAGTTGTGTATTTTTCACCGAAGGTCTCCCTGTGCGTTGTTCTATGAAATGTGCATGTGCGGATAGTATTATACAATACTACTGCCATTACGTCAATTATTATAGTCCAACCCATAATTATGGACACGCATTTGTCCTGTCTGCTCTCCCCTCGCTTGCGGGGGTTGGGGAGATAAACGGAGGCAGTCTTTTCTACTGACCTCTTTTAGAAAATTTGGTATACTTTTGTCTATTGTTGATTATAGTGGTAAACCGAAAAATATCACAAATCTGGTCCAACCGAATTAAAGGAGTTTTTTTAATGCAGAATAAGGAATCTTTCGTTCCGAGTGTTAAAGGGTTGAAAGCCCACATGACAAAAATAGTTTTCTCGATTTTACTGTTAGGTATTCTCACACCTGCCTTTTCCCAAAACGAAGATCCCGCCTTGTCTAAAACGACACTTCAACTGCTTCACGCAGCAGACATGGAGGGCGGCATTGAGGCACTCGAAAACGCGCCTCGCTTCTCATCGGTGCTGAACGCACTCAAAACCGAAGTTGAAAATACAGTGATAATCGGTGCAGGAGATAGTTACATTCCCGGTCCGTTTTTTGCAGCTGCGAATAATGGGAGTCTTCGTGAAGTATTAGGGAGAGAAGGTTCAGGACGTGCCGATATTCTGATGCTCAATGCGATGGGTTTCATGGCGGGGGCACTGGGCAATCACGAATTTGACGCAGGCACCGGTACACTTGCCAGCTTGATTGCAGCCGATAGAGATTACGTCGGTACAGCATTCCCATTCTTGAGTGCGAACTTAGATTTTAGTCTTGATAGTAACCTCGCTTCCCTTGTAGTTGATCCAGGGCAAGAAGCGAGCACAATTCCGAATAGTATCACCAAAAGCGTGGTTATTACCACACCTTCCGGCGAAAAAATCGGTGTTGTTGGTATGACGACACCGCGGCTCGGCAGCCTCTCTGTACCTGGGAATGTCAGAGTTGCCCCGGCAGATCCGAACGATGTGGCAGCATTGGCAGCCATCATTCAAGAATCCGTTGACGGACTCACAGCAGCGGGCATCAATAAGATTGTTCTTACCGGACACCTTCAGCAAATTAGCCTTGATGAGGCAATTGCTGCACACATCAAGGATGTTGACATTATCATTGCGGGTGGTTCAAACACGCTCCTCGCCGATGAGAATGATCGCCTCCATCCTGGTGATGTTGCAGACCGCCCCTATCCGATCTTGACGCAATCCGCAACGAATGAACCGATTGCAATTGTTGGAACAGATGGGAATTATAGATATGTTGGACGGTTAGTCGTTGATTTTAATGCAGCAGGTGTTTTAATTCTTGAATCAATTGACGCTGCAGTCAGCGGTGCTTTCGTTACCGATGAACAGGGTGTTGCGGATACTGGCAATGCAGAACCTGCGGCACGTGTGGTTGAAATCATAGAGGCGGTCCGGAATGTTGTAGTTGCAAAGGATGGCAATATTTTTGGACAAACAAATGTCTATCTGAACGGGAACCGCGGTTCTGTCCGCACAGAGGAAACAAACATCGGTAACCTAATCGCCGAGGCAAACCTTGCTGCAGGGAAACGGGTAGACCCGAGCGTGGTTGCCTCTTTGAAAAATGGCGGTGGTATCCGCGCTCCAATTGGTGTAACTGCTTATGGGGAACTGCTTCCCCCACCTGCAAATGCCTTGGTTGGTAAAGTGATGGGTCAGATTTCACAGATTGACATAGAAAATACACTTCGATTCAACAACGGATTGACACTTTTGACCTTAAGTGCAGCGGAACTGCTTGAAGTCATTGAACATGCAGTTGGTGCCTCTGGCGGCGGTTCAAGTCCCGGACGTTTTCCGCAAATCGCAGGCATGGCATTTAGTTTTGATACTTCACTGCCGACGGGTTCAAGGGTTCAGTCGCTTGTCATCACTGACGCAGATGGAAACCTTACGGACACTATTGCTCAGAACGGTGAAATCGTGGGAGATGCAGATCGCACGTTCCGAATGGTCACGATCACTTTCCTTGTTGATGGCGGAGACAGCTATCCGTATGCTAATTTCCCGAATACGAATCGTGTTGACCTTGCTGAAGTGATGACAGAGGTAGAATCTGGTGGGCATGCAACTTTTGCTGCTCCCGGTACAGAGCAAGACGCGCTTGCAGAATATCTCGCTGCGAACTTTTCTGAAGTACCATTTGCAATTGCGGATGTTGGCCCTGATAACGATGAACGTATTCAAAACCTTGCATTCCGTGCCGACAGCCTGATGATGCAGGTAACAAGCGAAAACGTTTATGACATATCACTCAGCGCGGGTTTGAATATGATCAGTCTACCACTGATGCCAAACGAACCGGACACAGCGCGTTCTTTCATGGAAAAAACCGGCGCGACTATGATCATTGAATTAGATGCCGTTGCGCAAAGGTTCATCGGATGGACAGCGAATTCTACCGGCAACGGATTTTCAATTGAAGGTGGAATGGGATACATTATCAATGTTCCTACACCGAAGACTATCAGTTTCAGCGGTAGTGCTTGGCAAAACACTACACCGACAGCAACAGCTCCGATGCAGTCATCAATTCCGAAGACGTGGGCATTTGTCCTCCGCGCGCAACTTGAAGACATTAGTGGCGTGAAGCTTACTGTCTATAACGGACACACCAAAGTCGCTGAGGCGGTTGAGGGTAACAATTTTCATGCTGCTTGGGCAGATATGAGCCGTCAAGCAGTTGTCTCTGTCGGTGATATACTGACGATCGAAGTACGTGACACAACCGGGGTTCTGATTCGCACACTCCGACACGAAATCAGCGCCGCAGATGTTCGCCGGGCGTTCACTGAACTTCGACTCACGCCTGCTGACTTAATCCCGAAACGGACTGTCCTGCTTGCCAATTACCCGAACCCGTTCAATCCAGAAACGTGGTTGCCTTATCAGTTAGCAAATGATGCCGAGGTCACAATTCGTATCTATTCATCAACGGGAGAACTTGTCCGAAATCTGGACCTTGGATTTCAACAAGCTGGTTATTACATCGGGAAGTCACGTGCTGCTTATTGGGATGGTCGTAATGATTTGGGTGAACAGCTCGCTTCAGGCGTTTACTTCTACCAGCTAAACGCCTCCGAATCATCAACGACTCGGAAGATGGTTATTAGGAAGTAACGTAAGTTTGATAAAAGCCCATTGTCCCGCAAACTAAATGAAGATTAATTTACTAATTCGGTCCTATTTATTTTCCCAGGCCCGGTAGGCGGGGAACACTGTATAGCATGCATACCGTTGATTTGGTGGTTTCCTAACCAATTCAGAATACCGGACGGGGAATGCCAAAAGGCGAATGCGCGTGGTAGAATACGCGTGTGGTATTCTACATGATTCGCCATGATTCATACCGTTGATTTGGCGTATTCTAACATACCCATAAGCGTCAATTTTAGAAAACATAGAAATTATTATGATCGCTTTTCAGGACGGACGGTTATTGGGTTTGTTCTATCTTTAGTATCGGGGAATGCCTAAAGACGAATGCGCGTTTGGCATTCGCCATGATTCATACCGTTGATTTCTTGATTTGGTAGGGACGATATGTTTATAATTTAAATTCAATAAATGTGAAAAAACCAAAATAATGAGTTAACTAACATAAGTCGTTATAAATGTACAAAATCGTGCAATATGAAATAAGGATGCACGTTTATGTGCAGACTGTCCATATTGATCATCCAAGTTATTGAAGTAGCACACCTAAAAGTGGCAAATTGTGGGCAATATAGTAAAATCCAAAATATATGCACGCTTTAGGGCCGGGGGATATAAACAGTCGGACTGGACTTTGCTGTAGCACAACCTAAATGAAGATTAATTTATTAATTCGGTAATATTTATTTTCCCCAGGCCCGGTGAACCAACGCCAAATGCGCGTTTGGCATTTGTCCAAATCAACGCTGAATACGCGTGTGGTATTCAGCGGGTGCGGTTTCCTAACCAATTCAGAATACCAGACGGGGAATGCCAAAAGGCATTCATACCGTTGATTTGGCGTATTCTGACATACCCTTATGCGTCAATTTAAGGAATTTATTTCAGGTTTCACGCCTTTTAGCCAAAACAACACCGCAACCCCGATTGTAGGGGCGGGTCCCCGGGGAATGCCTAAATGGCATTCATACCGTTGATTTGGTGCCCGCCCGTTGTTTGAATACATCAGATATGGCGGGGCACAGAGACCCCGCCCTACAATGTGTGACGGGATTTATCCCCTAAATTGACGCCTATGGTATGGTTTCTTAACCGCACCGAATATGATTGCGGAATTACCGAAATATTTTCTTAATCTTCAACAGGTTGTGCTACAATTGTGTGCAAGTAATTATAGATTTCACTATATTAACCCAAGTTGCCACATAGTAGCATAAACTTTTAGTTTGTGCATATTAGTACGCAAACTGACAGTTTGCGCTACAATATTTCACCAATAACGGACTGTTCTCTATTAAAAATGGTGTCTGTGTGTCTAAAAACTTATAGGTAGCAACTTGAGTTATATTACTAAAGAAAGTTATATTACTAAAGAAGTTGGTGAATTTGTCCAAAGACAACATCCTTGTGTAGTATTCTCCAATCCGTGATTATGGCATAATAATTGCATATCAGATGTATAAGAAACGAATTGAACAGGAGAACTACTCATGAAAACCACAATATATCTGAAAATAGTACAGAATACTTGGATAAAAAGACAGAAAAACTGCTTGTTGCAGAATTGCCTTTTTGTGCCTCTGATAAGTAGGGTAATTATATTGTTCCTGGGGATTTCAGCCATCTTATTACCAAGTGTCTATGCCCAAGACTATACACGTTGGGGGTTGCCGCAAGGAGCAAAGATACGAATCGGTAAAGGCAATATAAGGGATATAAAGTATTCACCTGATGGTAATCGATTAATCGTACAAAGTTCAATAGGTTTTTGGACCTATGATGCACATACAGGTTCAGAACTAAATTTCATTCCAGAGAATTCCGCAAACATCCTCGGAGTGAGCCCAGATGCCAGTATATATGTTATTTCGGATGAATACGGGACACTCCAATTGCGAAACCTGACAGATGGAAGTGTTAAAGGAGCTCTAAAAGGTGAAACAAAGGATATTCACCGTATCGCCTTCAGTCCAGATATGCGGATGCTTGCAGGAGCCAGTGACGAAGTTATTCATCTTTGGGACCTTTCCACTGGAGAACACCAAGCAACTCTCAAAGGACATACAAAATGGATATGGGCTATTGTATTCAGTCCTAATAGCACAACACTCGCAAGTGGAAGTTCTGATAACACCTTACGCTTATGGGATGTTGCCACGGGTTCACACAAAGTAACTTTATCCAAGCATACGCGAGCTGTAAGCAAGCTTGTGTTCAGTCCAGATGGGAACACGCTTATAAATGGCGATTGGGACGGTGAAATTCAGTTGTGGGATGTTAACTCTGGACAAAAGAAAAACACCTTCAAACTATCATCAATCAGCCGCATGAAATTCAGCCCGGATGGTAATACGATTGTAACCAGTGGTTTCGGAGGATTGCTTCTATGGGATGTTGCCACCGGAACGATCAAAAACGAATTTGGCGGACATGCGCGAAGGGCCTGGACTTTCGCATTCAGCCCAGATGGCAAGACACTTGTGAGTAGTGGCGGAGATGAACTGTTTCTGTGGAACTTTGAAAGTGGGCAACGTGTAATGTCTATTTCTGGACATACTACCCCAGTTTATGGGATGGCATTCAGTCCAAATGGTAATATACTCGCAACATCAAATGGTACGAAAATCCATCTGTTGGATCCTTCCACTGGTGAATTCAAAAAGATCATATTTGGAGGGCATTGGTTATACCATTCTGACTTGGCATTCAGTCCGGATAGTAACACACTTGCATGTATAGGAAGTTCAACCCCTCATCTGTGGGATGTTTCCAGTACCACACACATTGCTCCTCTCTATAAGTTATATAATCCAGGACCAGAAAACACGCCAAATACACATTTTACTTCCATTGCGTTCAGTCCAGATGGTCAATTCCTTGCCGCCGGAAATACCGACAAAGCGATACATTTATGGTATATGGGACGCACCTACATTGACACGATTATCGGACATACAGCAGGAGTGACTTCAATAGACTTCAGCCGTGATAACCGACTACTTGTCAGTGGAAGTAACGACCATTCAGTACGTTTATGGGATTTTACTTCCAGATCCGAAATTACAACCTTCACCGGACATACCGATAAAGTCCTAAGTGTTGCAATTAATCCTGAGGCAAGCATAGTTGCCAGCGGCAGTCAGGATAACACGATTATTCTATGGGATATTGTCACTGGTGAGTCCAGAACGATCCATACTGGACATATAGAAGGAGTCCGTAATCTCACATTCAGTGTTGACGGTAATACGCTTGTTAGTAGTGGTGGAGTTTATCAGAACCCTGACCTCACAGTAAGAGTATGGGATGTCACCACTGGTGAACAGAAAACTACCCTCATAGGACATACAGATTACATTTTAGACCTTGTATTTAGCCAAGATGGCACTACCCTTGCCACTGGAAGCTGGGACGGAACGGTTCTCTTATGGGATTACACTACATTTTTAGACACCGAAAATGAAATTCAGCAACTCGATGAGGATGTGAACCGTGATGGAAGTATAAATTTGCAAGACCTAATTTTTGTAGCGTCACAATATGGGCAGGTAGGAGATGAAAATGCTGCTGATGTCAACAAGGATGGTGTTATTGACATAGCGGATATTTTGTTAGTGGCTGCTGCACTTGAAAATGTAAATGCTGCACCCCCAAAATATACGCATACTATAGAATTTCTCACCGCTGCGAATGTTCAAGGGTGGATAAATCAAGCACAACTAACATACAACAGCACACCTATCTACCAGAAAGGTATTGCTAAACTTGAACAACTATTGACTCATCTAACACCTGAAAAGACTGTACTTCTACCTAACTATCCGAACCCCTTCAATCCAGAGACTTGGATTCCGTACCAGTTAGCAAATCCGGCAGACGTGACACTTCGCATCTATTCTGCAGATGGGCAAGTAATTCGAACGTTGGTGTTAGGCAAGCAGGCAGCAGGAATCTATCAAAGCCGAAACAGGGCAGCGTATTGGGACGGTAAAAATGAATTTGGGGAACCGGTAGCGAGCGGCCCCTACTATTATACACTTTCTACTGGGAAATACACTGCAACACGTAAAATGGTAATTAAAAAATAGGAGACTAAACTGATGAAAAACATGCGATTTTCAACACTAATTCTCTATCTGATTTCAATTCTATTTTTACCGTATGCTTTTTCCCAAGATTACACACAATGGGGGTTACCTGAAGGTGCCAAAATGCGATTAGGGAAAGGCGTGATAACTGGCAATATTACCTTTTCCCCAGATAGTTCTTTACTTGCTGTAGCAAGCTCTATCGGAATTTGGATTTATGACGGACACACCGGTAAAGAACTTAATTTACTCACCAATCATGCTGGATATATTCCAAATATTGCATTCAGCCCAGATGGTAAAACACTGGCAAGCTGTAATTCAGCTGAATTTTACCTATGGGATGTAGACACGGGTAAGCTCAAACTGACTATTTCAGCACACACAAGAGATATTAATAGGCTTGCATTTAACCCAGATGGTAAAACATTAGCTACGTGTAGTGATTATGACGATATAATAAAACTATGGGATATTTCAACCGGAGAACTAAAAACCACCTTTAAAGGGCATGAAAAAGGTGTTGATGCAATCTCCTTCAGTCCAGATGGAAGGTTGCTTGTTACCTATGGTAGAGATGAAGACACGGTGATGAAGCTATTGGACATCGCAACCGGTGAAGTCAAAGCAACCTTTCTGTTGGCAGAAGACAACCTCGTTTACTACGCGAATACCGCATTCAGTCCAGATGGTAGCACAATAGCAATTTGTGGGCAATACCACGCTGGGGTACATCTTTGGGATGTTGCAACTAACACATTGAAGACTACCCTTAAGGGACACATGAGTGGAGTCAACAGTGTAGCATTTAGCCAGGATAGCCACACGCTTGCCAGTGGTAGTAAGGATCATACAGTGATTCTGTGGGATGTTGCTACCGGCAGTTATAAGACGACGCTAATAGCACATACTGACGACATCGTCAGTGTAGCATTTAGCCCTGATGGGGCAACTCTGGCAAGTGGTAGTACAGATGGAACAGTCGTTCTATGGGATACTGAAACGCTTGAGCAGAAGACAACAATCACGGAACATACAGTCGGTTTCTCGATGATAGCATTTAGTCCAAATGGACAAGCAATTGTTAGTGGGAGCCCGGACAAAACAGTACGACTGTGGGATACTACAACAGGCAAAAACATAAAAACCTTCAGAGGACACGTGGGCGAGGTTAGAGCTGTTGCCTTCAGCCCAGATGGACGCACTGTAGTCAGTGGTGCTGGTAAGACTGTAGATAATTATTTCTATGGTGATGACCACACGATAAGGTTTTGGGATGTTCCCTCAGGTAAGCATAAAGCCACCTGGTTCGGACATCAACGGCCCATCTCTTATCTCACCTTCAGTCCAGATGGACGCACACTCGTAAGTTGTGGTTCTGAGAAAAAAGCCATTTTTTGGGATGTTGCCACGGGGAACCCCTTATGGACGTTCCTTGGAAATGGAGATGAAGTCGGGACAATTAGGTTCAGTCCGGGAGGACGTAGGTTCGTCCACCCAAATGATGAAGGTATACATTTGTGGGACTTTGAAAGTAGACAACGCATTTCAACGTTTCCCGGCAGCAAATCCAGCAATCCTATTATCAGTCCGGATGGTAATACAATCGCTTCAAGCGGAATTGGTCAACAAGTACATTTATGGGACATTACTACTGGGAGAAAAAACACAATTTACACTGGACATGTTGGCTATTACACAAATATCATTTTTAGCCCAGATGGGAAAACGCTCGTATCTGTAGGACTTTGGGAAGATGGTACAATGCGGTTTTGGAATCCGGTAAGTGGTGAAATGAAATTAATTCTGAGCAGCATGCCAGATAATGGTTTTGGCCTCGCGTTTAGTAATGATGGAAATATGCTTGCAACATCAAGCTACCATGGCGGTACAATACTTTTGTGGGACTATGCTTCCCTAATAAAATCACGGCCACTTGAAGCGGATGTAAACGAGGACGGTATTGTAGATGTACAAGATTTAATGATAGTTGCCGCAAACTTCGGACAGACAGGACCAAATGAAGCGGATGTAAACGGAGATGGTGTAGTTGATATTGCCGATATTTTGATAGTCGCAGGTGCAATAAATGCAGCTGCTGCCCCTTCAACGTATAGTCAAAATATAGAATCACTCCCTTCAAGAGATGATGTACAGAGATGGCTTTTAGAAGCAAAGCAGTTGAACATAACGGATACAACATCCCAAAGAGGTATCCGTTTTCTTGAACAACTCTTGCTTGTCCGAACACATGGAAAGACCGCACTCCTTCCAAACTATCCGAACCCCTTCAATCCAGAAACGTGGATACCCTATCAGTTGTCAGCCACAGCGGATGTGACAATTGAGATATACTCTTCTGATGGGCAGTTGATACGCACCTTAGATATTGGAGAACAGCCTGCAGGACTATATCAAAATCGTAGTCGCGCAGCATATTGGAACGGGAAAAACCAAATCGGCGAACCTGTCGCAAGCGGAGTCTATTTCTATACCCTCACAGCAGGATATTACACTGGAACACGAAAAATGTTGATACGGAAGTAATAGCAACGGACAACAAAAAATTGAAAGGTTGGGAGGCGATATTCTTTTCTTTGTCTACTTTCATTTATCAGGCGGCTTTCGCCATTGTCCCTTAGTGACCTGATCAATCAGTATGCGTGCTTTCTGACTCTCTCGCACCTGCTTCTCAATTTCAACCGGATCCCATTCTGCCAATAATTGTGTTTCCAATTCGTTGCAGATTTTCTGATATTTAGGTTCATTGGCAAGATTGCGAAATTCTCCCGGATCTTCAGTTATATCGTAAAGTTCAGGTGGGTCGCCAAGGCTATAGTTGAATTTATAGCGCCCCTTCCGCACCATTGCCATCGGGCGTTCAACGCCATGCGCGAGGTATTCGGAGAATGCAAAATCTTTCCAATCGATTGCAGTGCCTTGGACCAAGGGAATCAGACTATCACCATCAAATTGACTTAAGGAATCTCCACCTGCAATGTCAACCAACGTGGCAGTCAGATCAACAAGTGAAACGACCTGGTCAATGCGTTTACCTGCGGATAGATGATCAGGGGACATAATCTGTAGCGGCACGCGAGCGGAGGCCTCATAGAAGTTTGACTTGCGCCACATGCTGTGCTCACCGTTCATCTCACCGTGATCGCTGGTATAGATGACGACGGTATTCTCCAACTGACCTGTCTCCTCAAGTGTCTGCAGCAGATTGCCAATCTTCTCATCCAGGTAGGTAATCAACCCGTAATAGCCGGCGCGTGCGCGGCGGACTAAATCCTCTGGAAAATCAACACAACCAAACATGCGCCGCATCCGTTGGTAGACGGGATGTTGATTTTCGAGGTGTCCGTCTGGGATATTAGGTAAGTCTATCTCCTCAAGTGGATAGAGGTCCCAAAACCGTTGTGGCACAACAAGCGGAAAATGCGGTGCGATGAACGAGACATTGAGTGCCCACGGTTGTTCTTGCCGCGCAGGATCGCGGAGATATGTCAGTGCCTCTGACTCTGCCAGGTCATCAATTTCAATTTCCACCGTTGTTCCAGGACCAGCTTGTGCAAGTCCTTGCCATGGGCGGGATGCTGGTGGTGTACCGTTATCCCAATCCGTGAGTCCGTGTTGCCTTTCTGCGTGTAGGTCGCGAGCAAGTTGCGCACGAAACCCGTGCAACTGATCCATTCCACCGAAATGCTGTTTGCCTGAGAGTACGACATCGTAGTCTAAATCTCGTAGAAAGTGTGCCCACGTAACAGCATCCGGACGCAAAGGTGCTGCGTTATCCCACGCGCCGATGTGGTGGATATAGCGACCTGTCATAAACGACATCCGAGACGGCATGCAGAGTGGCGAATTGCAGTAGGCATTTGTGAAGGTAACACCACTTTTCGCGAGTCTGTCCAGGTGCGGGGTTTGGACGAAGGGATGTCCATAAGGTCCACTAAACATTGGTGCGTGTTCGTCGGACATAATGAGGAGGATATTCGGAGGTTGGTTTGTGGGCATGAGGCTTCTATATCATGGGAAATTATCAATTTCCTATAAGATACCATTCCTTTTACACACTGTCAAGAGAAAACAACCGTGACTTTTTTTAGCAGAATACAGTTGTTGCCAGCAATATCAATCTAATCACGGCATTGCGTCCTACCGTCATGAGTTGTGGAAGTTGCCACGTCGCATCTGTGATACGGCTTCACTAAATAATATATCTCGTGTATTGAATGGCTCTGGTCCGAGCGAGGTAGAAGGTCTTATTCTTCCTTCTTCTTATGCCACATCCATTCAAAGTTATCCTGCGGTTGAAACCCTAAAATCCGTTTTGTTTTTGCATTTGAGAATTGCTGATGCGGTAAATCTGCGAAGATATTAAAAATCTCACACTTTGATGGTAGTTCCTCCAGATCAATTTCCAGACCTAATCGAAATGCTTCGCCCGCGTCGCGCCAACTGACAGAAAATGGGTTGAGATCGGTACCTTCTGCCTCATAATTGAGTTCTTGGAAACTGAGAAATAGATAACAGAGAACATAGATGTCGTAATGTACAGTAAAGACCTTACAAATTTCCTGCCCAAGTCCTTTAGTTAACGGATAGAGTCCTGTGCTGGTATGTGGTGGAACATCAGGGTTGATTTCATAATCGTAGGAAGTATAACTGTCACCTTGGATGGTGAAATGCGGACCAGTATTGATAACACGACAGATGTCGTGTTCAACAGCAGCACGCATCATATTATAACATCCACGTGTGCTAACATCAAATGCTAACTGACGATCATGACGGAGTACTGAGCAGTTGATGATAGTGTCCATTCCCTCTGCTGCTCTCATTACCTGATCCAATGAACCGACATCAATATGCATAGATTCATGTTTTGTGTCTATCTCGTTTATGTCTGTTACGCGTAAAGTGTAATAGGGTTCTAATGCCTTGACAACATGAGGACCGAGGTAACCGTTTCCACCTAAAATAAGAACTTTCATGGTTATATTTTCTCCTGTTTGTACTGGACGCGGTATATTTCTGCTTTAAAATTTGGTTGATTTGTCGGATTATAGCAGATTTACAATAACGACACTATGATGACCAGCGAGGTTAGGAAACCTCATTTACCGCGTGTAGGGTTGCCCTCCATTGAAATGTCTACTTATTTCTATGAATTCATTATCGTTTTACAAAGTCTCTAATTTTTCCGCAATGTCGCTAATCTCTTCAATTAGTGTTGTTTTGGTATTACCACTAAATATGTCCCGTGTTGCTGGGGCAATGTCATAAAGGCGAAAACATGTTCGCCTTCATATACTTTGGCAGAGGGAATTTTACCTTCAGCAATCGCACAAAAGATGCGTTCCATATATTTGTCCCCTCCGTCAAGATTTTAGCAAATTCAAGTTAGAATATCAACAACAAATATAGTGTGGACAGAGCCGTTCAATTTTCCAATAATTTCTAATATCTTTCAAAGGTCTCTTCCTGTCCGAGCGGCCCGACAAATACCGGACGCGTCCTTGGCGTTGATTCACTGGCCGAGACCGTGCGTAAAATATTGAGAAAAACCTGACAATTGAATGGTTCTGTTTTCGGATTTTAAAATTTGACATTTTCCAAATATCCGTGTATACTATAGTATTAATCAAGCCGGGATGCTGGAATTTGGTAGACAGGCTAGATTCAGGTTCTAGTGTGCATTTCGCGCGTAAGGGTTCGAGTCCCTTTCCCGGCATGTTATTCCCGTTGCAGCGTCTCTGGTACTAACCAGAGAAAGATACCAACTGCGATGTAACCGATTCCGCCTAAGGCAAATCCAGAGAACCCCAATCCAAATAAATCAGCGATATTTCCAACAACGACAGGTCCCGCTGAACCTCCAAAATCTCCGGTAAGCCGCCATAATCCGAGGAACTCTCCAGTACCCTCCTTCGGTGCTAAATCTGCACCGAGCGTCATCATTGTCCCCGATGCGATTCCGTTTCCAAAACGCATTAAAATTGCCGCCAGTAGCAGCCACGTAAATGTTTGTGTAAACGGCATCAACACCATGCCTGTAGCAAAAATGCATATACCTGGCACCGTTGCATATCGTCTGCCAAAGCGGTCCATCATAAATCCAGCCACGGGGAACATTGACATGTCAACTGCCGAAGAAATCATTTCTACTAACCGGACACCTCGTTCAGTTAAGCCGACGACATCATTGGCATAAAGCGGAATGATAATATGACATCCACGTCGTAGTGTTTGAACACAGACCTGTCCAATTCCGGCTGTTGCCAACAGCTTAAAATGATGTTTTGACACATAAAGGAGTTGCGTTAGATAGGATTGTTGCGATTTTTGGGGCTGATCCTTTGGCGTAGGCTTTGTTTCGGGTATTGAGAAGAAGCAGATGATTAGCGTTATCACCGCAATCGCTGTATATACGAAGAACGGGAGACGTAGGTTCACTCCAAGGAAGATTGCCCCAAACTTTCCAGCGAAAGTTCCGATCCGGTTGACACCGCCAAACAGCGCTATTGATCTTCCACGTTTTGCCAGCGGAATCACATCTGTCATGTAGGCATGTCGGGAAAGCATCCACAACGCATTACCGATGCCTCCAACTAACTGAGCACCGATAAGGTGAAAAAGATGTCGCGCTGCTCCCATCCCGATTGTTGAAACACCTATCATCACCAACCCAAGCAACATTGCAGATTTTCTGCCGATTCGCTCCACTAATACCCCCGCGGGGATATTCCCGACAACGCCAACGGCAATGACGAAGGTGGTCAATGTATAAGACAACTCAAACGATTTGATATAGATAGGGAGGGTCGGAGAGATAATACCCGCGCCTGTTGAGAGAAGTAACGCCGGAAGGTAGATGGGCAGAATTAAAGATGCCCGACTGAAATGGTTAGCTGCCAAATTTGAGATAACTCCCTTGGATGGAAGGGGCCTCTCCTATAAAAAGGTTGTATATACCTGTATTTCTCCAAAGCACCAGGATATTGCCCTAAAATATAGTAAAATCAATAATTATTTGGACTCCTTGGTAGGTTCAGTTCCTAACCGAACCATAGGCATCCAGCAGAGGACGCCAAATCAACGGTCTGAATCATGTAGAATACGCGTTTGGCATTCTACATGATTCCCCGTGTGGTCTTCTGCATTGGTTAGAAACCGCACCTACCGGAAAAAAGATCAATCCCGTAAATTTGGTATTACGCAATTATTGCTAAAACGGTGTCCTTTCCAGCAGCATTCTGAATTATCAGCGCGTGGACAAAACGCGCCACCATTTATGCGTAAATCCTGTTATCTATTGAAATGCTCTTACAACCAACGTAAGGGAACGCATCCGTTATTCTTCATATTCAGAACGGTCAGTGTTACCACCATATTTTAGTGCATAAACCATTAGATTAGTCATAAAACGATAGACATCAGTGGAACGCCGCATTCGGAGTGCAGTTCTGGATTCTATTTCTGCTGTTTCCATAGCGCACAGATAATCTTTTCTATTAAAAATGACACCCAATCTATTTGTAGTCCGGAGTATCCCCTGCGGATCTTTAAAAGTTAAATTGGGCTGTTTCCTGTCACCCGGTTTCCGTGGCACATATATTCCGCGATGAAACTTATATTTTGTTGGTCGTGCTTTATTTTCACTTTGCCAAAATACTTCACCGCCTTCAGGGGGTTTCTTCAGATCATAGAAGATTTTATAGATTTCGTGGTCATGCGGTAGTTTTTCTAAAGCATACTCAGGAAATATCTGTCGTAGTTCATGCTCTACGATATTTGAAAATCTTGCTTTCAAACCACAGTCATCAAAGAAGAGCGTTCCACCTCTTTCAAGAACATATTTCCGTAACGCAGCACGTTCTTCATCTGAAAAGCCGGGTTTCATTGTTCCACCCCGCATCAAATTACGATTGTTGGTCATTTCCTGCTCGTGTCCAGTCATAATCATAAGCGGCGCGTCCAAAATTTTTGGATCTGTCAAAGTTAACGCGCCACCAGCGAAACTCATATCAGCCCGTATTGGCGTATTATTAGTCTCTAACCACTTAATCAGAGACGGGATCGCGGTCGGGTCTTGCCACCAGTCACTAAGTGGATGCTTAAGACGGATTATTCGGATGTGTCCCTCGATATCTGTTCCATTGCCTTTTAAGATACCGCCCAGCTTATCGCCGATTTCATCCCGAAGCGTTCGCAACTTACCGTACCCTTCTCCCAAATCGGCGTACCCCGATCCTGTTCCGGTTCCTTTAGAAAAATTGCCAAGTCCTGTACTACCTTTACCTCTATTCGCTATTCCTACTCTACCGCTATCGCCCTTACCTCTTCCGGCGGTAACACCTTCACTTGGACCGATGTCTCCAGATAACTCAGGGCCATCAAGTTGTGACTGATTCAAAATAGTTTTGGGAGAAGGAGCAAGTCTCGTAACGTTTTCTATTACTGATGGGGCGCCTGACGGTGTTATATCTTGAACAGGATCGATAGGGGTAATAGGTGTTGGAATAGGTTTTGCGCTTGAAACCCCTTTTACACCGCTTGTTGCGATCTTACGAACAACCTTAGGCATAGGTTTAGGCTTTGGTTTCGGCACGTCTTGTCTAATTCTCCTCTGCTCCGTAGGCAGATTTACTAATTCCACGTACATCTTATCCTCAATATTTTGTATGGCAGGTTTCAACAACCATATCGCGAACAGAATAATAGCGGCACCATGAATAGCAATGGATAAGAGCAATGCTCGTCTCCGTCTTCGCTTTATTAAGTATGTGTTCCGTATTTTAGAAATCATTTTATTCCTCCGTGTTGAGCATGCCCCTTTAAATATCTGAGGGGTGTTTATATATTTTTAGATTTTACTATAATTTCGGAAAAAGTATTCCTAAATTCTATGTAGATAGGTTTATCTCATTCAAAACAACAGTACCTGTTGTTTAAAGAGCTAAAAGTGCCTCTGAATAACAACTATAAGTGGCATCATCAAACAAAACAAACTGGATTAGTCCTGGCATCGTAGTATTACTTTCTGCTAAACCGCGGATCGTTTCAAGTGCTACAGCCGCAGCCTTCTCTGTTGGGTATCCATAAACCCCAGTACTAATTGATGGGAAAGCGATAGATTTCACCTCATTTTTTGCAGCTAATTGAAGGCTCTCTTTATAACAACTCGCGAGAAGGTTCGCCTCATCTGCATCGCCTCCTTGCCAAATTGGACCGACGGTATGAATGATATATTGTGCGGGTAAGTTTCCGCCAGTGGTGATAACCGCTGTACCTGTTGGACAACCTCCTTGGCGTGCCCGAATCTCATCACATTCCTTGACAACTTTATCTCCACCTGCCCGACGAATCGCTCCATCTACACCGCCACCACCGATTAATTTTTCGTTTGCTGCGTTTACAATCGCATCAACTTCCGCTTTCGTTATATCGCCTTGAATAAGCTTTAATGTGGTTTGTGCAAACTGTTTCTGCATATACTTTTCTCCTCACGAAGCGTTTGTAATCTTCAGTATCTTCGCTGAATAAAACCTGCGTGTTGCAGATCGTGTAAAATGACAGACTCAAAGGAGACATCTGTGCTAATGCGCACATAACTGATACCGCGTTCTCTACAAAATTGGTGTAAGTTTTCACAAAATTCTTTTTGTCGGTTTTGGTAGTGTGCGATTGTCTCTTCATTAATTGTAATCTCTTTTGTTTCGCCTGTTTCAGCGTCTTCCAATTGCCAATCGCCGGGAGGCGGTGGATCAATTTCTTGGAGACATTGAACATGAATTAATGTTAACGTAAATCCACGCCCTAACAACGAATTGATGCCTTCCGCGTAGCCTGCCGAGTCCAAAAAGTCGCTTAGAATGATGGCAACACCCGCTTGCGGTTGGAACGCTGCTAAATGTTTGAGCCCTTCCGTCAACTGCGTTATTCCGCCTGTTTCAATTGTTGAAAGTGCTTTCTGAAAACGCGAGTATTGTGATTTACCGTAAGTGGGAGGCAGAACTGAAAACAGATGATCTGTTAACGTAAAAAGTGCTACGCGATCTGAATTCGCTAAAGCGATATAGCCTAACGCAGCAGCGACCTGTTTTGTATAGTCTAATTTTGCAGGTTCGCCAAACTCCATAGAACTACTTGTATCTATCAAAATGGAGATCGTCAATTCTTCATCTGCTTGGAATAATTTGATAAATAACTTTTCCAAACGTGCGTAAACGTTCCAGTCAAGATAACGGAGATCATCACCATGTTCATAGAGGCGGTAATCAGTAAATTCTACCCCGGTTCCACGGTTGAGACTTCGCCGATCCCCTCTAAATTTCCCACGAAACGGTTGTTGACAATAGATGCGTAACTGCTCAAGTTTGGTAAGAAATTCAGGGCTTAACATGATTATACCTATTTTAAAATCAACATCTTCCGCGTTGCGGTGAAGTTCCCTGCGGTTAACGTATAAAAATAAATTCCACTTGCAACAGACTCACCTATTTCATTTCTACCATCCCAATACGCCGCGCGGCTCCGGTTTTTATAAACACCAGCTCCCTGATACCCCAACACCAAGGTTTTAACTATTTTACCATCTGCCGCATAGATTGTCAAAGTGACATCAGTAGGATTAGCCAAATGATACGGTATCCATGTCTCCGGATTGAATGGATTCGGATAGTTCGCAAGTAACTTTGTCTTCACCGGAGTCAATGATGCTAAAAGTCTCTGGAGATTCGCTATACCTTTTTGAAAAACGATAGAACCGTCATTTTCTATTTGTGCTTGCGTTATCCATGCTCGTATCATTGCTGGTGTTAATTCCTCGGTATCCACCACAAAAGGATTTTTATGAATCCCACGATTAGCGATCATAGTGGGAGCGGATGTTGTTGATTCACCAATTTGCTGCGCTACTGTGATAAGGTCTAATATGCCAATTGCACCATCGCTGTTTACGTCAGACTGCGGATTAACGGACGCATCTTCTCCTAAGTATTGTGCCACATGCATCATATCTAACATGTTCACTTGTCCATCTTGATTTACATCCCAAGCAGGGAAAGTAGTTTTCACCACGGTGATAACAAAATCGGGTTGGTTGAGAGGAATAGCCACCAGAGCACTCGAACCAACTTGTAAGTTGGTAAGTTTCACTTGAGTTTCTCCGATTGCTTGTGTTGTAAATGTCACCGATAGCAATTTGCCTGTGCCATTGACACCACCTTTGGAAATGCGTGCAGCGCCTAAACCTGTGATTTTCCCTGCTGTGTTATCAATCGTGCTTTTGAGAAAGTAGGTTGTTCTGCCATCTTTCCCCAGGAAATCACCTTCGCTCACCTCAACCGCTTTAAGTGCAGCAGGGTCAAATACAATATCGCATAGCCACCCTGCTAAATCGGTGACATTTTCTACATTTAGATGCAACGTAAACGTGTCACCGACGCGCACAGAGATTTTATCTACAGAAAAGGAAAGTTTGGCATTATCCACATCCGAAGTAGGTTGATCCTCCAGAGTGATAATAATCTCTGGGGTACTCAGTGGAATTGTTTCCAAAGCACTATTACCGGCGTGTAAGTTATTAAGTGTAACTTGAGTTTGTCCCTTTACCTTTGCTATAAATATCACCGACAGCAATTTCCCCGTGCCGCTAACGCCTTCTGGACTGAATCGCGCCGCACTGAGTTGAGTTATTTTCCCTGCTGCGTTATCAATTTCGCCTCCTTGGAAAAAAGGCTCTTCACCGCCTTCCTTCAAAAAGTCGCCACCAATGACTTCAACTGCTTCAAGCACATTAGGGGCGAACAGTATATCACATTGCCATCCCGCTAAATTAGTGACGTTTTCTGCATTGAGATGTAATGTAAACATCTCGCCGACACGAACAGGTGTTTCATCTATAGAAAACGAAAACTTGGCACCATCTGGGGCAGGTTGCTCCTCCACTGTGATAGTAATTTCAGGAACACCCAACGGAATTGTCGCCAAGTCACTTGAACCAACAGATAGGTTGCTAAGTGTAACTTGGGTTTTTCCAGTTGCCTTTGCTATAAATGTTACTGACAGCAATTTCCCCGTGCCGCTAACACCTTCTGGACTGAATCGCGCCGCACTGAGTTGAGTTATTTTCCCTGCTGCGTTACCAATTTCGCCTCCTTGGAAGAAAGGCTCTTCACTGCCTTCCTTCAAAAAATCACCATCAATGACTTCAACTGCTTCAAGCACATTAGGGGCAAACAGCATACCACATTGCCATCCTGCTAAATTAGTGACGTTTTCTGCCTTGAGATGCAGCGTGAACGTATCACCGACACGCACAGGGGTTTTATTTATAGAAAAGGAGAGTTTAGCACTATTATTGGGAGTATTAACGGTTTGTCCTGTTGTCGTGGGTGGAAATATCAAAAACAGCACCACATAGACACCAAAAATGTAAACGAAACTGCATTTACCGTTAACTATACTCATACTGTCTTCATTCTACCGTTTGTCTGTAAGTCCTGATAAATTTGGATGTTAAATCTCGCTTGAATCTATAAACCGAAACCAAATTCTATTGTCATTTTCCTCTTGATGCTATTATAACATGCCCCCTTAAAAATAGCAAGAATTTGACGATTAATTTGCAATCCTCAAAAAAATATAGTATAATATAATCACTTATTTTAGATATAACGAGACATTTACACTATCGGGGCGTAGCGCAGCCCGGCTAGCGCGTCTGCTTTGGGAGCAGAAGGTCGGAGGTTCGAATCCTCTCGCCCCGATTTCGCATGCGCCTATAGCTCAATCGGATAGAGCAACGGACTTCTAATCCGTAGGTTGCAGGTTCGACTCCTGCTAGGCGTGTATTTAACACGGTGGATGTAGCTCAGGGGTAGAGCGCCTGACTGTGGATCAGGAGGCCGTGGGTTCAATCCCCATCATCCACCTTTCTTTAAAAGATGCGTCCGTAGTTCAATGGATAGAGCAATAGCCTTCGGAGCTATAAGTTGGGGGTTCGAATCCCTCCGGGCGCGTGCGCTGTTAGCTCAATTGGCAGAGCATCTGACTCTTAATCAGAGGGTTGAAGGTTCGATTCCTTCACGGCGCATCGGTTCTGGAAAAGGGCGGGTGCTGGAATTGGTAGACAGGATAGACTTAGGATCTATTGGGGTTATGCCTCGTGAGGGTTCAAGTCCCTCCTCGCCCATCTCACAGTATAACCGAGGCGTCGTAAATGGAGTAAAATAAATCTTTGTCCTTGGAACGTGAAATGTCTGCCTCAGTCCTATAAGAAGATAGAGACTGGGGGGCTACACCAGGCAGATTTTGTCCGTTGATAAGGGAGATTCTAACCTGAGTGTTGAAGTCGAAACACTTGATAGTACGCAAGTCAAAAGCATATTAAATGAGAGTCAGACAATTGGGATGTTCAATCCCTTTATGGTATATCCGTTCAGAAAAAGGGCGGGTGCTGGAATTGGTAGACAGGATAGACTAAGGATCTATTGGGGTTATGCCTCGTGGGGGTTCAAGTCCCCCCTCGCCCACTTGCATCTCAGTAGTATCGCAAAAGTGCCGAAACTTGAGATGTTTTGCCTCACCAGCCCTCAAATAATAAGGTTTGAGGCAGAAGCATAGTACAAAACAGGCTTTTTGTCCGTTGATAAGGGAGATTCTAACTTGAGAGTTGAAGTAGAAACGTTAGATAGTACACAAGTAAAATTAGAGATTGAAGTCCCCGCGGAAGAAGTAGACGAAGCGTTAGAAGAAGCTTACAGAGCGTTGCGTGCATACGTGTCGCTGCCAGGTTTCAGAAAAGGACGCGTACCCTTAACCATACTCAAATCACGATTCCCAGAACATGTCAATGCCGAAGTTGTAAAACAACTTGTTTTTCCCGCTTACGAAGATGCCCTGTACACGAAGCAACTTATACCGCTTGCACAACCGACTTTTGACCCACCCCTTGATCAACTGAAAGTTACCGAAAATCATTCTCTCGTTTTCACTGCGACCGTCAATGTGAAACCGACTTTTGATCTGCCAGATTACGAGGAAATCGAAACAGACAAAACCCCTATCAATGTGCCACGGGAAGATGTAGAGGCACATATCAAGCAGTTGCAATCGCAATCAGCAACTTTTGAACCGATTGAAGATGATCGGCCCGTCCAAGCATCAGATTGCGTGCGGATAGACTGGACATGCACTTTAGAAAATGAAGCACTTGAAAGCGAATCAGCGCAAGATATTGATATTGACTTAACATCAAAAGACTTCCACGCTGACCTCGTAGCTGGACTTATTGGAATACGCGTGGGTGAAACAAAAGCGATTGAGGTTAATTTTGACACTACACACCGGGTACCAGCACTCGCCGGAAAACAGGCAACATACCATGTAACACTTCATGCCATCACGCGAAAACATCTACCAGAACTTGATGATGAGTTTGCAAAAGACCTCGGTTATGAAACCTACAACCAGATGCACGGTGTTATCTGGAACAACCTTGTTGAAGAAGAACGCATTTTACAGATTGATAAGCAAAAAACTGAAATACTCGATCAACTTATTGAAAAGACAAATATAACGATTCCCGATGAATTGGTTGATCAATATGTACAGCAAGCCTTACAAAACATGCATAAGCAGTTAAAAGCACAAGCACAGACAGCCGAAGAAGCAGGAATTAACTTAGAAACTTTACCTGAAGAATTGAGACGCGATGTAATCCAGCAGACAAAACAGAATTGGATTTTTGAGGAAATCGCCGAATTTGAAGGTATTTACGTAACCGATGATGAATTAGAATGGGAAATCCGTCGCGCCGCGGAACAACAGAATCGGGATGCACAAAAATATGCTGACTTGCTGAAAGCGAGCAACCGTTTAGAAGATTTCAGAGTGCAATTACAGCACGAAAAAATATATCAGTTTTTAATCCAAGAAGCATCAGCCAAAAAATCATTGATTATTACTGGATAGTTCAAATTAACCAAGTTGTTAGCTGATATTCGTTTGTGTACATTACCTTCACATCTCACTTCATAAAATAACAAGATCGTAAACATTTTCATAAGATTTAATATTACAGAATACAATAAACATTGCCCACGGACACTAAAATGAATCTTGTACCCTTTGTTGTTGAACAAACAAACCGAGGTGAACGGTCCTACGACATCTTTTCTCGGTTGCTTGAAGACCGAATTATCATGATTGGTTCTACGATTGAAGATGATATCATAGCAAATCTGATTACGGCACAGATGCTTTTTCTTGAAGGGAAAGACCCAGATGCGGATATCATCCTTTATCTAAACACACCGGGCGGTTCGGTTTCGGCAGGTTTGGCGATTTACGACACTATGCAATATATCAAAGCGGATGTTCAAACTTGGTGTTTAGGCCGTGCCTACAGCATGGGTGCTGTTCTATTGGCAGCCGGAACCCCTGGCAAACGATACGCATTACCACATGCCAAAGCGTTGATTCATCAACCGATGGCAGGTGGTATCGGTGGGCAAGCAGCGGATATCAGCATCCATGCAAACGAAATTTTGCGTGAACGGGAACGCCTTTACTCTATTTTAGCACGGCACACGGGACAGAGCTTAGAAAAAATCGAAACAGATGCTGACCGAGATTTTTATATGACAGCACAAGAAGCACTCGAATACGGCATCGTTGATACAGTTGTAACGCATCGGCAGTAAACACAGATGAAGGCCATGTCTTCGCTTCAAATATCAAACAACATGCCTATCTGATTAACAACTGCATCTCGCTTAACAAGTCGGAGGAAAGAATGTCAGAATCCATTGATGGTAGCGTATTTTGCTCATTCTGTAATAGAGAACGCAGCCAAGTAAAGCGACTCCTTCAGGGAGGTGACGCGAATATATGTGACGGATGTATTGACTATTGTAACAGAATACTTGCTCAGGGAAATTCGCCTACAGCAGATTTACCCGAACCGCCTCCCAACACTGAGACGCCAGATGAAGAAGACGTTGAACCACCTGTGCTACTCCTTGAACCGGCAGAGATTAAGGCGAAACTTGATGAGTATGTTATCGGGCAAGAACACGCCAAAAAAATCCTTTCTGTCGCAGTTTATACACACTATAAACGTCTGCAGCATGAAAACACAGATGATGTTGAATTAGATAAAAGTAACATTCTTTTGATAGGTCCCACCGGAACAGGCAAAACACTGCTTGCACAAACCCTCGCTCGGGTTTTAAATGTTCCCTTTGCTATTGCTGATGCTACTACCGTCACGGAAGCTGGTTATGTGGGTGAAGACGTAGAGAACATTATCCTGAAACTTGTTCAGGCAGCCGACGGTAAAATCAAACGCGCTCAACACGGTATCATTTACATAGATGAAATAGACAAAATCACCCGCAAATCCGAAAACCCATCTATTACTCGTGATGTTTCTGGTGAAGGCGTGCAGCAAGCACTTCTCAAAATATTAGAAGGTACGGTAGCCAGTGTCCCACCTCGTGGTGGGCGAAAACACCCACACCAAGAAATGTTGGAAGTTGATACTAAAAACGTCCTCTTTATCTGTGGAGGGACTTTTATTGGGTTAGAAAACCTTATCAAAAATAGATTAGGAAAACAGAGTATCGGTTTCGGTTCAGAAATTCGATCTAAACAGAAACAGAAAATTCATGAAATTCTGGAGCATACTACTGCCAAAGACCTGATCAAGTATGGTTTTATCCCTGAACTGATTGGGAGGTTACCAATTGTTGCAAACCTCCATGAATTAGATGAATCTGCCCTGATTAGAATCCTTACTGAACCAAAAAATGCCCTTGTAAAACAGTATCGGCAACTTTTAGCTTATGAGGGTGTGCAATTCGATGTGACCGATGACGCGCTTTCCGCGATCGCACATCAAGTCATTGAACGTGAAACTGGTGCACGCGGGTTACGGGCAATCATGGAAAAAATTATGCTGGAAACCATGTATCAGATACCCTCACTTTCCGAAGTACACGCGTGTCAAATAACCGAAGATAGCGTTTTAGGGAAAAGTCCTCCTGAATTAATTAATACTGCGTCTGAGGCACTCAAAACTGCGTAAAGGAGTAAACCATGAACCATGAAGCTGAAAGACTCGGAAACGATTCGGCTGTTCTATTACCCGTTATCGCTTTACCACCACATTTTGAGACCTTTTTTCCAAAAACCAAAGCGATTGTTGACCAAAGGTTGATGGATTGGACACCACTCACCATCGCATGCAAAATGGGTGTCCTCGCCGCACGTGCAGCGTTCAACACAGATAAGAAGGTTTTGCTTCTCCACCAAAAAACTGAACTTGAGGAAGACGTTGAACCTCAACACAAGTACCTCCACACCGTAGGGGTTGTGGCAACTATTGTTGAGTCTTATGACCCAGAAGACGGAACACTCCGTATGGCGATAGAAACATCTGACCGGGCAATAGTAGAACATTTCACACAGGTTGAAGGCTATTTACAAGCATCAGTCAAAATCGTTGCCGAAATCGCTGCTACTACACTCATAAAAAAGGCGAAAAGCTCTTTTCGAAGTTATGCCAAGACACATCCAAAACGTATACTTCCCGATGTGGAAAGATATATACGCGATTTGGTAGAGCCTGGTATCCTTGCAGACAACATTACCCGTTTTATAAACCCGCCCACACAGAAATGCCAAGAGATCCTTGAAGAACTTGATTCTGTCAAGCGACTTAATTGTGTTGTAAAGATTCTTGAAGAAAACATCAAGTTGTTAGAAAGTTGAAGGGTATTCAAAAATATTGCCGCCCAGATTGATTAACTATACTTATAGCAGTAAGGTATTCAAACCTGAGAACTTACAGATACTCACCTTGTATCTTAAGTACAGAAGGAGCAAACCATGAACCAAGAAGCCGAAAGACTCGCAAGCGATTCGGCTGTTCTATTACCCGTTATCGCTTTACCACCACATTTTGAGACCTTTTTTCCAAAAACCAAAGCTATCGTTGACCAAAGGTTGATGGATTGGACACCGCTCACCATCGCACGCAAAATGGGTGTCCTCGCCGCACGGGCGGCACTCAACACGAATTGGAAGGTCTTGCTCCTTCATCAAAAAACAGAACTTGAGGAAGAGGTTGAACCTCAACACAAGGACCTCCACACCGTAGGGGTTGTGGCGACTATTGTTGAACCTTATGATCCAGAAGACGGAACACTCCGTATCGCGATAGAGACATCCGACCGCGCAGTTGTCGCACACTGCACACAAGTTGAGGGTTATTTACAGGCTGCAGTTAGAATCGTTTCCGAACTCACCGGCGTAGCAGATGCTGCTGCCGCACTTATAAAAGAAGCGAAAAGTGCTTTTCGCAGTTATGCCAAGGCACATCCAAAACGTATACTTCCCGATGCGGAAAGGTACATACGCGATTTAGTGGAGCCCGGTATCCTTGCAGACAACATCGCACGTTTCGCTGATTTTCCCGCCCATAGACGTCAAGATATCCTTGAAGAACTTAATCCTATCAAGCGCCTTAATTTTGTTATTGCACTCCTTGATGCTGACCGGGAGCTGGTTGACCTGGAAGAGGAAATTAATAACGATGTTCGCGAATCTGTTCAAAAAACGCATCGTGAATTTTACCTGCAAGAACGGATGAAGGCCATCCAACGGGAACTTGGACGTGAGGATGAAATTGATGAAATTGATGATTTGCGAGAACAGGTCAAAAATGCTGGAATGACAGAAGAAGCGGAAAAGAAGGCACTCAAAGAGCTTGACCGCCTTGCACAAATACCGCCTATGTCAGCAGAGTCGGGTGTAATTCGTAATTATGTCGATTGGCTCCTCGCTGTTCCATGGAAAGAACGCACCGAAAATTCTATTGAGATTGATCAAGCAGAAAATATCCTCAACGAAGACCACTATGGGTTAGATAAACCTAAACAAAATGTCCTGGAATACCTTGCTGTCCTTAAATTGGTTGAACAAGTAAAAGGACCTATCCTCTGTTTAGTCGGTCCTCCAGGCGTTGGTAAGACATCATTAGGTAAATCCATAGCACGCGCAACCGGTAGAAAATTCGTCCGAATGTCCCTTGGTGGCGTCCGAGATGAGGCTGAAATCCGCGGTCATCGCAGAACATATATCGGGGCAATTCCAGGACGTATTATTCAAGGATTACGGGACGTGAAAGTGAAGAATCCGCTCTTCCTGCTTGATGAAATTGATAAACTGAGTTCGGATTGGCGTGGTGATCCCGCATCGGCGCTCCTTGAAGTTCTTGATCCTGAACAGAACGAAACCTTTAGAGACCATTACTTAGATGTTGAGTTTGACCTATCGGACGTTATGTTCGTCACCACAGCCAACACACGAATAACAATACCGCCCGCGCTTGAGGACCGGATGGAGGTTATAGAACTACCCGGTTATACCGATTTTGAGAAACACAAAATAGCAACTTTCCATCCAAATGGACTCATTCCAAAGCAGTTGAAAAGCCACGGCTTAAAGGAAGAAAATATCACGTTTGCGGATTCTGCCATCTTTGACATAGTCCACAAATACACCCGTGAAGCAGGGGTGCGAAATCTGGAACGCAATGTTACCAGCATCTGCCGTAAAATTGCAAAGCAGATTGTGACGGATGATACACCGGACCTGAAAGTTAAAGTCACAGCACTCAATTTAAGTGACTACCTCGGACCGCCAAAGTTTACTCGGACTAAAGCACAAGAACATGATGAAGTCGGTGTTTCAACAGGAATGGTCTGGACACAAGTCGGTGGCGATATTGTCTCTGTTGAAGCAACCCTCATGCCAGGTGAAGGAAAGTTGGATATGACAGGACAACTCCAAGAGGTCATGCGGGAATCTGTCCAGACAGCTGTTGCCTATCTCCGATCACGCGCCAAACATTTTGATATTTCTAAAGATACTTTTGAAAAACATGACATTCATATCCATATTCCTGAAGGAGCTGTACCAAAAGACGGACCATCAGCAGGTATTACTGTCGCAACAGCGATCCTCAGCGCAATAACAGGGAAAAAGGTACGTAAAGATGTGGCAATGACCGGCGAAATTACCCTCCGTGGACATGTGCTCCCTATCGGTGGGCTGAAAGAAAAATCACTCGCAGCGTACCGACACGGAATCGTCGACATCATTATGCCGGAAGACAATGAAAAAGACCTTGCGGATGTCCCAAATGAAATACGGGAACACATCCGATGGCATCAGGTTAACGACATCACACAGGTACTGGAATTAGCATTAAAAAATGAAGGCGATGCCGAAAATGAACCTGACGGAATTGCCTCAGCCGCAGATGACGCAACTTTACAGAATCCAGACGCAATCGGACAAACTGGAAACTGAAACGCATGCAAAAAGAGTACTTTGGATAACACGGGAAAATGCGAGTAGACAAATTTCTCCAAATTTCACGACTCGTCAAGCGTCGAGCAACAGCAAATACATTGTGTAGCCGAGGCAATGTTTTAGTCAACATGAACCCGGCAAAAGCTGGAAAAGTACTCAATGTCGGTGATCGTATTACGATAATTTCAGACCCGTTACCTACAGAGAATGCAAAAGAATTAACTTACGAGGTTCTTGAAATACCGACAGGCAATGTCTCTAAAACCCGCGCGACAACACTATATCGTCTTGTTAAATAGGTTTTAATAGTTCAATTGATTGTCCGTGCCCACACCAAAATCAAAATGTTGCCACGTATCGGAATAACAATGGGTGATGCTGCAGGCATCGGCCCCGAAATTATCGTTAAAGCACTTACCCACAAAAACGTCTATCAAATATGCCAACCGATAGTTATCGGTAGTGCGGCAGTAATTCAGCACGCCCTCAGATTTGTTCCCTCAAAAGACGTTTTACCCAAAGTTGCCGCTATTCATTCACTCAAACACACTACCGCAACGCATGGAAGAATTGATGTCCTTGATGTAAGCTCGCTGACGCCTGGAAACTTTTCACATGGAACAATAGATTCCCGCTGCGGCTCAGCTGCAATTAAGGCGATTGAAACAGCAGTACAACTTACACTTGATGGCATGCTTGACGCGATAACAACTGCCCCAATATGTAAAGCATCGATTCAACGCGCCGGTTCGCCATTTCCTGGGCACACTGAAATGCTCACCAGCTTGACACAATCCCAAAAATCTGTTATGATGCTCAAAACGTGGGATACCTCCTCTCAATTTGAGTCAGGATTGAGTGTTGCCTCAGAAAAAACGAAGAAAAACACCTGGACCTCAACTAATCCAATAGAGCATTTGACAGTTTCCTTTGTCACAAACCATATTCCGATTACTGAAGTTCCACAACAACTTTCAGTGAAAAGAATAAGTGACGTCATTCAAATTACACATGACGCGCTTATTCAGTTTGGTATTAGGGATCCACGGTTGGCTGTAGCAGGATTAAACCCACATGCGGGGGAAGAGGGTATGTTCGGTCCAGAGGAAGAAATCTACATCAAACCAGCAATTCGGCAGGCACACGCAGCAGGCTTCCAAGTTGATGGCCCACTTCCTGCAGATACACTTTTCAAAAAGGCAATCCGTGGTGAGTGGGATGCTGTCATCGCAATGTACCACGACCAAGGAAATATCCCAATTAAACTAATAGGATTTGGACAGGTCGTGAATATTACATTAGGTTTACCCATTGTTCGCACAAGCGTTGACCACGGCACAGCCTTTGACATTGCCGGACAAGGGACTGCAAGCGAAACAAGTCTTATCGCTGCATTAGTAGCGGCAACACAATTAGCGAGTTCTCAACTATGACAAAACGCCTTCTATTTTCTATATTTTTATTCTGTTTTATGATGGGTGTGATCTCCGCAGAACTTCATGTGGGCGGATTTTGCAACCCTAATTTTGATATATCACAAAATCCAGGATTGATAAGCAGTACGCACACAGGGCACAACGAAAATCCGCTACAGGTTATAAAAGCATCATCACATTTTCTTATCCTGCGATTCCAACTTCCTAAACTGAAAATACAAAAACGTGCACAGAACGGAAACGCCGCAACATATATCGGATTTGATGGTGCAACATGGACAACCGAAATAGGCAAACCGAAACTTCCTGCTTACACTGTTCAAATTGGCTTACCTTCAGCGAGCAGTGTCACCGCAACAGTGCTCCAAAAACAGAGCGCTTTCAAAAAAGTAGAACTACCATTATTCACAAATCAAATAACCGATCCCTTTTTTCCGGATGCGCAGGAAAGAGAAGATTCCACTATACCTACGAAGTTTAAAACATCTACACTATACCCTGCTGCAATGGTTGAGGTGGTCCCTGTGGGTTTTGTGCGATCACAACGGATCGGCGGTTTGCACATCCATCCGGTACAATACAACAGCACTACACAACAGATAAAAATTACTCATGACATGACGTTCCGTATCGATTTTTACGGTGCTCCAACAACTGCTTCCAAACCCCTGCTATCTCATTCTCTTGATAGCCCTGCTTATGAAAACCTGTTTCAGACCACATTGGTTAACAATACCCAAGCATCTTCTTGGCGTCAAAGGGCCCGTATGCTGACTCCAGCTGCGCCAGCTGCCCCAGCCTCAAAGCGGAGACGTTTTAAAACGCCTATTACAGAAACCACTATGTATCGCATCACTTACAACAGGCTCCGTTCATCTGGTATTACACCTGAAACTATTGACTTGAACAGCATCCGAATAGAAACGGGTGGGCGAGAACAAGGATTCTATGTTTTTGATGAGAACCAAAATGAAACGCTTGATCAAGCTGATATGATTGTTTTTTACGCACGAGCTATTAGTAATAAATTCACAGACACTAACTTCTATTGGTTTAGTTTTGTCCCAAAAGGCACAGAAAGTGCTGTAGGTGAATCTAAGGGAGCAAACACATTCCGTATCGGCACACGGTCAGGTGCACCTGTTACCCGCGATACCACGCCGCCAACTGCTTTTCTAACAAGATTGCGGTTTGAGGAAAACAGATTACACGATACACTTGACGGATATAATGTAAAATCCGCATTAGCGGATCACTATTTCTGGACGGGTTTCAGAGGAGGCAATTCTGGTATAAGGACGAAAAAATTTTATGATGAGCTACCAGGCGCTATACCACGCTATAATTTTGAACGAGATGCTAAACTTCATGTAAAACTCCAGGGCGCTGCTCGTAAAAATGCAGGAAAAAATGCAGCAAAACATGAGGCTACAATCATATTTAATAGTAAGCAACTTGGTGACTCTGTGGAATGGAAACGCCAGGAAGCACCTCTAATTGAACGTAGTATCCCTCAGAACCGCATCCACCACGATCAGCAAAATGAACTACGGATTGATGCCTCTGAGGAGAACTACGCCTCAGGAGGTTCGTATGATTTCTACCTTGATTGGTATGAGTTTGAATATTGGCACAATTTTCGCGCAAAAAATAACCGTCTTGAATTTAACTCTAATACTGAGCCAATCGTTAGCGGAAAAACACACTTTAGCATAACTAACTTTTCCACCGAGGCAATAGATGTTTATACGCTGAATTCAAGCGGTTTAGCAACAAAACTTATTGACGGAAAGGTAACGGGTGGTGGGAATTCTTACCAAATTCTGTTTGAGGATGATGTAGCACAATACGCAACACAATACACCAACTATTTTGTTATTGCCAACACTGACTACCGAATCATCACTACACTTACCGAAGTTCCGCCAAGCAATTTACGAAATCCTACAACACAAGCCGATTACGTTGTGATTACACATAAGACGTTTTTAGAGAGCATACAGCCTTTAGTTGATTTTAGACGTTCACAAGGGTTAACAGTCAAAGTTGTGGATATAGATGAAATCTACAATGAATTTAGCAGCGGACGTTTCAATCCGTTTGCAATTCAGACATTCCTCCGTATTGCATATCAGACGTGGCAATCCCCAGCCCCTACTTATGTTCTGCTCGTGGGTGATGCCCATTACGACTATAAACAGGTTACCAAACAACGCGACCCAACATACGACCTCTACCCGATTTTTGTCCCTACTTATCACGGATGGGCACCGGAAAGTGGTGAAACAGCCATGGACCAAAGGTTTGTTAACGTAAGTGGGGATGACGCTTTGCCCGATATGTTCATCGGACGCCTATCAGTACAAACACCTAACGAACTTACAGGAATGATCAAAAAGATTATCGACTATGAAGAGAACCCTAAAATTGGCCCGTGGCAGGCGACACTCGTCCAAGTGGCGGACGATGAGTTGAATAACCCCTCTGACGAGACTTTTGAAACTTCCCGGGACAAACTGATCCAACAGATTATACCCGTAGGCTATAACACAAAACAAATCTATCTCCGAAAAGTCCGACTGAAAGTAGAAAAAGAAAACAAAGACAAACACTATCCCGACGAAACAAAAAAACTTGTCCGAAAAGCATTCAATGATGGTGCATTGGTGATTGAATATGCAGGACATGGCGGAACACATACATGGGCAGATGAAGATATCTTTCACATTGATGATGTCCCCAATTTACGTAATCGGTATCTCCCATTTGTTGTGTCAACAACATGTTTGAATGGAAAATTTGATAAACCGCAAGAATTTGGATCGCGCTGTCTTAGCGAACAGCTTTTAATGGGCAAATACGGTGCCATTGCATCACTTTCCGCGTCGCGGTTGACTTATGCTACAGCAAACGCCGAATTTGATGAAGACCTCTTCACTGCTATGTTTGTACGCGAACCTTTTGAGGCAAAGCAGGGACAATTTGAAATCAAAGCATCTCAACCGAGTATCGGCAAGATCGTCACTGATGCGAAAATAAGATTCATCACCAGAAGTACCAATCCGCAATGGGTGCCCGGAACAGAACAATATATCCTTTTTGGTGATCCTGCAACACGCCTCGCACTGCCTACCCTTGATATACAGGTTGAACTGGAAAATATCGCGCTGAATTCCAATAAACAAATTGTCATTTCAGACAATGAAGTTGGAGCGTATGATGCAAACAATGTGTGGTGGAAAGCAGAAAATTTTAGCCCCGAGAAACTCATCGCTTCCGCCATTTTCCAAAACCACTTTGATGACGATTTAGAAAATGATTTCACTGAACGCAGCACGCAAGGTAGAGTGTGGCAAGGTGAATATGGGAGAATACAGTTGAAAATCCCATCCAACGTCTTATCAGGAAGAGGGTTTGTGCAAATGTTTGCCTATGATGATAAACGTTCGGCGGCAGGCGGTGCCACATTCTGGGTAGATACGCCGATTATCGCAGATATCCGTGAAGATTTGGATGCGATAGAAACTCATGCGCTCCACATCCAAGTACTTGTTATTGATGACCTTGGTGCTGACAAAGGCATTCGTTCTATTTCTGTAGATTGGAATGAAACGATAAATTACACCAATGGGACCACGCCTATGGTCAAAACTGCACCTCCCCCCGGATCGGAACTCCCTGACAATGGCCAATGGTACCAACTCCAAAAACCTATCCCTTTACCTTTAGGTGGTGGTAAGATCCGATATCGCGTCAATGTTACTGACAGCAGCGGTATAAAGGTCGTATACCCATCGGTAAATGATCGGAACGTGGTTGATGTACCAGAGGGGCCAAACATCGCAATTGCTACAGACGGGGCCAGTATTGCTCCGATTCGCTATACTTTCGATGGAGAGACAAAAAAATATATCCTCATCGCTGAACTTATTAACGACGGTGGAAGAACAGTCAAAACAGACGTTGAAGTTGTTTTTTCGGAAGGTAATCCCGATATAGAAGGTGATCTCCAGATAGATAAAGATGTTGAAATCTTAGGCATCTTCACACTCCGCCCAGACGATTGGCAAGAAGGCGATACTGTCTTACAGCGAACCACTGTGACACTTAAGTTAGAAGAAAATCTCGCCACCGGTGTACATGAAATTTATGTACTGGTTGACCCAGAGATAGACACTACCACCGATGGCATTAAAGGGAATATTGCAGAACCGAACGAATTTGATAACAAACTTAACATTACTTTTGTTGTTAACGAATTCTTCTATGAGCCATTAAAACCTTTAACGGCTTTTAGCCTTGATAGGGTTTTTGATTTTGACATTCCTGCTGAGGCAGCAACAGTTAAGGAAGACAAGGTTGCCCTTTCCGTTTCTTCAAGCGTTCCATCTACCTTGACACAACCTTCGCTCCAATTCGCTTCAATACCGCGCGTTGCTGCGCTGCGGAGAGGGGTACGCCGTTCAGCTGAGGAAAGTATTCAACAGTACGAAGTGTCTTTCCGAACATCCGATGTTACACTAAAAAAACCCGCAACCCTTAAACTACGTTTTGATGTCAGCGGTTTGGAGGATATCGTTAGAGAAAATACGCCGTGGCAGGAAGGCAGCAAGGATTACAGGGCAGCTTTAATCGAAGAAGCCGAAAAACTCGGTATTTACGCATGGCAACCCACTTACGAAAAATGGAAACGCCTCCCATCACAGGTTAGTTATACTACTGGAAATGAGAAACCGAAACCTGAGGATGACGAACCAATATTCCAACTTGAAAACTACGTCACACCTATTCAAGCCGAAAATGCGAATCACCAACCGCTTCCGATTGAAAACATCAAAATCAGTCCGGAGACGACACCTGCCGGTATCTGGATTATTCTGTTTTTGGACTCCACCCAATACGAAGTATACCTAAAAGAGAAACATTTTCCCCATTTTGGGAAATTAGATACACCTGGACAACTTGACATCCCTTTTCGGGAAGAAACTTACGGTATTGAATTCACTATCCCCCAAAAATGGGTAGTCCCGCCGGAACTTGATGACGGAACCCCCGTTGTTCCCTTTGAATTCGCAGATATTCTCATTTTTGAAACCGATTATTCAGAAGGTGCGGCTTACTTAAAAGGGGCACGAAATCAAAATATCGGCAACGGCACAGCAACTGTCAAAGTAAGGACCGGTCCTAAGCAAGAATTTGCGGTGGGAGATTGGTTTATCTTTTTTATATCCTCTGATTTTTATGAACTCCGTGATAAGATTGGAGAACCGCTTTTTTTCTCGAATGAAGAGCCTGTCCGTAGAGAAGTCAACAAAACGCTATTTGTCAGCCATCTCGGTTTCGAGATACTTGTCACAACGGGTTCTGAACCCTTTCAATTCGGAGATAAGATCAAATTCAGTAGCGCACAAGTCGGAACGATTACCGCACAAGCAACCGAACTAACGCCTTTCACCCTTATAAGCAGTGATGACGTACAACCTCCTGCTTTCAATCTATGGGTAGATGGCGTCCAACCACAAACCGGTAGTGTTATCGCACCGCGTCCACATATCTCCATCTTACTTGAAGATGAAGATGGTGTAAACCTTGATACACTGGTTATCCGTAGAGGAGATAACGGCAAACTACTTGAGCCAATTTCTGACTATACCTTTAGAAATTCCAAAAACGTTAATACTGTTCCGATTGACTACAAACCTATTCTCTTTCCCGGTGAATACGCTTTTGAAATTGAAGCACGCGATTTTAATGGAAATGCAATCGGTGGAGAAGCAGAGAAAATCCAAACCCGATTCGTTGTAATTGAAATGCCTGACATTGACCCACCTATTATTGAAATACTTGTTAACGATGAAGCTCTTGTTGGACAAGTTTCTGACGCTAATTCTCTGGGAGAACTGAAAAATATAGGCAAAAACCTTATTACCCGACAACCTCACTGTGAAATTAGAGTCACGGATGAGACAGCGCTTGATGTTGCTCTCCTCAACATCACATTCAACCAGATAGATGTGAATGATGCAACACAGCGGTATCGCGAATTTGATATGGCAGAATGGGAATTTGACGCTGATAATCCTGAAACTGCAAATTTTAGTTTCGCCCCCGATCTTCCAAACGGTACCTATCGGCTACAGGTAACAGCAACAGATACGAGTGAAAATACAACTGAACTTGAAACAGTCTTCACCTTGGATGAGGCAGTTACCCTCAGTGAAGTCTTCAATGTGCCGAATCCTGTCCAAGGCGGCAAAACCTTTTTTACCTATCAGTTGGCACAACCGCCAGATAAGGTCACTATCAAAGTATATACGGTTAGTGGTAGATTGATTCGAACAATCGTAGACGCAAGCGCGAATCGGGGGAGCAATGAAACCTATTGGGATGGAAAAGACGAAACAGGGGTTCGGTGTGCCAACGGCGTATACCTCTATCGCGTTATTGCCCACACTGATGATGGAAAGGTTGAAAAGATAGGAAAACTCGCAATTTTACGCTAATAGAAATATGTAGACATTTACTGTTACGCGCGTTTTCTAAGCGTCTTGATATCAATTCGTTTATTGTAAAACCTACTATAAACACAATTCATTTCAGAATTGGTATTATACCAAATTAATGGGATCTGCCTTATTTTTCTGGGTATTAGGCGCGTTTAGAAAACGCGCCTACCGAGAAGAATCGAGTTAATTTGGTATTACAATGCCGCGTTGTAGTCGCACAATTCACTGCAGCGGTGAATAATCGGTCGGTTCAAGAATCTTATTACTCACCACGTTAACTAACGGGCCACCTACTTCTGTCAACCGTTTCGCAGCCTGCCATTCAGGATCCGCGATAAACGCATCCCATGCGCGTTGATAGTGCCCCAAATCTTCAAAAGCAAGTAGATAAACCAATTCCGTTGTCGTTGCCTCGCCGATGGCGGTCTCCCAAAAACCGATAACTTTCATATTATACTTTTCAAACAACGGTAACGTGATATTTGCAAATCGGTCATTCAGATTCTTCATCTTTCCCGGTACAACTTGGTATGTCCGTAACTCATAAATCATCTATCTTCTCCTTCCTTATACCAAATTAACAGGATTAATCTTGTTTTATTGGGTCCATGTGCGGTTAGGAAACCGCACCTACCGAAATGGATCGTGTTAATTTGGTATTATTCCTATGGGATCGACCTCCTGGTCGCGCCCCTGGCATAAATATTGACAAGAAATTCTAAAACTAAACAACTCTTGTCAGATGGGTTTGTAACCGCCAGCATCCGATTTTGATTTGATGTGCCATTACAGAATCCCATATTTATCGTAAACTTCACGAAGCGTTGCGCCTTCTTGAAGCGCGTCACGAGTCCTGTTTTCACCACGTACCTTTTCCAATGCGGCTTCAATTACCTGCGTTTCCACCGTCTGTGGGATAACAACCACGCCATCTGCATCACCAAACACAATATCACCGGGATTCACCAGTACACCGCCACATTCAATCGGGACGTTGTATGCTACCACCTCGCCGCGTCCGTTGGAATCGACAGGCGATATCCCAGTTGTAAATATAGGGAATCGCATCTCCATAATCGGACGCACATCACGGATAAACCCGTCAATAACCGCACCACGCGCGCCGCGCGCCCGTGCCGCGGTTGAAAGGAGTTCTCCCCAAAAGCAGATACGAGTACTACCGTTCGTTGAACAGACGAGAACATCGTTCTGTTTCAGGCTATCCACTGCTGCAATTTCCTGTTGATAAGGTTCATCAGGAATCTCATAAACATCCAGACACAGCACAGGCATCACACGCCCAACGACGATCGTCTCCGGTAGCAATGGACGGATAGTATGCCGCAGTGCTTGCTCACGGAATCCAGCTGCGTCCAACGCGTCCGAAATCACAGCAGCATACAGCTGCTCTTCCATCATATCAAAGAGGTCCGTATCGTTTTCGCACTGTCTATTTTCTTTAGTTTCCATGATGAGTTTTCCTAAACTTACGACATCTAATAATTCTCATAACCTACTTCTTGGAGACGCGCCGCCTTTTCTGCAACACCGTCGCTCATTTTCTTTTTGTAGGCTTGCAGTTTTGCTTCCAACTCAGGGAATTCAAGTGCCAGAATCTGAACTGCGAATATCCCTGCATTTCGAGCACCACCCGACCCAATCGCCATTGTTCCAACAGGAATACCGGGCGGCATCTGTACCGTTGCATACAACGCATCAACACCGTCGAGCGGTCCGCCATCAACTGGCACACCGATCACTGGTAGTGTTGTGTGTGCCGCGATGACACCTGCGAGATGTGCTGCGCGCCCTGCTCCAGCGATAATAACTTTACCACCTTCCGCTTTAATTTTTTCTGTCCAGGCCATCGTACGTTCAGGTGAACGGTGCGCCGAAGAAATCGTTATCTCAAACGGCACCTCAAAATCCTCTAAAACCTTCGCGGCTTCAACCATCTTTTCTAAATCGGAATCACTCCCCATTACGATACCAACAAGGGGTGTTTTTTGTTCTTGAAGAGACATATCTTATCTTACCTCTAAATGTAGGTTGGGTAGAGCTGAAAGCGAAACCCAACATAATATCTAAACATTTTCACTATGGAAAAATAATATGTGTGTTCCTCTCAATAATAAGCGGTTCAGGACCACCCGCTGGAAAGTTGGATGCCCATTCCTTCGTATCATAATCGCGTGTAACAAAGCACGCCCGATGTACCGGTACCGCGTGCTTCAAACCGATACGCGTTGCCATTTTAACGCATCCATCGTAAAACGGAAACTCACCCTCAGTCGGATGGTTTGTCAGGAAACCGATATCCGGATTATGCGCTGCCACTGCCGAAATCAGATCGTCATGTTCCGCAAAGTTATTGATCGGATCACCGCTAAAGTATAACGTCACACCATTGCTTACGACTATATATCCTAAATGTGTTACATCAGGTGGTCCGATATCAGCAGATGGATCACCTGCGGGCGGTTTCGCATAAGCGGCATGCACAGTAAGCCCGTTCAGTTCCGTAGATTCTCCAGCACTAATCTCTGAAACGTTATCATCTGCAACATCCGTTTCTGACGAAATTTGGCGAACGCTCTCCTCCGGTCCAATGAATCGCGTCGCGTTAGAGGTATCCCAAATTCGACGTATGGATTCTGGACACGTATGATCGCCATGTGCATGTGTCAATAGCACAAAATCAGTTGGAAGTTCCGACTCATCCAGCGGAGGTTCGGTGTGAATAAAGCGGTCCGAGGGACGGTTCCGCGGAAAATAAGGGTCAATTAGAACAATAGTGCCATCTGAGTCTTTCAAGGCAAAACTACTCTGCTCAAACCAATGGATAGCAATAGAACTTTTTGGTACTTTCAAGTTAACAAGTGGATGCATATATTAATTCCTTTTTGATATATGAAATCAACTATTCTTTCTTCTATAAAAAAAATAAGCGCCTACTACACCTGCAATTGCACCAAGGACATCAGAAATCCAATCTGCCAGCGTTGCGAATCTATCGGGAACAAACATCTGATGCAATTCATCGCTTGCACCGTAGAGAATTGAGATGAGAGCAGCAGTAACCCATATCCAATTTGCTGGCAACCATTTCGGTGGGACATTCACAAACGCTATAGCCAACAACACACTAAGAATGCCGTATATTATGAAATGGTAGATTTTATCAATCGGCAACCACTCAAACTTCGGCATTGGATCAGGTGGTTGCTCCATAGACGAAATCACAAAGATGAGTGCCATGTAGAGAACTGGTGGTGCCCAATATTTCAATTTTTTCATGGCAAATTTCGCCAAAGTCGTCCTATTTCAACGCATTCAGAATTGCGTCTACATCATAGACGCAACCACCCCATGTGCCACCACCGACAGATTGCAACGCTGCCCACAGCCGCGTATCGTCTGGCAACGCCTCGTCAGAGGAAAGATCATCTCGCGGTTGCCGTTCTGCTAATACACGTTCACCCGCTGCTGTGCCGAACTGCTCACTACCATGCCCCACCAGATCAATGCTCCCGACTAACTGCTGAGTGTCTATCTCTATCTGAATTATGTCACCATCAAGCACTTTCCCGATAGGTCCACCCGCAAGCGCCTCCGGTCCGACGTGTCCAATACACGCCCCGGTTGAAACACCAGAAAACCGTGCGTCTGTTATCAAGGCGATATGCTTGCCAAACGATAGATGTTTGAGGGCAGATGTAACTTGATATACCTCCTCCATGCCAGTGCCTTGTGGACCACGGCAACACAACACCATGATGTCTCCGGGTTTCATGTCTTTCTCACCTTGGCCTTTGAGTGCCTGTATCGCATCAGACTCCCGAACAAACACACGCGCCGGTCCCGTCATCCGATATACGCCGTCAGCATCAACAACACTCGGATCAATCGCAGTGCTTTTGATAACAGAGCCCTCTGGAGCAAGGTTACCACGTGGAAACGTCACAGTACTTGTCAATCCTGCTGCTTTTGCTGCATCTGCACTTAATATTACCTCATCAGGTGCGACGTTATCCCGCTCTTCAAGCAGTTCACGTACATACTGACGCCTCTCAGAAACTTCCCACCAATCAAGGTTGCTACCGAGCGATTCACCCGTCACTGTCAGGACATCTTCGTTGAGGAGTCCACCTAATTTGCGGAGGTGCAGCATCACTTCGGGCACACCGCCCGCAAGAAAGACGCGGACAGTTGGATGTCCGACTGGTCCATTCGGTAACACATCAACAAGACGCGGCACCTGCTGATTGACCTTTGTCCAGTCGTCTACTGTTGGACGTTTAAGGCCCGCAGCATGCGCAATTGCAGGAATATGCAATAAGAGATTAGTGGAACCGCCAAACGCTGCATGCACTACCATAGCATTCCGAATCGCTTCCGGTGTAACGATATCCTTCATCGTCAACTCCTTCGCGGCTAAATTGACCACTGCCCGCGCTGAACGCAACCCCATATCTGACCATATATTTTGTCCAGACGGTGTTAACGCTGTATGTGTCAAACTCATACCTAACGCTTCACCGACAACCTGCGAAGTCGCCGCAGTGCCCAAGAATTGACAGCCGCCGCCGGGGGTAGCGCATGCACGGCATCCCATATCTGCTGCATCTTGCAGGCTAATCTCACCGTGTGCAAAACGAGCCCCAATTGTCTGGATTTTTCCAGCATCCTCACCTGTAGTCGGTGGCAAGGTTACACCTCCCGGCACAAGCACAGCAGGCAATTCTCGCATTGAGGCAAGTGCCATCATCATTGCAGGCAAACCCTTATCGCATGTAGCAACACCGACAACCCCCTTTCGAGTTGGCAAAGAACGGATAAGTCGACGAAAAATCTGTGCTGCATCGTTCCGATAGGCGAGGCTATCCATCATACCGACCGTGCCTTGCGTCCGCCCATCACACGGGTCGGAACAGTAGCCTGCAAACGGAATTGCCGCAAGTTCCTTGAGTTCACGCGCAACCGCTTGCATCAAGAGTCCCACCTCCCAATGCCCGGTATGATACCCAAGTGCAATAGGGCTTCCATCAGGTGCGCGGATACCGCCCTGTGTGCTGAGAATCAAAAACTCTTCTCTCCGCAGTTCTGTCGGTGCCCACCCCATCGCTGTGTTGTGGCTCAAGCCGAAAATATCGCCGCTTGGCCGATTCAGCAGCATCTCTGCAGTGAGTGGTAGGCTACCTTCAGGACCAGCAGCATGTGTTTGGATGTCGTAAATGCCGCTATCACCTGTTTCTAATATGTCAGTGTAGTTTATCGGTTTTGCCATTAGGCACTTCCTTTCTTGTTGAATAATGATTATTTCTAATCTATTATCGGAGTAGACTTGACTTAGCTTTCACCGGTATTCCCATATAGCATTTTTATCTGAAAGGCCGAATTTACTTTACACCCGGTTCCAAGGTCCATCCGTTCTTAGTAGCTAGGGTAGCAAGCGCAATTTGTAGCAATTTGAGCACATTTTTTTGCTTATTCTTTGAACCAAAAAACTCAGGACTTACAACGATTTGTGAATGGGCAGGATTGTCAGGGGTGGGATCATAGATAACATCTACGGTGTGAACGACAACATCTTCACCTTTAATTTCTGTTTTCACTTCTCTTATTGAGCGGACATCACCAGCAATAAGACTAACAACGCCATCCGTTTTATCAAACCGAGAAAGACGAGGATCAAATCCTTTTAGTTCTGCCCTATCTACTGATGGTTTTTTATATCTATCCCGAAAAGCTGCAGGGCGAATTCTCAGTTTTCCTCTGTCAAAAAAGTACTCTCCATCTTCTAACTTTCCTCGTACGCTGCGATAGAGCACTTCATCATCATTTACGGAGTCATTTTTATCCATCAATTAACCATTTCCAAAGCGTCAGATAATTGTCACGGCTGAAAAAATCTACGTGCATTTCTGTATCAATATTTGTTCCCCAAACCTGAATATACTCGACTTCATCTTCTCCGATCTGAAGATGTAGTTGCCGCTCTTCTTCGTACCATTCAACAGTTACATTACCATCTTCATCGCTTGAGATGAACGGGGTAATCCACGGATGCCCAGCAGAAATAATAGAATCGAACAATTCGCCTATAAGATTCTCCGCACGAACTAAGGTTAGCTTAGTTGGTTTTTTTGAATCGTATCCATCCCAATTATCTTCACGCTTTGCAAGGACATCAAACCGTTCTGATAAGTTCCGTTCACATTCCTTAAAGTTCATAGGACAAAATTCCTCTGGGTATATTTTGATAGTGTTCATTCAAAACAATATTGCGGAATTAAGCACAACCATCTGCTACATAAACTTAGAATGAAATCGTTGGAAAAACCGACTACACTGGAACTTCTCATAAACCGAAGTAGAGAACATTTTAGCACATCGCAGAAAAATTAACAACTTATTTTGAATGTTTGTCGTAACTCATTTCGTTTTTTCTTCAAGAATCTATTCAAAAAGTTCCGCGACTGGACATGTAAACCCTTCAACAACATCCTCACCTGTCAGTGTGTCTTCATAGTTTAGCAGTGTAAAGTCCGTTTCAGAACGATAGACCATCACAGTCTTCGCAATAGGTTCAATAACCCAGACAAGACGTGTCCCCGCTTCCAAATAGGCTAATGCCTTTTCGGTAACATCATAATGCAAATCTGCTGGTGAGACAACTTCAATTGCTAAATCAGGAGGAATAGGTGAACCTATATATTTGTTTTCTGGCAACCGGGCTGTTGAAAGAAACGCAACATCCGGTTTAACAACTCGGTCAACTAATTTGAAAGTCGTTCCAAGCGCATAAACACTTCCTAACTGATGCGTCCGAACATGCAATCCCAAAAAGATACAAATGTTTGAACATATCTCACCATGTTTTATTGAAGTAGGAGGTATCGGCACTAATTCCCCTTTTACATACTCATAACCTTCTACATCATTTTCAAGAAATTCCTCCATCGTCATAGCACCGTGCGGCGGTATCTCTTGAACAGATTCAGGGTTCGTTTGCGAATTAAGCATCAGATTCCTCCTCTATCATGTGAAAACAAAAAATCTGTAATTATCGCGGTAGGCGAGGTTTCCTAACCTCGCTGGTGCAGGGTGTCCAAGTAATTCTAAAATCTACCATAAATAGTGCTAACAGCCTATCTATTCTGATTCGAGAGAAGCTTTATCACCTCAACTCTGCCCGCTTTAACTTTTTTCTCATCCACTTTCATCTGTAAAAGTGCAACCACAAACTCTGTCAAACCCCAGTCGATTTTCGCAACATCTATAGGTGTCATACCATCATCTTTTCGGATATTAATATCTGCCCCTTTCTCAAGAAGCAATTTTACCGTTTCAACGCGCCCAAGAAAAGCTGCGCTATGCAACGCAGTAGAACCGTCTCTATGTCGATTATTGATATTCGCCCCTTTTTCAAGAAGCAATTTCACTACAGCCGTTTGACCGTTGATTGCTGCCCATCCTAAGGGAGGTATTCCAAATTGTGGATCAAGCGCGTTTAAATCCGAACCATTATCCAAAGCCTTTTTGATAGCAGAAAGATCGCCATTTGCCGATGCTTTCCACAAATTATGTGATTGCGGTGCATTCTTTGAATGTATAGTAAGAAGTCTTACAACCTTAGCTCTACCTGCTTTAACTTCTGCCGCATCCACCTCAATTTTAAGAAATTCTAATATCCCTTGTGTGATTCCCCAGTCAAGTGTCGCGCTGTCTATAGCACTACCTCCCTGATTATTTCGGATATTGGCATCTACACCGTGCTCCAAGAGCAATTCCACTGCATCAGCACGCCCAAGGAATGCTGCGGCGTGCAACGCTGTGTTGCCATCTCCATTCTGAGCATTGATATCCGCGCCTTTTTCCATCAGAAAAGTCATAATCTCTGTATGTCCCATCAGCGCAGCTGTAGATAACATCGGTTCACCAAACTGTGGATTCCTCGCATTCACATTTGCCCCATCGGCTATTGCCTGCTTAACCACTTTGAGGTCACCGATGAATACGGCTTCCCATACGTCCTTTGCCACACCTTGCGGTTTTGAGGAGAGGTTGACGTTGAGCATCTTAGCAATTTTGTTTCTACCTGCTTCAACCTGCTTCGGTTTCAACTCAATACCAAACATGCTGGTCATAAATTTAACCATGCTCCAAGGCGCATATAAACCGCTTGCGGGGGTATCACCGCCACGGTTCTTTGCATTAACATCAGCACCTTCTTTGATCAGGAGCTCGGCAAGTTCTGCACGCCCTAAAAATGCAGCAATATGTAAAGGAGTTCCCCCATCTTCCTGCCTTACGTTAACATTTGCACCGAGTTGGAGAAGCAATTCAGCAGCCTCTTTTTCTCCCATCAAAGTTGCCCATGACAAAGGGGATAGTTGTGCCTGTTCAGAAAGTTCATTGATATCCGCACCTTCTGCAAGATAACGCTTGATGCCGTCAAGATCACCTGTCCGCGCAGCACCCCACAAATTGTCTTCCGGTAACTCAAAAAACCTGTTCTTAAATCCATCAGGTCCTATAACAAATGGCGGATTCGGTCGCCTTTTCCAAATCGGCATTCCGTCAGTAATCTCAGATAAAATGTCGCTTTTGCGGGTACGAATGAACTCGCGAGTTTCATCTAATTTTTCCGCGAAAGAAACGGTCCTTCCTTCACCCCTTCTCTCTCTCTGTTGTATGAAACGTTGCGCGGGAATCATGTGTGGTTCGATCATCGCAGCAATTCTGTCCACTTCAGCAAGCAATGTAACCTCGTTCCAATGATTTTCGAGAATTTCCATCATCGTTTTTGCATACCGTTCTCTACCTGCCTCAAGCTGATAGAGTTTGTGAGCAATTAAACCTTGTGTCCTCACTGAAATCGGCCTGCGTGAATCCCTCCGAGAATCAAACATGCCATACTTCAGAAACAGCGAATCCGCGCCCCACGGTAAAAAATGGAACTTATCTGTCTCTGGATTCAAATAGGCAAAAAAGTTGTTATTGTTCCCAGAATATCCATCCCAGAAACCGAGTAACCCCTCCGTTGCCCAAAACCGATAGAAGCTGTCTAAATCAACATGCTCACCGATAGCCTGTTCTGTCACCTGCTCATCCGCAAGAACATCAATCAACGTTAATATCTTTTCTCTACCGCGTTCGTCATCACCTCTTTTATGTTCAAAACTATTTTCCCACTCCTTGTGAAAATCAACGACTGTCCCTTCATAGAGGGTGCCTTTGTCATTGCCGAAGGCACGTTTGAGCAGTGGTGGACGCACAGTTTCTACATGAGAATATATCCCTAAATTTTTGCCGTTCACCGTTACCTTCGCATAAGCACAACGAGGCGCGGGAGAACCGATCGCATTGAATAGCGCATATCCCATAAACTGGCTGACCTGCATTATATCCTGTTGATTATTATTAAATGTCAGGTTTGTCAATCCATCAATCTCACCCTGTTTGTCAACATGATTCAGGCTGACTTTCAGCGATGGACGGACATGATTTTGAGAACCGATAAACCCTTTTTTACGGATACCAACTTTCGGGAAAACCACACCGTCAATGCTTACACTCGCTTCAACATAAGTATACGGATGCTCCGGCATCGCAAACTGCCGAGATTCTCGCAGTGCCTCAGCAAAATTCCGTGACTGAAACCGAATCTTATCCCAATTCTCTTCCGAAACGGTAATTTGGACATCTAAAACCCGGTCGGTTGGAAAAATATCGTTCAAAGTTAGTTCCTCCGCATCACTACTGCAGACAGCAATCCCTAAATAGAGGGGCGTTGCTAAACATAAAATCCATTTTTTCATCTTTATTCTCCTATTGTTATGTATTCCAATATGTAATTAGTTTAACACATTTCAGGTTTTTATGCTTGCTATTTTTGTTTGCAGTGGGTATCATAGAATTTATAGATTTTTGATGCTAAGTGGTCTGGTTTTAAGAAAAAGTACTTTGGCTTGAAAAGAAATTGGGTAAGGAAGTGCCAAAACTTTACGGAGCTAAAAGAAGAGTAAGAAATATGAAGATAGAAATTGTAATTTTAAGGAATACGTGAAGCAAGTCATTAACGGAGATGATCTATGAAGGCATTAAAATGGGAAGGTAGAGAAGCATTTATACACACCAAACCTGTCAACGAGTTAAAAGAGTGGATTCCGCACTTTGATAGAGTTTCATTTAAATTACATAATGGTGGCACCAACAAATACCTTGATATGATAATTCGTAAAGCTCTCAGTACTGATGGAGAATATGTTAAAGACCGTCAGGATATACCGGTATGCATCGCGACGAAGCAATATCGTCTCTTTCAACATCGAGAAGTATTCGAAGCATTAGTCGACGTTTTGGCGTTATATGTTTCAGATATACATTCTCAGGAAGCCACATTGAAGATAAAAGAATATGGTGAATCTATGTGGGTCAGTTTTACCTTAGCCAATCATGCATTAAACCAAGCGGAACGATTACCTTTTATGCTGGAAGTTAGTGGATTAAACACGATAGGAGCCGGTAAAGCCTTAGACATTCGGTTAAGCTGGTATGAACCGACATATAAAACCCGGTTTCCTTTCGGTATGTTATCCTCACACAAGGTAAACTTCAGAAAGGAACATCGGAAAAAGACAGAAGAGTTAGACTCATACACATTTACTACAGAAATCCGGGCATTTTTACATAGACATCTGGATCACATTGAAGGGGAACGTGAGTCATACAAAAGTTGGATAGCGGCTGAGGTAAGTCAGCACACATTGGCGCGTTGGATAGATACAGCAGTTCAAAATAAATGGAATTACCAAATGGCAGCAAGTGCGTACAACATTGCTATTAACGGATATGATATACAAGTCAAAAAATCAGAAGAGATAACATATTTAGACCAAAAACCTGATAGTAGGAAAAAGATTCCACCCTCCGAGCTTACAGAATATTTCCCGGAACCACATTATTATGTGCGGACAGATCAAGCCCCAGAAAAATTCGCGCCTGTGAGAAATGCATTTGATGTTAGTTTAGTTCTTGGTTGGGTTTTAAGCCGACAACGTGCAATAACGAATCAGCTTAAATGGGTGGACATACCAGAACTAATGGAGAAATTGGTTGCTGCAGATGAAAGTCTTCGTTTTTTGTTATCAATGCCTTAGTCCAGTTTATTTGATTAACCATAGAACGTAGAATTAGAGTGACGCATGAAATACTTCAAAGTCAATAATCTGCGTTCATCTGCGTAATCCGCGTCAATCCGCGATTCTGAAAAGAATGCTAAATCGCAGATTAGCGCGGATGCCACGGATTAGCGCGGATTTTAAGAGGTATCCTGTTTGCCCTATTCTTTATTGAAAGTAGATTTGGGTTAAGCAGAGGTATAATCTGCGTTCATCTGCGTAATCCGCGCCAATCCGCGATTCTAAAAAAGAATGCTGAATCGCAGATTAGCGCGGATGCCACGGATTAGCGCGGATTTTAAGAGGTATCCTATTTGCCCCTGTTCTTTTTGAAAGTAGATTTGGGTTGAGCAAAGGTATCATCCGCTTTCATCTGCGTAATCCGCGTCAATCCGCGATTCATACAATAACATAGATGAAGGAAAAATAAAGTGAATGACGATCTGAAATACAAAGATATAACAGGAAAAATTATTGGGGCAGCATTTGAGGTGCATAAGTTTTTTGGGAATGGATTCCAAGAGTTAATTTATCAGCGAGCGTTGGCAATTGAGATGAGAAAAGTTGGTTTGGAGTTCGCCCGTGAAATTGAGCAGGATATTTTCTATAAGGATTTTCCGGAATCCATCGGGACACGTAGAGCAGATTTCATAGTGGCAGGAAAAGTGTTAGTGGAATTAAAAGCTGTCACGGAATTAGCAGATGTACACAAGGCACAACTCTTAAATTATTTGAAAACATATCGGTTAGAAGTCGGCTTATTAATCAATTTCGGCGAGAATAGTTTACAATACAAAAGACTGATTCTTTCACAACGTAGTCGGGATACACACAATTGAAGCTGCAGTCTAAATCGCAGATTATCACGGATAACACAAATTAGCGCAGATTTTTGAGTCTTCATGTCCTTAACCTATTCTTTTCAGAGTGGAGTTGGGTTATGCGAAAACATAATCCGCGTTTATCTGCGTATCCGAGTAATCTGCGATTCTAAAAAAGAATGCTAAATCGCGGATTAGCGCGGATGCCACAGATTATCGCGGATTTTAACTAAATTGACACCTATGATCGAGTGGGTAGGAATACCTAACTATTCCACCTCGCCATCAAAATAATTTAGACTCTCACCCTTCCGATAAATTTCCCGAATCACATAAGGTAATACCTTGTTAGAATCCGGATATTCACTCACATCGTGTGGGGTAGTAGTGCCAAGTATAAACAATGTAACTGGCGCATCACCTTCGTTCACAAACTTATGTGTGCCGACTGGACCTGGCGGAAACGCAATAAAATCGCCTTGCCGTACCTCCATATCACCCCGCGGTGTTTTGAGTGTGCATGTACCTTCCATCACGTAGCACATCTCCTCGCCAAAATGGTGTAGGTGCATTGGAAAACTCGCCTTACCTGGTTGCAGACGGTAAACACAGTATCCTATATTTTTAGCACCGATGAGCGGATCGATGTCTTTATATTCAAAACCGTAAGGGTGTGGTGCCTCCCTATGCACCCATTCCATTTCATCAATGTTGATACGATTGATATAAATGTCTTGTCGTGCCTGCAGGCATTCCACCAATTCTTGTCGTCCATCTCTAAAGAGAGAATGCCCATCTCCAACGAGCACAGCGTTGAACCGCAATGCTAACACCTTGCGAAGTTGCATCGCTGCCTTTCGCGCATCTTCTAATTTATCATCTGCAAGTAGTGTTAAACGCCCCATCGGTTCACCAGCAACTATATCTCCGAAAAGGATGGCATTTTTCTGAGGAAAATAGAGTGCTATTTCGCCAGGGCTTTTCCCAAACGGGAGATGCACCGCTTGTAATCCAGGAACAATCGTTTCGCCATCACTTATTGTTCGCGAAGGTTTAATCTCAAGCAAATCGGCATCCGCTTCGTGCACAATCACTTCTGCTCCTGTCCATTCCTGAAAGGATGCGACTTCCCGTTCATGGTCACGATTTGTAATAACAATCCACTTTGCACCGCCAAGTTGTTCAAATTGCGCACGGTCAGCATCACACATCGCGACTGGATCAATAGCGATATTTCCATCATCTCTAACCCAGAGATGGCCGTTAAAATCTATCTGCCGCGCCTCACTAAATACCGACCAACTATACATGTCTTCAAAAATCAATCGTTTCATTTTCGTCCTTTGATACAAATCCGTATATTTCAATTTTCTGAGCGAACGGTTTCCCTAACGTCTCTCGATGCACGATGCCTCCATACAGAGGTGAATATTGAGAGGCTTTGCGTTTATCATCGGAAGTGCCAACGATAAAATGCGTAATGATTGTGCCACAATACTCCTACGCATCTCAATTGCGTTACTTCGGTTGTTATGGACCTCCAAAATCGCTTGCCAACGTCCATCCTCTCTAATTGCCTATACAAACCAAAACTGTTATGCAAGCACATATTATACCATTTCTAATATCAATACCTTCGCCAATTATCCAGAATTAAGATTGGCTTGCGTGTTGTGAATAGCAGCGATTGAACTTAGGCGTTCAATAATTTGCTAAATAACAATAGGTTCAGGTTTTTGCGGAAGTATTTTTAATATTTCGTGTATATATTTCAGACCTCCGTAGTGCGATTTTAGATATAATACACTATATTCGGGATTCTGACATCTGTATTTTTCCATAAGTTTTGCGTCACGAAAGTTGAACTCAATTTGAAAACGGAGCGAATAATAATCTATTATTTTTTCAGCGTCAAGTTCTAAATCAGAACTGAACCATAAGACGTGGGCTTGCTGTTTAGTGGTTAGGTTTGTTTTTTTGATACAAACGACATTCAATGGATCGGGGAACTTTTTGTGGCGTAGTTCTATTTGATACACC